>NZ_CP063767.1:0-309102 GCF_015277515.1 Thermophilibacter immobilis | reverse complement strand
GGTTATCGTAGACGGCGGCCTCCTGCGCAAGAAACTGTAGGATCCCGTCCTGTGATTCTGGAACTTCATCCTTCACGCTCGCATAGACAGGTTGGCAATCATCTTGTGCGAGCTCACCGTTTTCATCGACCGTGACAATGATGGGGTTGTAGGCAGTCTTGAACCAATCAGACTCACCCTCTGTCCAGGGGATCAAGAAGACTCGCTCGAAGTCACCATACCTAATCTCCTCATCAACCGTCTTGTCCATGTATACCACCACAAGGCTTCGTGCTCCACGCGGCACGCCTCGGCGCTTCCAGGCAAGAGAGATGCCGTATCGCGAAAGCGCACCTTCTATTTTCTTGAAGTCACCATCTGTTCTAGCCTGTAGCACGTTCCACATAGCTTGTCGCTCAGGAGCAAGAATGCACCCTCCGTCATGGTCACGAAGCCATGCAATACCCGCTGCCACAGCATCATCGTTCACGCCCGTTGTGTCGACAAGCAGATACTCGACGCCGTCCTCTTTTTGATTCATGAATAACCTCCTTACGGCATATCAGGCTATTTCAGCTATTGCGCTGCTGCCAACTTAAAACTGTTTTTGTCTATTCCATCGTGCCTATGACATCGAGCAAGTCGCCATAGCTCGCGACCTCGTGATAACGGACCTCCGACGTGCTGATGTCGTTGAAGAGCTTCTTCGCACAGGCGATCTTCGCGCTTTCTATGCCCTTGAGCTCCAGCGTCTCCATGGTTCCCTTGGTCTCGGCTATGAAGTAGATATGCCTCACGCTGTCCTTCTCGAAGGCTATGGCCCAGTCAGGTGCGTAGTTTCCGACCGGCGTGGGTATCTGGAACAAGCGGGGCAGACGCGCGTAGACGCAGACCTCCGAGGCAGCATCGAGCGCGCAGGCGAAGTCCTTCTCTGTCTGGCTGTCCCACACCACGTAATCCTGAACGTTCTTCCTGGTCGCGATAATGTGGGATCGGTTCTCAGGCATGCGCTCGGTGAATATCTCGCTGTCATATCTGTCGTCGAGCGTGTGATAGGTGATGTGATCGACCACCATCGTCGCCTTCTGCGCGACGATGGCCTTGCCGACCTTGGCGATGAACTCCTCGGGGTTCTGCCTGAACATATCGAACTTGAGCGGGCTGATCCCCGCGAGGATGGCGGCAGCACTGCGACGCGTGATGACAGCGGCCTGCGCCACCTCGCCCACAAGGTCGTAGCTGACTCCTTGACCGGTGCCGGTATCGATGTTCTCCTGGTTCGTCTCGGTGATGTCGAAGTGTTCGCCGGTATCAAGGGCGGCGCGCGTCGCCTTGTTCTGCTGCATGCCCGTCGTCATGTTCACGCCCAACCGCGTGACCGAGAGGTGCTCGTCGATATAGGCGACGGACTTCCGCCTCAGCTCGTTCCCATCGAAGCTCACCGTGTAGGCATGCTTGGAGTTGATACGCTCCCACAGCTCTTTGAACTCGCGTTTGTCGAAGTTGTCGTTCAGCCGGTTGTCCGTGAGTTTGCTCTCATGCCCGTCGGCTATCATGCCCGCAAGTGCATCCGGATCGTAGACGCTCTTGACCAGAACTTCTATGGCCGTCGCCTTCACTTGGACCTCCGGTGGAAGCTCTGTCACCGCGTAGGAGAAGCTCTTGCTGTCCTTGAACTTGTCGGTCGGCTTGCCATGCAGGTCGATGAAGTCGTTCTTGAGCAGGAAGGCATATACGACGGTCGCGTCATCGCCGTCGAAGGTCACGGGCTCCATATCGGGCAGCCTCACGGTGCGCCCCTCGAACAGCGCGTTCGTAACGACCGTCGGGCGCTCACGCAGCTCGGCGCGGATGTCGCGCTGCAGCGCATCGACGAAGTTCGCATAACTTTCGGAGGCAATCACGGTGAGAACATTCATCTTGTGCACCTCGCCCTCACCGAGCACAGAGAGATCCTGGCGCTCTCCATCCTGGTTCACGCACAGCCGCAGACCGCGCCCTACCTCCTGACGCTTGCCGGTCTCGGAGTCGGAGTGCTTGAGCGTGCATATCTGGAACACGTTGGGGTTGTCCCAGCCCTCACGCAGGGCGGAGTGACTGAAGATGAAGCGGCACGGCTCGTCGAACGAGAGAAGCCGCTCCTTGTTCTTCAGGATGAGATCGTACGCGCTGATGTCGTCGCTCCCCTCCTGGCCCCGCTTGGTCCTGCTGTCCACCGTATGCCCGTGCTTGTCTATGCTGAAGTAACCCTTGTGAACCTCGTGTGCATCGAAGCGCCTCAGGTAGTCGAGATAGGAGCTGTCCTTCATGTCGACCATGGTCGGATGGGCCAGGCGCTCGGAGATCGCCGCTGCATACTCCTCCTCGAAGACCTTGCCATAGCCCACGGTCAGCTCTCCGCCGTCATCGTCATAGGCCCGGTAGCGTGCGACCTCATCGATGAAGAAGAGTGACAGGCACTTCACCCCACGGAAGAAGAGCGCCTCCTCCTTCTGGAGGTGCGAGCGGATGGTCTCGCGAATCTGGATGCGACGCATGTCGTCTTCGGACGAGTCGCCATAGACCTCGCCTTTGCGGAGCACGAGTCCGTTCAGGAAGCGCACGTGCCCCAGCTCGCCATCCATGTCCGGCACGATGCCATCGGGCGCGATGGTGAAACCGTCATGGTATGCCTCCATGCGCGTGTCGCCGCTGGCGGCATAGATGTCATCTCCCACGTCGAAGCGTCCGACCACCTTGCGCACCGTGCCCGACGCGTTCATCTTCTTGTGCTCGATGATGGCGACAGGCGGCTTCGTACGACTCACCACGACGTCCTGCAGATAGAGGTACCCGTCGGTTCCGCGCATGTTCTTGAGCTCGAAGCCCTTGACCTCGATGCGTTTCACCAGACGCTGGTTGTATGCGTCGAGTGCATCCAACTCGTAGACCATGTTGTGAACCACGCGGTGGGTGGCGGAGTAGTTCAGGCAGAAGAGCGGATTGAAGCGCTTGATGCCGTTCTGCGTGGCCGCTCCGCCCATCTTCTGCGGCTCGTCCTGGATGACGATCGGCCGGTTGGCTGCCAGCACGTCGATGGGGCGGCGACTGCCGAACTCATCACGCTCGGAGTACATGATACGTGCCTCCTTGCTGGTTCCACCCTCCTTCATGGATGTGTTGAAGGCCTGCATGTTGATGATCATCACGTTGATGTCAGTGCTCTGCGAGTATGCGTCCAACTCGTTCAGTCGACTGCTGTTGTAGATGAAGTACTTGATGGGCTTGCCGTACTGCTCGAAGAAGTGCTGCTCCGTGGCTTGGAAGGACTTGTAGACGCCCTCGCGGATGGCTACCGACGGCACCACGACTATGAACTTCGTCCAACCATAGAGCCTGTTGAGCTCATAGGCCGTCTTGGTGTAGGCGTAGGTCTTTCCCGTGCCGGTCTCCATCTCCACGTCAAGCTGGCAGGTGCCGATGTCCGCACAGAGCGAGCTAGACTCCATGATCTGGTTGCCAGATTGAGCGCTTCGGATGTTGGCTAGAAGCTGTTCGGCATCAAGCAGCATCGGCGCGTTCCCATAGCCCTCGGCGGTATCGAAGAGATTGGTGGCGCCACGCTTGCCCAGGTCGCGAACATAGGCAAATGCACCTTGATTCGGCTGTCCTTCGAACACGTCGGTCACGGCCTTGGCGGCCTCGGCCTGGAAGGGCTGTATCTTGAACTTGAATTCCATCATTCACCGCCGTCGCTTCGCGATATGAGGTCGTAGGCTAAGCTGGCTAGAATCACGTAGTGAAGCGCGAGATTCCGGTCCAATGGACTTGCCGGTGTGTGGGCCTTCTCATTGCGAAAATTCTGGATGGCCATATTGAGGAATTTAACGCCTTCGAAAAAGTTTTTTTCCTGATCCGTTGATGGAGAATGACCGAAGATCTTCTGATAGTTTTCTTCGGCAAACGCCTTGTGCGCTTGCTCAAAACCAGTTAACTCACACAGTAGTTCGCGTACCAATTTGAATGCTTCTTCGACAGCGTGGAAATAGTCCTCGTTCCGCAAATAAGACTTGATATGTTCATATATTTCTGGCCGTATGTCGATAGTTATCCTGTTGTTGTCTATGACCGCAGGGGCTACCTTAATATGACTCGACGCAGTATCGGCCTCTTCAAGTTTGCTGTTAGAGGCATACGTTCGCGCCTTATTGTTCAGGGTCACTAAGAACGGGACATTGTCTGCCCATTGAATCTTTTCAATAAACCCCTCTTCTTCGAGTTCGCGCAATACACCTCTGAGCTCATCGTCTTCTCTTGGCGATGCTTGTTTGAACATTTCGGAGAGCATGTTCACTGGACTATCTGATTCGACCAGTGCCAGGAGCAGCTCATGTGAGTTCTCGGGAAGCCCCGAGGCAGGCAGCTGAATTCCTGGTCGTGCTGAAGCCTTGGGTGCAGTGGCACAGAAGTACTCCTCATCGTTGCCCATGGACTCAAGCAAGCCCATTACTTCTTTGTATCTCTTGTGGAATAGCGCGATGCTGAGGTCCTCACTTAGCGGGTGATCGGAGAAATACCTCGTCGACGCGATTTTGACATCGCCAATCCACTTGTCGAACCCTTCCGTACCCTCGTTAACACCGCCAAGGTAGGCAATGCCACTTGACGACATGCGTTGCACTGCGTCCCTGTGGTTTTGTTGCACTTCGTTTCCAGCAGCAATCAGGGCAGCCAGTTTCTCGCGTTTTATCAATGTCTGTGCAGTATCCATTGCTGGTCACCTATATGACCTTCCGCATGGTATCAGGGCTATAAGTCTTGAACAGCTCCTCGAAGTTCGCCTCAGTCGAATCGTTCGCCATGGACGCATCGCGGAACACGGCGTATACCGGCTTCCGTTTTGCAATCGCCTCGATGGTGTCGATACCGACGCTAGCGTCAAAGCATGCAAGCATCTGACCGTCGTTCACATCAAATATCCGCTTGCCGCAGAGGTCGAGCTCGTCGATCTTCGCGGACAGAGGAATACGGAACCTCGGCAGCACCTGAAAGAGCAGGTCTTCCGAAGTGCGTCCCTCCTTGAGGTTGTCCACGTACATTGCGAGAGCATCTTGAGAAAACTCTTCCGGATTCCGGTAAGTGTCGTTGAAGCTAGATGAGTCGATTTTCAGCACACGGAACCCGATGTCGGGCATGAACTTGGGGTCTTCGCCAATCTTAAGCTGCCGGTTTGAGATCTCGACCTCGGCGGCAATCTTCGTCCCAGCACGACGGATACGCTCCTTGCCGATGTCACAGAGCGTGTCGTACTGGCCGGTGGCAGCTTCGGGAATCTGCACAAGGATGAAGCGACGACTACCGCCGTCTTCAGTATTCTTGGCGATGACACCCTCCGCCATGCTGGCCGACCCCGAGAAGAAGTCGAGTACGAGTGAATCCTCATCGGTGGCGATATCGAGAATGCGCTTCATGAGACGTACGGGCTTTGGGGTGTCAAACGGAGCGGTGCCGTCAAAGAGGGCTTTGAGTCCCTTCTTCGCCTCGTCAGAGTGACCGACTTCGTCATAGAGCCAGAGATTGGTAATTATTCTACCTTGCGATTCATCAAGATAGCGCTTGCGTCGCATGCCTCCTCGTCCATTGCTGGTAAAGTAAAGCAGCGGCCAAGAACCCGCATCGTAACGCTCTCGCGCCATCTGTGTGGCTTCTTCTTGCGGCACTGAAAGCACAACACCTTTTATGTCCGCGCGAACCTCTGCATTTGAAATACCACATACTGATGCTCGCCGCTCTGCGTCACCCAGATCCTTAAGTTCGTAAGGAGCCCATTGGCGCATGATCTCCAATAGGCCGGGTTGTCCGATCCGCCAACAGGATCCTGTTGGCGGATACATCAACTCACCCGTAAACGGATGTTGGATAGCATATACCATCCCCTGATGCGTAGCAGCACCCGGTGCGGCCGGGTCCCCCGATGCCCACAGCGAACTGTCGCCATCGGGGGACCCGTAACCCGCATTCATCCCTTCGGTTCTTGGTAACCTTCCTGGTATCCATTCGCTCTGTTTGGAAAACACCAACAGGTGCTCAACCGTCACCGGTATTCCCTTAGAGTCGTTCCTCGGAGAATATGTGCGCTGCCAGGCGATATCGCCAACAAAGCAGCCAGCCCCGAACACCTCATCGCAAATTTTACGTAGGTTCATCGACTCATTGTCATCGATGCTAATGAATATAGCCCCATTACCCATTAGCAAGTCTCTCGCAAGCAACAGCCTTGGATACATCATCGAGCACCAGTCGGAGTGGAAGCGACCGTTGCTCTCAGGGTTCGCAACGAGCCTGCCGCCCTCCTCATCGTATTCATCACTAGCCTCTTCGTAGTCTTCGCGGCTCTGCGAGAAATCGTCGTCGTAGATGAAGTCATGGCCAGTGTTGTAAGGCGGATCGATATAGATGAGCCTGACCTTTCCCGCATAGGTCTCCCGCAGCAGCTTCAGGGCATCGAGGTTGTCACCCTCGATGTAGAGGTTCTGGGTCGTGTCCCAGTCCTTGCTCTCCTCGATGCAGGGACGAAGGGTCTTGTCACAGGGAGTGCGGGCTTCGAGTTTTGCAGTCGCCTTACCGGGCCAAGTAAACTGATAGCGCTCGCGTTGCCCTTCCGCAACATCGCCTAGGAGGTCACGTAGCGCATCGAAATCGATAGCGGTCTTGGAGACACCATCCTCATCCTTCATCTCTGTTGTGACAGAGGGGAACAGCTCGGCAAGACGGTTGATGTTCTCTTCCGCTAAGTCAGGTGTTGTAAGGCTAATTTTGTTCATAGTTAGAACTCCCGTTCTTGCGTTGTCGAGCTCTCGCTCAGAATTCCGTCTTCTCCAAATAAGTCCAAGTCACTGCTATTTGGCTGATTGTCTTTATTGAGCTGCTCGATGTACACAAACTGCGGCATATATAGGGATGGACCACTTACGATGCACTCTCCCTGCCCTAGAGCGCTGAGCATCGCCAGGCTTCCCTCGCCCATGAAGCTTACTGTCCTGCGTATACGTTCGATATCGTTTGGATTGACAAGCTTGTGGATAAAGTAGTTGTGGATTTGAGAGGTGATGGTCGGAGAGATGTCGCTTGGCCGCTGACTGGCAAGACAGAGGAACACGCCGAATTTGCGCCCCTCCTTGATCACGCGCTCAAAGATACGAAGCGTGCTGTCATGAACCAAGTCGGACTGCCCCGCATCATAGCCAAGAAGGTTGTGCGCCTCATCAATTACCAGCGTGGTTACCTGCTGTGGTGCACCGTTCCCCTTAGCCACTGCAGCATCCTGCATGACTAAATCTGCAAGCAAGGAAGGAAGCATCTCACGACTACTTGAGTTAACGTCGCCAAGCTGGATTACCGCTATGTTCTTGTTGCGGAACATAGCTGAAAGCGGAATCCCAGCGCTGTGCGCAAATAGCTTCCCAAGGTCTCGAATAACTGCCTTTGCTCGTGGCAGAAGCGGCTGCACAAACTCGAAGTTAATCCCACTCTCTGCAGCGCGAGCAACTTCGATAGTGAGGAAAAGATAGAACTCCTCCAAGTGAGTAACAGATGGAGCAATGCTGATAGTGTCAATATCGCTATCGGCGTTAATATATCTTCCAGCAATATGCCCGCCTGCAGTCTTAGCGTAGTAGAAACTTTGGGTTACGCTGTTATAGGAAAAATCTTCAATCCCAACGACCAGACTCTCACAGTAATTCCGCAGCGCAAAGAACAGAGTGTTCCGTTTATCTACAAGAGATTGGCGAAGCTCGGCAATAAAATCATTTTGCGTGCTGTTTTTCCACCTATAGAAAGCGCGCCTTACAATGGGCATCTGGGTCTTCTGGGTTGCGCGCAGAATTGTCCCCCAGCTGTCCTCACTGAGAGCATCGACGTCGAGGGGGATGCCAGCGTCAGATGTCCCTGCTGGAACCCGCGTATTCAGATGGTAAACAACCTTCTGGTCATAAGGAACTATGGCATCTCCGCCATACTCGTTGTTTAGATCGAAAACGATGATTCTCGCTTTGGGGTTACCCTGAGCGAACAGCTGAGTGTACTTATTGATAATGCTGGCAAGCGTGTTCGACTTACCACTGCCAGTGTTGCCAAACACGCCTATGTGGCTAGCCATCAACTTTCCAGCGTCGATGTACACGGAATTAGTCTCATCGAAAAGGCTGCGGCCGATTCTCATGGGTTTCGCACCATGAGACGAGTAAAGCATTGCCAACTCATCACCGCCTAGTGTCTCAATGCTAGCGCCAACGATGGGAAGGCAGCGAAGGCCACCCTTGAAGATGCCATTCGCAATGTGTCCGCGCACCTCGAGATCAACTACAAAAGCTCCGACTGGTGCCGCCTGATCAGCCTTTGCAACAGTATTGGTTTTGTCGAACTCGGCCTCATGTTCGCCCACGATCTGACAGATAACGCTATCGAGGCCAACGCCGGTCTTTACAAAGGAGTTGATACGCGGTGACACTACGGGTTTACCATTCTTCACAAGAAACGGCTGCAGCCGCTCATAGAAGGTGGCTGAGACCCGTATGCCATCAACCTTCGTTACTCGTCCTACTTTCATTAGGCCATCGCCTGCTCAAAGAGATTTGCAAGGGTCGCCGTCGTGTCGCAAGGGTTAGCGGAATTCGCTGGAGGGATTGCAATTACCCTGTCCTTCAACTTGTCTGGCAGAAGCTTGCTATCTCCCGCCTCGTATTGCGGCCACATGACCGTTAATCCGTTATCGATGGCACTATCTATAGCATCGTTTATATGCTCATCCGACCACGAATATCCAATAACAAAGAGTGCAGCATTCTTGCGCAACAGCTCGCCCTTCATGGCAAAAAGGGTTTCGTAGAAGTTTGAGATGACACTTCCGAGCTTATCCTGACCCGGGAACACGATGTCGTCTGCATCAAGCACTCGATTTGCATTAACGGAGCCATGAAGCTTGTACACCGCAAAAGTTGGCACGAAGGCGCGCTTTCCGGTGTCATAGCCGACAACGTCAAATGGAAGAAAGGACTTCGTTTCTTTCTTCAGCGCATAGTTAAAAAAGCCAGATGCATCGAGGAGCTCCTCGATGATGCGATCGTAGTTCAAAGTAAAGACATTTACGCGTTTGCTCTCGGGATGCCTGTTTTCCGCCAAGCTCACAGCCTTGTGAGTTGCCTTCAAGAGATTCTGGAGATTAACAAGTGAGGGATGAGTAAGCGAGTAATCTTGCTTACTGTTGAATTCTTCGACAAACTTGTCTAGAACTTGTCTGCGCTTATTATCGTCATCACAACTCTGCAGGGCTTTTTCTATTCCATCAGCATAAGGAAGACCAAGTTGTTTCAGCTCGGTAATAGTGTCTGTAAAGTTATCAAATGATGGAATCGCTCCCCTTGGACCGCCATTGACGCCAGCGCCAAAGAGGAAGTTTATGTTGCAAGAACCAAGGACTTTGTGAAACAGGGACATAAGGTCATCCCCATCGCTCTCCGCATCGGTTCTGTTTTCGTGAAAGTCCACTGCCATCTAGTTGCCTCTCCCGGAGTCATCAATTGACCGAAGTTCGAGTTTCTTTGCCTTGAGCTGAGCAAAGAGCTCATTCTTGCGGTTGATTTGCTCTGTCGTCCTGCAGGCGGCATCAAGCTTCTCTATTTCAGCCTCGAGATCAGTTCTTCGCTTTGTTTGATTGATTCTTGTATCTACGTCTGACCCATCCATGGTTCCGAACACGATCTGCGCACAGAACGAATCCCAGACGTCATCGAGCGTGGGGCCCCTCATCACGAGCTTCTCCAAGCTTGGTGCGGAGTGCGTCCCCTGACGGTGGATGACGAGCCGCTGTGCCTCACCCTCCTTGCAGACGAACACCATGCTGTGCTGGTTGGCCTGTTCGATAGCGAGGAGAACCGCATCTGAGACCGGCTCGCCCTTGGACGCGATCTCCATGATAAGGATCTCGTGGACGTTCTCACCGTCAAGGACGTTCGCCGTGGTCGTCTTTATGCTGTTGGCGATAACGATACGCTCCACCTGGGACACAAACTGCCCCTTGGTCTTCCTGTTCAGCTTCAGGTTGCCGTAGAACGCCTCCTTGGGAAGGCGACGGTCGACCTCGGTCGTCGATGGAAGACCCAGCATCATCTCACCACCAGAAAGCAGATGAGCTCGAAATCGTCGAGTCCCGCGACTTCGTTCTCCAGAAAGCTCGTCGTACCCTCTCCGAAGAAGCTCGCCACGTCGTTCTCATCCTTGACCTCAATGATCGAGGCGATGGCGTCTTCGAGGAGCTTGGACGCGGAGGACATGTCGCGTCCGTCCCTCGTAAACCTGTTGTAGCTCTTGCAGAGGGCCGCATCCGGTTCGTCCTTGCCGCGGCAGAGGACGCGCATCCAGTCGAGGTTCGCCTTCGGCTGCAGGTGGGTGCAGAGCACCTCGCCGTCATCTCTCACATACACGAGATAGAAAGGGTGCAGCTGGTTTCTGCCCTTTATCTGCTGGTCATCGGTCACGTTGCGCAGCACGAACAGTATCCCCGACTCGTCGCCCCTGACGACGGCATGTATGCCATGCGGCATGTTCTCGATATCGGGGTTCTCGTCGTGATAGGAGAGCAGGTCCATGCGGAACTCGTTCAGGCCGAGATCGGTGATGGAAACGCCGCCGGACACGTCCTCCAGGTCGATGACCTCATCCTGCATCTGGCGCAGCTGGCGCTCGCGGTACTCCAGGTCACCCGTCTCCTCCTCGTTGATGTAGTCGTCATCACCCGTGGAGGTGAGCACCGCCGCGCGCATGCGCGCCTCGACGCGTTCCTTCAGCCTTATGTACTCGTCGAGTTCGACATCGGGCCAGTAGTTGACAAGCTGGATGCGGGCGTTCTTCGACCCGATACGGTCGATGCGCCCGAAACGCTGGATGATGCGCACGGGGTTCCAGTGGATGTCGTAGTTGATGAGGTAGTCGCAGTCCTGCAGGTTCTGGCCCTCGCTTATGCAGTCGGTGCCGATGAGGATGTCGATGTCGTGATGCATCTCCGGGTAGACGACATCGCGCTCCTTCGAGAGAGGAGAGAAGCAGGTGAGCAGCATGTTCATGTCACCCGGGATCTTCTTGACGGTGCTCCTCGGCGTGCTCTTGCCGGTGACGATGGCAGTCTCAAGCCCGAGCCTTTCCTTGGCGAACCTCGAGACATGCTCGTAGAGATAGTCGGCAGTGTCCGCGAAGGCCGTGAACACGAGCACCTTCCTGTTGCCCTCGTTGATGGGGTTCGCGACCTTGCCAGCGATCGTCTCGCAGAGGTCCTTGAGCTTGGCATCGTTCTCCGGCGTGATGTCGGCGATCATGGACACCAGCAGCTCGAGCGTCTCCCTGTCCTTTGCCAGGTCCCGTTGCCAGGAGAGGTAGTCCATGTCGGCTATCTCGACCTTCGTCTTCCCGCCCACCTCGAACAGCGGCAGCCCCTCGTCATCGAAGTCGAGGTCGTCGTACTCGTCATCGAACCCGTCGCTCACCTCACCGCTCTTGGTGGCGATGTAGGCGTCCACGGCCCGCTCCGCCGCCTCGACGGTGGAGAGCACCTTGGAGAGCGTCAGCGAGAAGGAGCGGACCGAGCTCTCGAGACGCTTGAGGAGGTTCGTCTGCATGAGCTTGCGGATGCCCCATTCGCGACCCTTGATGGAGAGGTTCCTGCCGTTCGACCCCTCGTAGTTCCCCATCCTGCTCGGAAGGATGTAGGCGGATGGCATATAGACCACAAGCGAAAGGGAGTCCAGCTCCGCATATATCTCGTGGTAGTTGATGGCGCCCTCGAGGTCCGTGAGCTTCGCTCGTTTGGATATGGGCTTGTTGCGCTGCGGGAACGCACCGAGCGCCTCCATGTCGTAGTGGCGCTGTATGTGCTTGCGGGAGCGGGCGACGGTCACCTCGTCGAGGATCGTGAAGAAGTCGAAGCTCAGCATGTCGGTGAGCGCGTCGGTGGTCCTCTCGTCGGGCGGCAGCTTCGTCCAGGCGTTGTAGGCCTTCTGGGCGTTGCGGAACACGGTGTCGACGTCCGAGGAGAGGTCGAGCTTGCCCGCCCAGTTCGCCTTGTCCCCCTCATAGGCGAGTGCAAGCTGGTTCTTGAGATCGTTGAAGCGGTTGTTCACCGGAGTGGCGGAGAGCATGAGCACCTTGGTCTTCACGCCCTGACGGACGATGCGGTTCAGAAGGCGCAGGTAGCGGTTCTCCCTGTCGCCGTTCTTGCTGGCGGTATCTGCGCCGTTGCGGAAGTTGTGCGACTCGTCGATGACGACGAGGTCGTAGTTTCCCCAGTTGATGCGCTCGATGGGAAGCCCGCAGCAGGTGTCGCCGTGCTCGCGCGAGAGATCGGTATGGTAGAGCACGTCATAGCGCAGACGGTCCTGCGCTATGGGGTTGTTGACGAGGTTGCCGCGAAAGGTCATCCAGTTGTCCGCAAGCTTCTTGGGACAGAGCACCAGCACGTTGCGGTTCCGGGACTCGTAGTACTTGATGACGGCAAGCGCCGTGAACGTCTTGCCGAGGCCCACGCTGTCGGCGAGGATGCAACCGTTGTAGGTCTCGAGCTTGTTGATGATCGATATCGCGGCATCCCTCTGGAAGTCGTAGAGCTTGCCCCAGATGGCCGACTCCTTGAAGCCGGTGCCCTCGTTGGGGAGCACGTCCTCTGAGATGTCGTCGAGGAACTCGCTGAAGATATTGAAGAGCGCCGAGTAGTAGACGAGCTCGGGCGGATTCTCGCGGTAGACCGTCGTTATGGACTCGATGACCTGCTCGGTCACGTCCTCCACCGCGCTGTCGTCCCATGCCTCGTCGAACATCCGCAGAAGATCGGTGGAGGCGGGGGCGTCCTGCCGCATGATCATCTGGAAACGTGACGAGGACGGCTTCGTGCCGAGGCCGCTTGTGGTGAACTCGTCGAAGGGCGCATACACGTAGCTGTCGTCTGCCGACTCCACTTCGAGGAAGCTGTTCATGGACTGCTCGCTGTGGAACGACTTGAACCGCGCCTTGCGGCGTATCCAGTCGGCGCATTCACGTGCGATCGTGCGCTGCGTGAGCTCGTTTCGGAGCTTTATCTCGAACTGTGTGCCGTAGAGGCTCCGCTCGCGGTTGAGCCGGGGGATGTAGAACTCGCGCTGCTCCTTGTTACCCTTGCCCCCAAGGAAGGTCGGGGAGGTGTAGATGAAGCGGAACTCGCTAAGGCCGTCCAGCTGCGTCTCGAGCTCCTGATACGCGTAGATGGAGAAGTAGGCGGAGGCGACGGAGAGTCTGTCGCCCGTCAAAAGACGTGCAGTCAGATCATCGCGGACGATGCGAGCCCTGTTGTCGAACGACTCGACCGTCATTTCCGCATTCCCTGGCCCTTCTTGCTGGCGACTATCCTGTCCGTCAGCATGCTGGAGATGAGAGAGCTGATGCTCGTGCAGTTGTCCTCCGCGAGCTGTCTCACCTCGTCCTTCATCTCCGGCGTCACGGCGAAGTTTATCCGTTCGGTCTTGTTCCCGTTGAGAACCCGCTTCCGCAATTCCTGTTCGTTCATCCTGCCTCCCGTGACTCGAACGGCCGATGTTTGGTGATGAGCTACCCCGTTACACAAACTTTGTTAAAGAGTTTAACATGGTTTTCAGACATAACACTCCTCTAGCTCAAGTTTTGTTGATTTGTCCAACGCATGCCAAGCTCGCGACCTTTAATTGCCTGCTTCGCAAGGGCGGGAGAAGCGATGCGCGATGGTGTGCCAAGATCCGTCAGGTCAGAGAAACCAGAGAAGCAAGCTGCCTATGGCGTACACACACGTGCGCACGCCATAGCTTGGTCTCGGCCGCGCGGCTTCACCGGTCCCCCAGGAGAAATGGGGCTCCTAGGGGCAATACGCGCTCAAGGTGGCCGGTTTACCGTCGTTTCCGCTGGTCACGCGATAAACTGTGCGGGGGATGCCCCGCGCCCCTGAAGGCAAGGCTTCGAACCCGAAGGAACAACATGGAGGGCCAGTCGAGAAGGATCTTCATACGCGTGTCGGACGCCGAATATGACGGCACGCGTGACCTTGCGACCTCCATGGACCTCACCGTATCCGCTCTGATACGTCTGCTCCTGCGGCTGCCGGCCTCTTCGATACGGAACGACGAGAGTGCCGACACCTTCGTCGTCCTCGACACTAAGACCGCCTCGCACGTGAGATGCGGCGCTGGGGATACCATTACAACCAGTCGGTCCACGCGCTCAACTCCATAGCCCATTATCTGCGCCTCGGTGAGGCCGATGCCAACGATGCCCTGGATGCGCTCGAGACCGTGCGCGGGAGAATCCACGAGCTCGATGGTGGAGTCAGAGCGCTTCGCAAGGAGATGCATGCGATGACCGACAAGATCATCGTGGAGCGATAGCGATGGCGCGCCCATGCCCATCATCAAGCTCGTCTCCGGCCACACGGGATGCGGCAGGGCGCGCCGCTACCTCATCCGACAGGACCGAGCCCTCGGTGCCGACTACCTGAACCTGGATACCGAGAACATGCCTCAGGAGAAGGAGACGCTCATCGCCTTCGACTGGGCCGCACGCATAGACCTCAATCGACATGAGGCAGGAAACGACCTCCCTGGCAGAGCCCTTCATTCCAGCAAGGGGAGCAGCGGAGAGCACGTGCCCCTCCACGATTCATCGGTCTAATGGAGTGATCTGGTGGTCTGCTTAGTATCTTGGCAGGGGCCTACAAAAAAAGATCGGAGCCACATAGCCGTTGAACTCGCACTTTTAATGGACGTTAGTAGATTCGAGCCTTTGGCCTTTTCCGTGTCAGAAAAACTGTTTGAGCAGGCTCCATGCTTTGCTGCGGAAAACTACATGCAGTATTCACCAGCAAATCTCTCTTGAGATGAGAAAACAGGCCACCGGACTTAGCCGATGACCTGCATGTTTTTGGTCGCGGGGGCAGGATTTGAACCTACGACCTTCGGGTTATGAGCCCGACGAGCTACCAGACTGCTCCACCCCGCAATATTGGGCGCGCGTGTGCGCAGTTGAATAGTATGCCAAGGAGTCAGTCTGAAATCAAGCCTGTGGAACAGTCTCCACAACTTTCTTCTTGGCTGGTCTCGAGCCCCGAGCTACGCCTACCGCACCTCTACGAGAGCTCCTCGAGCAGTCTTCGCATGATCTTTTGCACCGCGTGCTCCCGGTTGCTCCCGATGACTTGCTGTGCGATCTGCTTCACGGCATAGCGCGCGTTCTCCATCACGTAGGGATGGCCCACGTAACGCAGCATGGAATAGTCATTCATGGAATCCCCGAAGGCCAGGGTTTCTTCTCGCTTGATGCCGTAGTAGTTCAGGATCTGCTCCAGTCCCGTCGCCTTGCTCACGTGGCGCGGCGTGACGTCAATCCAGCTCGAGCCACTGGGAAGAAACGTGAACAGTTGGGAAAGCTCGCGTTCCATCACGTAGGCCATGTCCATGATCTGATCGGGTCGGTCGCAACAGACGGCAGCCTTGATGATGCTCACGTCCGGCGAGGGCGGGTCGTAGACACTTTGCGCATCAGGCAGGTCCTTGTCGAGCTCGCGCAGGTAAGCACTCTGGTCGTTGAGAAGATAGGTGTGCGTGGCATCATAGAGAGCCAGATGCAAACAGTCAAAGAGCTGGCAGGTCTCAAAGAGGCGTCGCACGGCAAGCGTCGAGAAGACCTCGCGGTCCAGAAGCTGCCCGTCCGCGTGGACCTGTGTGCCCAACGAGGCCACATAGTCCATCTCGTCAGCTACCGGCTCGAAGAACCATCGAAGGGTGTCATAGCGCCGCCCCGAGCTTGCCACGAAGATGACGCCCCTCTGACGCAGCTCGTGGATGAGCCCGAAGGTCTCGGCGGGGACCTCGGAGTTCTCGTCGAGCAGCGTTCCGTCCATGTCCGACGCGATGAGCCTGATCATCTGCCCTCTCCCTTCAGAAACGCGGGCATCTCGCCCGCCCTTGTCCCCCGTACGATTTCGAAGCGCGCGTCAGCCATACCCCCGTCCGCGCTTGCCCCCCACTCCATAGCATGTTGACCTCTGATCACGGCAAGCCTTTCTAGAGGGGGTGCGGCAGCACGTCGAAGCGGTCGATGCGCATGAGGATCTGCTCCACGTCCACGATGCCGCTCAGCGTGGCAACGCGTCGGCCGCCCGCCCAGATACCCAGGTTGCGATAGCCCGACCCCTTGCGAAACCCAATCCATTCCAGACGCTCGATTTCCTCATAGCGCACCCAGACGTCCGGGCCAAGAAGCGGCGTCACGGCCAGGCACTCCTCGAATGTTGAGACCTTGTAGCGCCCAAGGCACCACCACATGACGAAGCCGCTCACCACGAACGCGTCGAAAAAGACGAGGACCCAAACCGGGTCAACGAGAAAGACGCGCAGAGCGCAGAGCCCAGCCAGGGCGAGCCCAAAGACGCCCGCGAACACCATCGCAAGAACGAGCGCTCTCGTGAAGGCGACCGGAACGACGTAAGTGTCATGGTGGCTGTGGTGGCGCTCGGAGATGCGGACGTTGCCCACGTGCTCCAGCACGAGGGCAACGAGCGGCACCATCACCGCGGAGACAGCGAGAAGAATGAGCCCCACGAACGCCCCCTAACTCTTCGTCGACGCCGGCGCCGATGCTGGCACCCCGGCGAACTTGGCCACGAGGCGCTCGAGCAGGTCGACCGTGAGCTCGAGGCTGCGCACGGGGACGAACTCCCTGATCGAGTGCGCGTTATAGCCTCCCGTGGCTATGTTGGGACACGGCAGGCCGCGAAACGTGAGCTGGGCTCCGTCGGTGCCCCCGCGGGCCGGCACCGCCACGGGCTCTATGCCCACCTCGCGGTTGGCCTCGAGCGCGTAGTCGATGAGCTGCTGGTCATTGGGGCCGAACTTCTCGGCCATGTTGCGATACTGCTCCTTGATGCTCACGGTGACGGTATCCGCGCCGTAGCGGTCGTTCAGGAAGGCAGCCACGTCGCGCATGGTCTTCTCGCGGCGTGCGAAGTCCGCGGCGTCAAAGTCGCGCAGGATATAGGTCAGCGTAACGTCAGAGGCGCTGCCCGAGATGCCCGTAGGATGATAGAAGCCCTCGCGACCCTCGGCATGCTCGGGGCGCTCGGAGGCGGGAATCATCCGCTCGAACTCCGAGGCCACCGTGATGGCGTTGACCATGACGTTCTTGGCGCTGCCGGGGTGGACCATCACGCCACGCACGCGAACGGTGGCCTCGCTGGCCGAGAAGCACTCGTAGTTGAACTCCCCCAGGGCCTCGCCGTCCACGGTGTAGCCCCAGCGCGCGCCCAGGGCGCCCAGGTCCAAAAGGCTCGCTCCGTGACCAATCTCCTCGTCCGGGACAAAGGCAACCTTGAGCGTGGGATGCGGCAGCGCGGGATTGGCGACAAGGCGGGCCAGAAGGGCGCAGATCTCGGCGACGCCCGCCTTGTCGTCTGCCGAGAGGAGCGTCGTGCCGTCGGAGCAGACGATGTCCTGGCCGACGAAGTCCGCGAGGTCGGGGACCTGCTCGAGCGTGGTGACCACCGGCTCGCCGTCGACGAGGCCATGGACGAGGTCACCTCCCTCGTAGTGGACGATGTGCGGGCGGACGCCCGACGCGGGTGCGTCAAAGGAGCTGTCGATGTGTGAGCACAGCATGAGCGCCGGTCGGTCCTCCGCACCTGCCGATGCCGCGAAGCTGCCCGTGACGTAGGCGTGCTCGTCGACCCGGACGTCCGTGCAGCCTAGGGTTCGCAGCTCCTCGCCCAGCATGCTGGCCATCTCGTGCTGTTGGGGAGTGGACGGCGTCTGATCCTCGTTGTTCGGATCGGACTGGGAGTCCACCCGCACGTAACGCATGAAGCGCTCGACGACGTCTGAGAGCTGAGAGTTCTCGCCCATGTGGCGTTCCTTTCGTCTGGTTCGGTGCCGAGCCCGAGCCTCGGGCTCACGGCCACCAGCCTAGCGCATGGCATGCATGCGTGCACGCGTGTTCGGCGATGGGTGCGCCCCGTTCTGCCAGGTTGGACATCCTGACTCGAAACGAATGCAAACGCCCAGTTGGCACAGATGGTTATGCTCGCGTCTGTCCAATCCGGCATATCCCGCCTACCGTCGACGCTCCCTTGCCTTCGTCACCCACCCACGAGGATGCCTCGGGATGCCATAGCTTTCCAACAGGCGGGAGAAGCCCCGGTCGTCGCACACGTCGACAAAGCGGAAGTGCATCGGCGTTATGCCGAGAAGCGCAAGCCGAGAATCACGAATCGCCTGGTCGATGAGGACGTCGGTCGCACCACGCCCACCGTTCATCGACTCGTCGGCATACTTGTCGAATCCGTCGAGCTCGCCTGCAACCGTTCGGCCGTCAGGCGTCTGCCAAAGGAAGTCGGGGCGAATCGACCGCCCGCGCTCCATCGGATCGGCGAAGCTCACCTGTAGGTCGGGCACCGCGAACCCGAGTTCGATCATCGCGGCACGCGCGAACGACTCTCCCCCGTTCTCGGAGCGCCCGTCGGCAAAGGCTGCCGTGATGCGAGCCTGACGAACGCCCTTGCACCCACGGTGGCGCACCGCGATGGCATCGACGAGCCCGTCTGCGCAGCCACCGGTCATCCGCAGGTAGGAATCCGCGATGGGCAGCCCCCGCCTGAATCCCAGCGACGACAGGCACTCGTAGACGCAACGCTCCAGCGGGGACACCCGGATTCCGTCCACGACCTCATACTCGCAAGTGCCCGTCGACCCCACGTAGTCAAAGACGACGAGACTGCGGTTTCGATCCAAGGCACTTCTCGCCACTGCCACATGAACTTGGCCCGACAGGTCGAAGGACACGTCCAGCCCATGGACAAGGGCCGCAGACACGCCGCAGAAGACCCAGGTCCCGTGTTGGCGAGAAAGGCCGCGCATCAGATGGAGCGCACGTTGGTTGGGGTTGAGCCTCTCCCAAGTCACCCGTCGCAGGTACAGGTTCGTGGCTGGCGAGATGAGGCCGTCGGCTTCGAGATGGCGGCGGAGCAGCTGCCGGCTGGCGGCGGAGCGAGGCGCAACGCAGGTCTCGAGTGCCTCTGCCGCGTAATACAGCCTGTCCAACTTCCTGCTTGGTCGCGTCATGGTAGCCCCAAACCGTTCGCATCGAAGGTGCCACCACTATTCGCCTGTCACTGCCACGGCGAGGAGACGTTTCTGCCACGGTCGGCGCCTTCAGTGTCAGATAACCTGCCGGTCGGCGTGGCTTGTCCGACAGCTCCTCGCGATGCCGTGATATCTAGACCCCCAATCGAAACGATCGAGGACCATTGCCACTCTGGCTCGCGCTGGGTTTGCCTACCAGGTGAATGCGCGGCATCGCATCTGCCAGGTTGGACACTCGGAAGTGAAACCTTCGCAAAGGCGCAGGTCACGCGATAGGTTATGCTCCTATCCGTCCAAGCTGGCAACTCTGGGAGCAACAGGGGGGCTCGGATGCCAGGTTGGACGTTAGGATTCGAAACGTATGCGAATGCCCAGTTGGCGCAAGAGGTTACGCTCGCGGTTGTCCAAGCTGTCACGCAGCAGCCCCAACGGGATGCCGCAGCCCCCCTAGTCGGCCGAGAGGCTGAGGAAGATGCGCGAGCGCTCGTCGCGCGGGTGCTCGAGCAGCTGCTCCGGACTGCCATCCTCGACGATCTGGCCGTCGAACAGCAGGCAGACGCGGTCCGACACCGTCTGCGCGAAGCCCATCTCATGCGTGACGATCCCGACCGCCATGCCCTTGTCTGCCAGCTGGCGAATGAGGTCGTGCATGTCCTTGGTCAGCCTGGGGTCAAGCGCGGACGTTGCCTCGTCGAAGTACATGACATCCGGGTTCATGCACAGCGCCCGCGCGATGGCAACGCGCTGCTGCTGCCCGCCCGAGAGCTGGCAGGGGACCTTGTCGGCATGTTCCGCGAGGTCGAGCGTTGCGATAAGCTCGCGTGCCTGGGATTCGACCTCCATGCGATCCCTCCCCTGGACCACGACCGGCGCGTCCATGACGTTCTGCAGCACCGTGCGGTGCGGGAAGAGGTTGTAGTCCTGGAAGACGAGGCCAAAACGCATGCGTGCAGCCCGCATCGCGGCCCTGTCGTAGCGCGCCCCGTCATCGCCGGAGCAGACCACGAGGTCGCCGTAGCTGATGCTGCCCTGGTCGAGGGTATCGAGAAGGGTGAGGCAGCGCAGCATCGTGGACTTTCCGGCCCCCGACGGGCCGATGAGCGAGACGACCTCGCCGCGACCGATCGAGAAGTCGACCCCGCCCAGCACCTCTCGTCCACCGAACGACTTCCTGGCACCGGACACGCGGACGGCCGCCCCGGGCCTATCGGCACTCGCACTAGTCATGGTAGTAGTCCAGCCTCTTCTCGGCGCGGCGCAGCATAAACTCGATGGCCAGGCAGGTAAGCCAGTAGATGCCCGCGGCAATGGCGAAGGGCAGCATGCTGCGCTGGCTCGCCACGAGCGCACGACCGACGGTGAACATCTCGGAGACCCCGATCGAGAACGCGAGGGAGGTGTCCTTGACCAGCGTCACGACCTCGTTGCCCATGGCAGGCAGGATTCTCTTCACCATCTGCGGCAGCACGATGCGCACGAAGGTCTGCCCACGCGAGTAGCCGAGCACCTCGGCCGCCTCGTACTGACCGCGCGGGATGGACTGGATGCCAGACCGGTAGATCTCTGCGAAGTAGGCGGCATAGTTGACCACGAAGGCGACGATGCACGCCGTGAACATGAAGTCCGGGCCGGTCTGCAGGCCGAAGCCGTAATATGGCAGGAAGAACACGGCGAACATCTGCAGCATGAGCGGGGTGCCGCGCATGACCGAGATGTACAGGCCCATGAGGATGGCGAGGGGTCGGAAGCGCGAGAGTCGTCCGAGCGCGACCAGGATGCCCAGGGGGACCGCCCCCAGCAGGGTGAGCGCAAAGATGACGATCGAGGTCCCGTACCCCGAGACGAGCATTGAGAGCATGGTGGAGACGTCCACGGGCACCTTCCAGGAAGCTTGCGGCAGAATCCGACGCTCACACGGACGCCGGCGAGAAGTTCGTTGGCTGGGGACTACGCCTTGGGCAGGCACCAGGCGGTGTAGGAGACGCCCTGGCCGGCGTACTTGTTGCAGATCTCCTCGACCTTGCCCTCGGCGTCGAGCTTCTGGAGATCGGCCTCGACCTTGGCGGCAAGCGCCTCGCTGCCGAGCGCGAAGCCGATACCGAAGTGCTCGGAGTTGAGTGACTCGTCGAGCATCGCATACTCGTCGGTCTTGTCACCGATGTTGAAGACCGCAACCGGGTAGTCGACGGCGATGGCATCATAGCTGCCTTGGCCAAGCATCATGAAGCCGGTGTTGTAGTCGCCGATCGTGTCGAGCTTGGCGAAGCTCGCACCGAGGTCGGCCTGCGCCCCGCCGTCGACGAGCAGGTAGTACGCCGCCGAGTCGGTCTGGGTCACGACGTTCTTGCCGGCGAGGTCGGCGAGGCTCGTGATACCGGAGTCGGAGCGCACGACGACGACCTGGCGGTTCTCCATGTAGGCGTCGGTGAAGGCGTAGTCCTTCTCGCGGCCCTCGATGGTGAGGCCGTTCCAGATGCAGGTGATCTGGCCGGAGTTGAGCATCGCGTCCTTGGAATCCCAGTTGATGGGGGTCGGCTTGAACTCCCAGCCCTCCATCTCGCAGACGGCGGTGGCAAGGTCGATGTCGAAGCCGGTCGGGTTGCCGTCATCGCCGATGTAGCCGTACGGCGGAAACTCCTGGTCGAAGCCGAGGACGAAGGGTCCGGCGAAGGTCGCCGACGATGCTGGGGCGGCAGACGAGGTCGAGCTGCCGGCTCCACTCGAGCCACAGCCCGCGAGTGCGAGGAATGCGGAGGCGGAGAGTGCGCCGCCGGCGATGTTCAGGAACTGTCGACGACCGAGGCTGCTGTTCATGGTAGGTCCCTTCATTGCGGTGACGTCCGACTGCGTTACTTTATCACACTAAAGTGCCTGCGGGCCGTTCTTCTCGACTCATAGTGCATGCGGAACCAAAATGTAACGTTGCGGATGGCCGTTCGGGTCTTTTGTGCACTGTGACGCCTATTTTGGTACGGGTCATGGCTCTCTCCTCGCCCAACCGCACCGACGGACGCAGGTGATGCCCCCCTCTCTCTCTTCCGCTGATAGTGCATCTAGGACTCGAACCGGTCACAGCCCAGCCCTCGTCCGGGCACATGTGCACTATGAGGCGGAATAGGGAATGCCCCCTCGCCGAGAGAGACGACCGCCCCTCGAATCGAAACGCCGGCACTGCCTCCCGGGTGCGACACTCGGACGACCCCCACCCATACCATTCCAGGCAGCCTCGCGACTGCCTTCCATGGAGGTGCGCTATGAGCAGGAATGTCCAGCAGGCGCTGGCGGCAGACCTCGACGAAGCCGAGTGCGAGCACCGCCTCCTCGTCCCTCGCGACCGCCTCGATCGGCGCCGGCTGCGTGCGCTGCAGCGGAGGGGCGGCGTCATCCAGCCCGTTCCCGGCGCCTTCGCACGACCCGCCCACTGGGCGAGCCTCACCCCCATCGAGCGGGCAGGTCAGGAGCTGAGGGCGACCGCGACCATGCATCCACGCTGGACCTTCGGCCTCACGAGCGCCGCCCTCGTCTACGGCCTGCAGGTGTCGCACCGGCGGCTCCAGAGCATCTGCGTCGCCGTCGAGAGTCGACATCGGACCCGTAGCCACGGACGCTATGCCCGGGTTTCGGTCGAGGGCGACCGAGGCGGCGAGGTGCGTGGCATCAGGGTGACATTGTTCTGGCAGACCGTCGCCGACTGCCTGCGCTACCTCGACTTCGAGGAGGGGCTGGCACTTGCAGACTCAGTGCTCAGGCTTGGCTTCACCCCAGGAGAGCTCGTTGTCCAAGTGGACGCGCTCACCCGTCATCGCCCAGGCAGGCGCCATGCCCTGCGCACCCTCGAGGCAGCAGACGGCAGAAGCGAGAATGGCGGGGAGTCAATCGCCCGCGCCGTCATGCTCGAGCTGGGATTTCAGACGCCGGAGCTGCAGGTGGAGGTGGCTGACCCGGTTGAGCGGAGCAGTCGGTTCCGCGTCGACTTCATGTGGCGCACCGAGTCAGGGCGGCTGATTGCGGGCGAGCTCGATGGGCGCGAGAAGTATCGCAACCCGAGCATGACTGCCGGCAGGGACGCGATTGACGTCCTCTCCGACGAGCGCCTGCGCGAATCCCGGCTCACCAGCGTGGTCGATGCCGTCGTGCGCTTCTCGTTTGCCGACGTCATCCATCGATGGAGGCTCGCACGGATCCTCACGGCGTTCGGCGTGCCGCGCGTTGGGCTGGAACGGCGGCACGAACCTGGGCTCCTCGCTCGTCCGATCCGGCGTCACCGTAGGTCAAGAGGAAAATTCTACGCCCGATACCGCCTTGGCGACTGGGCGCTGCGGGTAGCCGTCCACGACCTCCGGGTCCTTGTCGCCTGAAGGCGGCGCACAGGCCCGACATCCACTCCAAGGGTTGCCAGGGGGCTGGGGCCTAGGCCCTGACCTTGTCATCGCCGTCATCGCTGCGCCAAGAACGACGTGTGGAGGCCACACGATGTCGATTCCACCTCCTTTCCCAAGGATGTGGACAACGATGTCGGCCATCGCACCAGGAACCACACCCGCCGCCTGCCGATTCCGCTCACAGTGCACGGATGACGCGAACGGGGACGATTCCCAGCCTAGTTCGGTCGCATGCGCACTATGAGCCCGAAGAGCAGGATGGGAGCAGCGGACATGCCACAGGGGCCCCCGACCTCGGACAGACGGGGAGAGCCCAGGATTGCTCCCGGGCTCCCTCAGACGAGTCGTGCGAGTGACGAACCCTAGGCAGCGACCTTGTCCTTGTTGCGCCGCATCGTCATGAGGCCGTCAACGATGAGGGCGCAGACGATCGACCCGACGGCCAGGCACAGGAGGAATCCGCCGATGTTGTTGATGACGTTGGGAATAAGGAGTAGGAACATCCCGCCGTGGGGAGCGGTGCACTCGATGCCCATGAGCAGGGACATCACGGCTGCGACGGCGCCACCGATCATGCAGCCCGGAAGGACCTGCAGCGGATAGCTCGTGGCAAAGGGGATTGCGCCCTCGGTGATGTAGGAGCAGCCGAGCAGAGCGGCGGCCTTGCCGGAGTCGCGCTCGTCGTCGTTCCAGAGGTCACGCTTGATGAGGGTGGCAAGGGCCATGCCGATCGGGGGGACCATACCGCAGAGCATGACGGCGGCCATGGGCCCATAGACACCCGTGTCGAGCATGCCGATGGCGAACGCGTACAGAACCTTCGAGACGGCCCCGCCGAGGTCGAAGTAGAGCAGGCCGCACATGATGCCGAGCACGACGTTCCCCGCACCGTTGAGGGACGAGAGCAGGCTGGTGATGGCGGCGGTGAGAAGCGCGACGGGAGTGCCGACCACGTAGTACATGACCAACCCGACGACGAGCGTGGACAGCAGCGGCAGGATGAGGATCGGCTTGAGCCCCGCGAACGCCGGCGGGAGCTGAATCCACTTGTTGAGGTAGAGGGTGACGTATCCGGCGAGAAGACCGGCGAGGATGCCGCCGATGAAGCCGGCCTGGATGCTGCCGGCGATGAGGCCGCCGATGAGGCCGGGAACGAAGCCCGGACGATCGGCGATGGAGTCGGCGATGAAGGCGGAGAGGACGGCGATCATCATGCCGAGACCATAGGTCGCACCAATCTGGCTGATGTAGTACGGCAGGGAGCCCTCGGCCTCGAAGGCCCAGACGATGTTGCCGTCCGTGATGGTGGATCCGAACGCGTAGCGCAGAGCGGTGAGGATGCCGCCGGCAACGACGATGGGAAGCATGTGCGAGACGCCGTTCATCACGTGCTTGAAGATGGTCGCCGCGCCAGAGGCGGCATTGGACCTGCCCTCGTCGGAGAAGCGCCTGGCGGTGACATCCCCGGCGCTTATCCGCTCGGTGCCCTTCCTCGCCATGGCCCGCTCGATTGCACCCCTGGGATCCTTGATGCCCGCGTCGCAGGTGACCTTGAGCACGTCCTTGCCCGCGAAGCGGGACTCGTCGACGGCCTTGTCGCAGGCGAAGACGACGGCGTCGGCTTGGGCGATCTGCTCGAAGGTGAGCTCGTCCTCCGTACCCGAGGCTCCTTGCTTCTCGACGTGAATCTCGTAACCGAGCTCGCCTGCCGCATCCTCGAGGGCCTTAGCGCACATGTACGTATGCGCGATCCCCGTGATGCACGACGTGATGGCAACTACCTTCTTGCTCATTCCCACTCCATTCTCGACAGTTACGCCACGGAACAGATCAATCTGCCTATTGTCCGGCTAATTGAGATAGTAGCTAATGCTTACTAACTTGTAAATACTAATTTTGCTTAGTATTTTCACCCTGGCGGCCCGCGCCCTCCGGAGTCCTAGCGGACGGAGGTGACCGAGATGCTCGAGTCGAGCGTCGTCTCGACGGTGTACTGCACCATGACGCTTCGGAGCAGGTAGACGGAGTGATTGACCTGGAGCATCGCCGTGCCTTCGGGCACCTCGAGGCGGGATGCCGTCTCCCCCTCGGCGATGACGGGCTTGATCCTCTTGTTGACGTGGCTGATCGAGTATCCGCAGACGTCCTCGATGTAGTGGATCATCGACCCCTGCAGACACTCCTCTTCAAAGCTCGGGAAGAGGTAGCTCGGCATGTAGGTCTCCTCGAGGGACTTCGGGTGACCGTCCACGCGGCGGAGGCGAAGGTAGTGAATCAGGGGGTCGCTGGGATCGATCTGGAACATCTCGCCCATGTCGCGAGAAGGCACCGTCTCGAGGAGCAGCACCTCGCTGGTGATGACGACGCCCTCTCCCGCGTAGCGCTCCGAGAGGGTGGTGAGGTTGTTCTGGATGAAGAACTCGGAGGGATTCACGAAGATGCCGGCACCCTGCCGACTGTGCACCAGACCGTCTCGCTTGAGGGCGTCGAGGGCCTTGTGCAAGGTCGGACGCGACACGCCGTAGCGCTTGCTGAGGACCTCCTCGCTCTCGAGTGCGCTCCGGGTGGCGTAGCTGCCGTTGAGGATCTTCTTCCTCAGGTCTCGATACACGTCCTCGTGCTTGCTCATGTCACCCATCCCATCGCCGTACCCACGAAGCATCACTCGGGAACGTCAAGCCGCATGCCGAGGCAAAGCCCAGTTGTAAAAACCAGTCTTTACAAATTTGTAGTAACACAAGACAGGCGACTACGACTCGCGAATGTCCGCCCCACCAAAGGACTCGACTGCGGCAATCCACGAGCGGACGTCAGATGCGGCGGGAACGGTCACTCCTTCGAGGCACCGCGCCGATCCGATGCTCCTCGCCTTCCCGATCCCCAGGTCGTGATAGGGGAGAAGCTCCACGTGGTCGACGCAGGAGAGACGGCTGAGCTCGGCAATCCTGCGGAAGTGGGCCACGTCGTCGGAATAGCCGGGAATGATGGGGCAGCGGAGGATGACGGTGGCGCCCAGCTCCTCCAGCAGGGCAAGGTTTCCCAGGACCATCTCCTCCGACATTCCGATGACCCTGCGGTACGCATCCTCGCCAGTCACCTTGTAGTCGAAGAGGAAGACGTCGACGTACTTCGCGATCTCCCTGAAGCGCTCCCTAGACCCATAGCCGCTCGTCTCGAGGCAGAGGTGCCAGCCCCGCTCCTTGACGGCACGAGCGATGGCGAGTGCATCCTCGTAGCGGCTCATCGCCTCGCCACCCGAGATGGTCACTCCCCCACCCGAGGTGTCGTAGTAGTCCTCGTCGGCAGCAAGCTGGCCAATGATCTTCTCGACGTCCTCTTCCCTGCCATAGATGCCCAGGGCGTCGGCGGGGCATGCCTCGACGCATCTTCCGCAGGCGACGCAGCGCTCGAAATCCACCTGGTGGACGCCACCCTCGAAGGAGTGCACCCCATGGGGGCACACCTCGCCGCAGCGCCGACACCCCGTGCACCTTCTGGCAACGTAGGATAGCTGCGGGCGCGCGAGGTTCGACTCCGGGTTGTGGCACCAGGGACAGCGGAGCGGGCAGCCCTTGAGGTAGACCGTGCTCCTGATGCCCGGCCCGTCATTCACGCAGAAGCGCTGTATGTCGAACACCAGGGCCATGTCGTCCGCCCCCGCCCGCCCCTCTCCGCCTTCGCCCTGCCTACTCGTTGAGCGTCCTCGCGAGGATTTCCTGCTGGACGTCCGGCTCGAGGGCGACGAAGCGCGCAGAGAAGCCGCCCACGCGGACGAGCAGGTTCTCGTGAAGCTCGGGGTGGACGAGCGCGTCCTCGAGCTCGCCGGGGTCCACGACCGAGACCATGAGCTGCGAGCCGCCACGACGCCAGTAGGACTCGAAGAGCGCACGGAGGACCGGCATCTTCGTCGCGAACATGCCCTTCGAGAACTTGATGTTCTGCACGGATCCGGCGTGGTCCCCGAGCCTGAGCTTGAGCAGGGAGTTGAGCATGGCCGTGGGGCCGTTGTGGTCCGCACCGGACTGGGGGTTGTTTCCGTTGTTCATGAACATGCCCGAGAGGCGCCCGTCCGTGCTGGCGCCCGTCTTGCGTCCCCACTCCGTGTTCACCTGGTTGTTGATGAGGACGGTCCCGTAGTTGTGGAAGCCGGCCGCCTCGCCGGTCGAGCGGACGGTCTTGCATATGAAGTCGTGGAGACGAGTGGCCATCCCATCGGCGCAGGCGTCGTCGTTGCCGTACTTCGGGGCGTCGAGAAGCGCCTGGCGCAGGCCGTCGTAGCCTTCGAAGTTCGCGGCGGCGGCCTTGACGACCTCGTCGAGCGTGTAGGCGCCGTCGTCGAAGACGACCTTCTTGATGGCAGTGAGGGAGTCGGCGGCGTTGATGTTGCCGTAGGTCTCGTTTGTCCCGCCGAGGAAGCGGACGCCACCCTTGAGCACGGCCTTCCCGTTATCGAGGCAGTCGTCCGTGAGGAGCGAGGTCAGGAGGAAGTCGCACTGGTCGTTCATGACCTCGTAGGAATGCCAGTGGAGCCTCGCGCAGTCATCGAAGTACTTCTCCAGCAGCGCCGCATACTGGTTGAAGACGTCCTCGAACGAGTGCATCTCGCTGGGCGGAAGAAGCGCCACGCCATTGGACCGGTCTACGCCGTCAAAGGGGTCTATCCCCCCGTTGAGGGAGATGGTCAGCATCTTGAGCACGTTGACGAGGGCGTTCGGTGTGCCGACGCTCGCATGGTCGATGACGAGTTCGCCGCAGCCGAAGGGCACGTAGTTCCGGGCGGCCTCCTCGCCGACGTTCAGTGCGCTCCTGACCTGGGCGATGACCGCCTCGTCGTTGAGGAGCATCGGGTAGGTGCAACCGGTGCCGATGCACTCGAGCGCCTGCTGGTAGATGCCATCGTCCATGCCCTCGTAACAGCGGAGGGTGAGCTGGGGCTCGACCGTCCGGTTCTGCCGGACGGCCTCGATCGCCAAGCGGACGAATCGGTCCGCCGCCTGGGGGTTCGGGCGCCCCTTGCCCCCGACGATCACGCGTCCGTTCACGTTGGAGTGACGGGCGTCGATGAGGAGGAACCAGGACTTGATCACCTGGAGGCCCTCGTCCTCGGTGAGGATCCCCTCGTCCAGGTCATGGGAGAGCAGCTCGCCCAGGTAGACGTCTGCGCGGCCGTAGTTCACCACGCCCGCGATCAGGGTGTAGAGCCAGCAGAGCTCGATGCCCTCGATGAGGGTCTCCGGCTTCCGGACGAGGAGGTTCGAGAGGGCGTCCTCCACCCGGTCGAGCTGGGCGATGCGCGTCGCGCCCGCACCGACCTTGGCTTCCTCGCACAGGCCAACGTGATGGCGGACGACCTTCGCCAGGAGTCCGACGCACTCGCCCATGACGTCGTAGAACTCGCTGCTCTCGGGGTGGCCGGCCCTGCTCGCCTCGATCTTCTCGAGGAGGCCGGGGATGCCGAGCTCGACCAGCATCCCGTAGTTGAGCATCGTGCCCGATAGACGGGCGGTCACGACGGCACCGTACTTGCCGTCGACGAACTTCCCAAAGGTGTCCGGGGTGAGCGCCTCCTCATAGAAGATGGAGCGGGTGTCATTGTCGTCCCAGTACGCCTCGATCGCGTCAAGGCGCGAGAGGTCGGCGGGGTCGTCCGTCTGGCTGCGCAGGGCGTTCAGCTTCGAGAAGGTGCAGTAGTGGCCGACGCCACCGACCGATGTGACGCACCCGAAGCCGACCGGCAGCACGTCGGTACGACCGACGACGAGGTCGCTCTCCTCCACGTGACGAAACGTGATCGGGTAGATGGCCTTCAGGCACTCGATCTCCCGGCGAACGGTCGAGGCGCCGGAGTTCACACGGTGGGCGTCGGTGTATGCCTGCATGATGTCGATTTGCTGGTGCACGGACTTCTCGCACGGAACCTTCTTGTTGATCTCGACGATCTCCGCGACCTGCTTGTCGTTCTTCATGGCATTCCCTTCAGGCGGTCCCAGCGCATGCACCATCCGACTACTGCCAAATATAGCATTACTAATTTGTATTTACAATTAATTCACGTAAGCCTTCGGGTTCGCGCTCAGATCGACCCATCCGAGCGAGGCTGCCAGAGACTCTGCCGCCTGCCACCTGCCCCCTACCGCCTGCCAACCCCGCTCATAGTGCACGGATAACGCGAACAGGGACGATTCTCAGCCTAGTTCGGTCGCATGCGCACTATGAGCCCATGAGGCGCCCATGGGGCGCCGGAGTGCCACGGCCGGACGTTATCGGGGACACGGGCGATTCCCCACAAAAACGACCTCGAATCACAGGGCGCCCTCGTCCCTCCCACGACTCATAGTGCACGGACGACGCAAACGAGGACGAACCGAGGGCGAATCTGGTCCTCGGTGCACTATGAACAGAGAGGCGGGACGGAGCCGGGAGGTGAGCCGGGGCGGGAGGCGGGGCGGAGCCGGGACGCGGGACGAGAAGAGCGGCGCCGCAGGGACCCCGTCCCCACAGCGCCGCAGCAAGAGCGCGGTGCTTGTCGGCCCTACTTCACGCCGACGCGGCGCTTGACCTCCTCGAGGTGGGCGAGCTGCTCGGGCGAGAGCCGGATCGAGTCGCCGCCGAAGCGGTCGTGCGAGCCGACGCCACCCTCGTTGACGATGGCGTCCCCCAGCTCGCCGCGACGACGCCGATGCCCGGCGGTCATCGTCGGCATCACGGCCTCGTTGGTCACGGGATCGCTGGGGTTCTCGAGCCGGAACCCACCCTCGCGGTTGTTGCGGAAGTTCTCCTTGGCCACGCTGATCATGAGCTTGATGCGGTTGAGCTGGTTGACCTCGGAGGCACCGGGGTCGTAGTCCACGGCCACGATGTTGCTCTCGGGATGCATCTGACGCAGGCGCTTGATCACGGACTTGCCCACCACGTGGTTGGGCAGGCACGCGAAGGGCTGCGCGCAGACGATGTTGGGCGTGCCGCTCTCGATGAGGTCGCACATCTCGGCCGTGAGAAGCCAGCCCTCGCCCATGGTGTTGCACAGGGACAGGACCTTCTCGGCCTTGGCAGCCAGGTCGAAGATGTCCGGATAGCCCTCGAAGCGCGCGGACTTCTCGAGCATCTTGTTGATGGGCGCGCGATACCCCTCGATGAGCTTGATGCCCGCCATGTGCGTGACGCGGCTCTTGGCCTTGGTGCCCAGCTCGCGGTTGGTGTTGATCGCGTTGGTGAGCCCAAAGAGGAAGAAGTCAACCAGCCCCGGCACGTTGGCCTCGCAGCCCTCCTGCTCGATGACTTTGACCAGCTGGTTGTTGGCCGTGGGGTGGAACTTCACCAGGATCTCGCCGACCACGCCCACGCGCGGCTTGGAGCGGTCGTCCAGCAGGGGCAGCGCGTCGAACGCGTCAATCGTGCGCTGGCAGAGCTCGTAGAAGCGCTTGCGGGTGGCCGTGAGCATGAGGCCCTTGGCCTCGGCCATCCAACGCTCGTAGAGCGCATCGGCCGAGCCCGGCTGGGCCTCGTAGGGGCGCACGCGGTAGAGCAGCTGCATGATGAGGTCGCCGTAGAGCAGCCCATAGAGCGTCTTGAAGATGAGCTCCGGCTTGAAGATGTTGAAGCCGGGGTTGTCCTCGTCCAGGCCGGATGCGGCCGAGATCGAGATGACAGGAACCTCCGGATGACCCGCATCCTTGAGCGCCTTGCGGATGAGAGCGATGTAGTTGGTCGCGCGGCAGCCGCCGCCGGTCTGGGAGATCAGCACCGCCGTGTGCGAGAGGTCGTACCTGCCGGACAGGACCGCCTCCATGATCTGGCCCGTGACCAGGATGGAGGGGTAGCAGATGTCGTTGTTGACGTACTTGAGGCCCGCCTCCACGGCCCCCTGGTCCACGGACGGGAGCAGCACCACGTTGTAGCCCTCGTTCTTGAGGAGCTCCTCGATGAGCTCGAAGTGAATCGGAGACATCTGCGGGGCCAAGATCGTGTAGCCGGCCTTTTGCATGTCCTGGGTGTAGCGCACCTTCTCGAACGCGGCACTGGTCGTCTTGCGGTAGACCGGGGCGCGGCGGGCGGTGTCGGTGGCACGAGCGCGCTCGAGCGAGCCGTCGGCCAGGTGCACGCCGATGGGCTCGACCTCGTGTGCCTCGCCCTCGCGCGTCTGGCGCTCGAGCTCGGCCCGCTGCTCGGAGAGGGCGGCCATGAGGGAGCGGACGCGGATGCGCGCGGCGCCCAGGTTGCTCACCTGGTCGATCTTGAGCACGGTGTAGATCTTGCCGGAGGCCTCCAGAATCTCCTGGACCTGATCGGTGGTCAGGGCGTCAAGGCCGCAGCCAAACGAGAAGAGCTGAATGAGGTCCAGGTCGTTGCGGCTGGCCACGAAGCGCGCCGCGCGATAGAGCCGAGAGTGGAACATCCACTGGTCGACCACGCGGATGGGCCGCTCGGGCTCCATCTTGTGAGCGATCGAGTCCTCGGTCAGCACGGCAAAGCCAAAGGAGTGCACGAGCTCGGGAATGGCATGGTTGATCTCGGGGTCGTTGTGGTACGGACGCCCCGCGAGCACGATGCCGTGGGCGTCGTGCCCCTCGATCCAGGCGAGGGCCTCGTCGCCCTTGCGGTGCATGGCATCCTTGAACTCGAGGTCGGCCTCCCAGGCTTCGTTCACGGCGGCGTCGATCTCGGCGCGCGTGATGTGCTCGCCCTTGAAGCGGCCCTTGCCCTGGGCGGCGTCCTTCTCGCGCTGCTCGCTCACAACCTCGTAGAGGCGACGCTTGAGCTCCCTCTTCTTGTCGTAGGGAAGGAAGGGGGCCAGGTACTCGACCGAGTGAGCGGAGAGCTCGTCCACGTTCAGGCCCAGCGCCTGCGGGTAGCTCATGACGATCGGGCAGTTGAAGTGGTTGGTCGCGCCGTCGTCCTCCTGGCGCTCCCAGCGGATGCAGGGCATCCAGATGAAGTCGGGGTCCTTCTTGAGCAGGTTCATGATGTGGCCGTGGCTGAGCTTGGCCGGGTAGCAGGCCGACTCCGACGGCATGGACTCGATGCCGGCGTCGTAGGTCTTGCTCGACGTCTGGTCGGACAGGACCACCGAGAAGCCCAGCTTGGTGAAGAACGCGTGCCAGAAGGGGTAGTTCTCGTACAGGTTGAGCGCGCGCGGGATGCCCACGGTGCCGCGCGGGGCCGTGTCCGCGTCGAGCACGGGACGGTCAAAGAGCAGCTTGTTCTTGAAGTCGAAGAGGTTGGGGGCGTCGTTCTTGGACTTGCGCGACCCGCCCGCTCCCTTCTCGCAGCGGTTGCCCGTGATGAAGCGACGGCCGTGCCCGAAGTTGTTGATGGTAAGCAGGCAGTTGTTGGCGCACAGACCGCAGTGCGCGTTGGTCTGCTTGACCTGGAGGTTGTCAATCTCGTCCTTGGAGAGGAGCTCAGAGACGCCGTCGGTGCCGGCCCGGTCGCGGGCGAGAAGCGCCGCGCCGTAGGCTCCCATGGTGCCGGCGATGTCCGGGCGGATGACCTCGCGCCCGGTGAGCAGCTCGAAGGCGCGCAGGGTGGCGTCGGACATGAAGGTGCCGCCCTGGACCACGCAGTACGTGCCGATCTCGTCGAAGTCACGCAGCTTGATGACCTTGAACAGGGCATTCTTGATGACGGAGTAGGACAGGCCCGCCGCTACGTCGCCGATGGTCGCGCCCTCCTTCTGCGCCTGCTTGACGCGGGAGTTCATGAAGACGGTGCAGCGGCTTCCCAGGTCAACGGGGCCCCTGGCGCCCACGGCGACCTTGGCGAACTCCTGGACCGACATGTCCATGGAGACCGCGAAGCTCTCCAGGAAGGAGCCGCAGCCCGACGAGCACGCCTCGTTGAGCATGATGTGCTCGATGACGCCATCCTTGACCTGCAGGCACTTCATGTCCTGGCCGCCGATGTCCAGAATGAACTCGACGTCGGGCACGAAGGCCTTGGCGCCGCGCAGGTGGGCCACGGTCTCGATCTCTCCGGAGTCCGCGCGTAGGGCCTCGATGAGAATCTGCTCTCCGTAGCCCGTAGTGGTCACGTGGCCGATGGTGCAGTCGGCTGGCATGTGGTCGTAGACGTCGTCCATGATGGTGCGCGCCGTGCCGAGCACGTCGCCGTTGTTGTTGCCGTACCAGGTGTAGAGAAGCTCGCCGCCCTCGCCGACCACGGCCGCCTTCATCGTGGTCGAGCCGGCGTCCAGACCGATGAACACGCGACCGTGGTAGGTCGTCAGGTCGCCCTTGGGCACGACCTGCTGGTCGTGGCGGTCCTTGAACTCCTGGTAGTCGGCCTCGGTCGCAAAGAGCGGGTCCAGGCGGGCAATCTCGGAGCCCTGCGTGTCCTTGAGGTTCTCGAGCATGTCGATGACCTCGCCGAACGTGACGTACTTGTCGGACTCGCCGGCAAGGGCCGCGCCCGTGGCCACAAAAAGGTGGGCGTTGGGGGGCACCACGATGTGCTCCTCGTCCAGGTTGAGCGTGACGTAGAAGCGATGGCGCAGCTCGGAGAGATACTGGAGCGGCCCTCCGAGAAACGCCACGTAGCCGCGGATGGGGTGGCCACAGGCCAGGCCGCTGACGGTCTGGTTGGCCACGGCCTGGAAGATGGACGCGGCAATGTCGGCCGGGGCGGCGCCCTCGTTGAGCAGCGGCTGGACGTCGGACTTGGCAAAGACGCCGCAGCGGCTGGCAATGGGGTGGATCTGCGTGGCACCCTTGGCGAGCTCGTTCAGACCGGACGCGTCGGTCTTGAGCAGGGAGGCCATCTGGTCGATGAAGGCACCCGTGCCGCCGGCGCACGTGCCGTTCATGCGCTGCTCGATGCCGTTGTCGAAGTAGATGATCTTGGCGTCCTCGCCACCGAGCTCGATCGCGCAGTCGGTCCGCGGGATGAGTGCCTCGACGGCGCGCTTGGAGGCGATGACCTCCTGAACGAACTCGAGGTCAAGCCACTGAGCGAGCAGCATGCCGCCCGAGCCGGTGACGGAGACGCGCATTGGGGCCTCACCCAGGGCCTCGCGGGCACGGGCGAAGAGCTCCTTGGCCGTGGCCCGAACGTCGGTGTGGTGACGCTCGTAGTTGGCGTAGACGAGGTTGTTCGCATCGTCGATGACGGCGAGCTTGACGGTCGTCGAGCCCACGTCGATACCCAAGCGCAGGTGCGCGTGGGAGAAGTCCGTGGGGCGCGCGGGCAGAAGCTCGGCGCCCTCCTGCCTGAGCTCGAGAGGACGCGAGGCGGCCTTCTCGGCCTGAATGGACGTAGCGTTGTTGCTCATGCTAGTTTGCCTCCTCGGAGCACATGGCCGCAAGGGCGAAGCTCGGAATGTCAAGGTTGATGGGATTGTCGTAGAGGTCGCCGGGGCGCACGAACATGAGGGCGGTCATGAGGCGCGCCATGGTGGGCACGCCCTCGCGCAGCCCCCCCTCGAGCCAGCGCAAAAGAACGCCCACCTCGGCGGAGATGGCAAAGGTAAGGTAGTAGTCAAAGAAGGGGCCCAGGGCGCGCAGGTCGAGCCCGTCGAGCGCGCGCTGCGCGATGACCTCGTGCACCATGGCCTTGATGCGCACCACGAAGGCGGGGTCTCCTCCGTTGCCCAGAAGCGGGCGCAGGTAGTCGCCGCGGTCGCGCACGCAGGCGAGAATCTCCTCGGCACCGGGCGCGGGAGCACCGTGGTCGAGCGCGGAGCGCAGGTCGTCAAGGTGGCACTGGGACAGGCGAGTCAGAGGGGCGCGCAGCTCCGCGAGCGTCTCCTCCTCTATCTGGCCCACGAGGTCAGGGATGTCCTTGAAGTGTGAGTAGAACGTGCGCCGCGTGACGTCGGCGCACTCGGTCACGGCGGTCACCGTGACGCGGCTGAGGTCCCCTGTGGCGTCGATCTCCTCGGCCAGGGCGTGACGCAGTGCCTGCCTGGTGCGCAGGCTCCTCCGGTCGGTGCTGAGTGCGCAGTCCCGCATCCGATCCCCTCTTTCTCGGTAAGTCGGTTACTACACAGATTGGGTAGTATTGCACAATCTGTGTAGTAATGAGAGGGACGCACGATATCTTCACGCGAGAGGTTCCGCATCAGGCTCAAGCGTCTCACGGCTCGGCTCGCGCGGCGGGCTCTGGTTCCTCGAGGCCCCTTCAGACCCTTCAGACCCTTCAGACCCTTCAGACCCTTCAGACCCTTCAATAAGAGATTCTATTATTTACGTAGATTCCAAACATACATAAATATTAGAACATCTTGAGAAACACCAGCCAGCTGGTCTCACGTTCCCGTTTTTACCTTTTTAGGTATGAGTACAGTCGTACATAAATGTTTTTCAAGAGATTCTAGACGGGACGGAACTCGCCAACAACCGCCAACAACCGTCAATAGCCGATAAAGCCGACCTTGGAATCGCACGTGCGATTCTCGTCCCCATCCCCCCTGAAAGCTATCATGGAATGAGCCGAAAACAGGGAAAGGACCCCATCATGCAGCAGGTCTTCTTTGGAACGATGCCCGACGGCCAAGACGCGCACCTCTGGCGCATCGCGAACGCGCACGGCATGACGGCTGACGTCACGGACCTTGGGGCGTGCCTCGTGTCCCTGCGCGTGCCCGACGGGACGGATGGCCTTCTCGACGTGGTGCTCGGCTACGACGGGGCGGGCGCCTACGCCGTCAACGCCCCCAACTTCGGGGCCGTCGTGGGTCGCCATGCCAATCGCATCAGGGGCGCGCGCTTCGAGCTGGACGGCCGGAGCTACGAGCTCGCCGCCACCGAGCGCGGGAATAGCCTGCACAGCGGGCCGGACCTCTGGAGCCACCGCAGGTGGGAGCTCGCAGGGCTTGCCGAGAGGCGCATCGACCTTCACCTGAAGAGCCCTGATGGCGACCAGGGGTTTCCGGGGGCGCTTGACCTGCACGTCACCTACGAGCTCACGGATGACGACGCGCTCGCCATCACGTATGCCGGCACGCCGACGGCCCCCACGATCGTGAACCTCACGAACCACAGCTACTTCAACCTCAACGGCCACGCCTCGGGAACTGCGCTCAACCACGCGCTCCAGGTCGCGGCGGACTCCTACACCGAGGCGGATGACGCGCTCGTCCCCACGGGCAGGGTGCTCGACGTCGCGGGGACCCCGCTCGATCTGCGCCAGCCGCGCGTTCTTGCGGAGGGTGTGGGCACGGGCTTCCCCGCCCTCGAGGCTGCCCGCGGCTACGATCACAACTTCGTACTCGACGGATGGACGCACAACGCCCGGGGCGTCTGCGTGGGTGACGCCCGCCGCGTGGCCACGCTCACGGGAGACCTCACCGGCATAGCGATGGACGTGATCACGGACACCCCGGGGCTGCAGGTCTACACCGCCAACTACATCGAGGGCGAGAGCGGCAAGGGCGGCGTCACCTATCACGACCACGACGCGGTCTGCATGGAAACGCAGTTCTTCCCCGACGCCATCCACCATCCGTCGTTCGCACAGCCCGTCTTTGGCCCCGAGCGGCCGTATCGCTCCCGGACGACGTTCGCATTTTCGCGCGAGGGGTAGCGTGAGACGTCCCCGGGGCGCTCACCGCACCACGCGCACGTCGGCGGCCGTGCTGCTCGGTGTCCTCGTCGTCACCGCGGCGGCCCTTGTCCTGCTCCTCTCCACCCCCCGAGCCCTCCTGCCCGACGACGAGAAGGCCTCTGACTCGGCCATCGCCGGCACCGAGGTCCTCGACCGCTCGATTGCTCCCGAGAGGAACGACTCCGCCGTCACGACCACGTCGGAGAGCGGCGTCACCGTGACGGCGGATGAGAGCTTTCTAGAGACGGACGCCTTCCTGCTTGTGAACGAGGAGATCGCCTCCCTCACGCAGGACGGCACGGAACTGGGAGTCGTACTCCTTGACCTCGAGACGGGACGAGGCCTTACCTATGACGCCGACACGTGGCGCTATCCGGCCAGTTGCATCAAGGCCGCGTACTGCACGATGCTCCTTGAGGACGAGGACACGCGCGGGGAGGTGTCCAGGGAGCTCATAGAGGAGTGCCTCGTTGACTCGTCGAACGACGCCTATGACGCCCTGTTCACTGTCTATGGACTTACCGCGTTCTCCTCCTGGCTCATCGAGCACGGGGCTCCCGAGGCCGGCGCGAACGCGCTCGACCACCAGTATCCGAGCATCTCGGCCCAGGAGCTGGCCGTAGTCTGGCAGGAAATCTGGCGCTTTGGGACATCGGGCGAGCCGGGTGCCCTCGAGCTCACGGACTATCTCGGCCGTACCAACTACAGCCCTCTGGGTGACCTCCTGCGCGAGGACGGCCCCCGCGAGGTGTGGAGCAAGGCCGGCTGGTACCCACAGGACGAATACGACATCTCCGCCACCAACGATGCCGGTGTGGTCTTCTCGGCAAGCGGGCCCTATGTTCTGGTGGTCATGACCACCATAAGCGCGGACCTCGATGCCCTCACGCCCCTCATCGGAGCGCTCGACGCCGCTCACACAGAAATGTCCCCCTAGAGCTGCAAGAACGCCGCCTCCACACGTTCCCGATAAAAGAAATCAACGGGTATAAAAGAAATCAAGGAGCCTTACAAAGGAGGGGAGCCATGGTATACAAGAGCGCAAAGGAGAACCCCTTCACGCCAAGTTTTGGCGAAGTGCCCCTCGTCATGGCCGGACGCGACCAGCTCATCCGCGAATTCGACCGGGCTCTTCAGTCGACGTCGCGCAGGCCCTGCCTCCCTCCCTCATCTCGGGAGCGCGCGGCACGGGGAAGACCGCGCTTCTTACCCTCATCGAAGGACGCGCCCAGCAATATGGCTGGATCGCGGTCGATCTTGTTTCTCTTCCCGGTCTTTTGGAGGATGCTTACGAGCAGTCACGCCTGCGTGCGCAACACCTTGTTGACGATGTTGACGAGAAGGACAATAAGACTCATCTGGCCAGTCTGAGCGTAGGGCCTCTTGGTGTCGGAGTCATGCGCGACAAGGTCGAAAAAGCCAACTGGCGCACACGAATGAATGCTCTTCTCGATGACCTCTCGAAGCAGAACGCGGGACTTCTCTTTACCATCGACGAGATAACGCCCAAGCTCAACGAGCTCGTCCAGCTCGTCTCGACGTATCAGCTCTTTGTGCGCGAGGGACGCAAGGTCGCTCTTCTCATGGCTGGCCTGCCCCATAACACATCTGCCCTGCTCAAAGACAAGTCGGTCTCCTTCCTCCGGCGGGCCCAGACCATAGCCCTAGGGCGAATTGCCGATTTTGAGATTGAGAAAGCCCTGAAGGACACCTTTGCTCACTCTTCTCGCTCAATCAGCGAGAAGACCATCACCGAGGCGGTCGAGGTCATAGACGGCTTCCCCTTCATGATGCAGCTCGTTGGATTTCGCGTCTGGGAGGAAGGCGTCGGAGACAGTTAGATTGAGGAGGAGGCCGCCCAAAGAGGAATGGTATTCGCAAAGGAAGAGATGAAGTCCCGTATCCTGCTTCCCAGCTACCAGGAGCTCTCCGCCATGGACAAGAGATTCCTGCACGCCATGGCACAGGACCAGGTGGATAGCTCCGTCCCAGAGGTGGCCGAGCGCCTCAAGAGATCAAACTCGTACACTACGCAGTACAAGAATCGCCTGCTCGAACAGGGACTCATCGGACTTCGCGGAGCGGGCAGGGTTGGGTTCGAGCTCCCTGTCATGCGCGAGTTTCTCACCGGGCAGAACGTTGAGGAGTAGCGTTCGGAGTCCCTCCGCACGAGCAAAGAGCCACGGCGTCTCTCTCTAGACGCTACGCATCCGCGTCGGCCCAGACGGACTCGACTACCTCGCTGACCAGGGCAAGCTTCTTCCACTGAGTCTGGGGGTCGATGCTGTTGCCCTCCTCGGTGGACGAGAAGCCACGCTGCGGAGAGAGGCACAGGCGCTTGAGGGGCACCACCTTCACGTCCTCGTCAATCCGAGCGCACAGAGCGGCGGGATCCTCGAGGGCGTCGGTCTTGGTCGTCACCAGACCAAGCACCACGCGCTGGTCCGTGTCGACGGACAGATGACGCAGCGGCTCGAAGCTGCCGGAGCGCTCGTCGTCATATTCAAGGAAGAAGCCATCGAAGCCGCGCGCGCCCAGAAGGCGACGCGCTATGACCTCGTACGTACCGTCGTAGAGCCAGTGGCTCATGAAGTTGCCCTTGCACATGCGCGTCGTGATGACCATGTCGGCCGGACGGCCCTCGAGCGCCGCCTCGCTGATGTCCCCGAACACGTCCACGAGCTCGTCGGGGTCGTAGCCAGCTTCGGAGATCTTCTCACGGAACCTCTCGGGGAACAGGGCTCCCCAGCTTGTGTCATCGAGCTGCAGGTAGCAGCAACCCGCGTCATAGAACGCCTAGATGGCCTCCTGGTAGACGCGTCCCAGGTCGCGGCGGAGCTCGTCGAGACTGGCGTAGACGGGATTGGCCGCGTACTGCTTCGAGAGCACGACCGAGTCGAGCGTGATCATGTTGGGGCCCGCGATGATCTGCTTGACCAGGGCGTCCGGGCCGATGACCTTCTCGGCGAGGGCCTTGGTACGCCGGAAGTCGGCGAGAAACTTGTGATTGGGGTCAAAGGAGAGCGGCGAGCTCACGTAGGTCGACTGCATCATCTTCTTGACGCCGAAGCTAGCCGTCTCAAAGTCGTAGACCGTAATGCCCTTAAGGCCGGAGATGAAGTCCAGGTGCCACCAGCGACGGCGGAACTCTCCGTCGGTCACGGCGTGCAGACCTGCCTCGTGCTCCCTCTCGATGAGGTGTGCAATTTCCTCGTCCTCGATGGCCGTGAGCCCCTCTTGCATGAGGGTCCCGGCCTCGCGCGCGGCGCGAGCGTCCTTGAGCGCCTTCGGCCTCAGGAAGCTTCCGACGATGTCATACCTGAGCGGTGCTGCCGGCTTGTCCATGGGACCCCCTCTACCGCGGCTTTTGTTGCAGACCAGTGTGACCGTGGGGCCATCTAAAAGGAAGTACCTAACGTCTCTTGCTGGACATAGCTTTTTTCTATGAAAGGGGACGACCGGAGCCGAGGCCCAGACTGAGTCGTTTTTGTCATCTGAGAGATCGAAGCGTCCCTCCGGGCCCCATGGTGACCTGCTCCTAGCATCTTGTCACACATGGGCCACGCGTCCATGAGCGTCGCTCCCCAGCCCAGCTTTCAGGCAGCGGGCCCATGCTGGGGATTAGGCGCCCGCCATGGCAGGTCACATTTGTCATACTCCCTACCTCATTCACTGCACAGTCTATGCGCTCGCTTATAATGGGTGAGAACGAAGAAAAGCCACCCTACAGACAGGTCCCTGCATGACCAACGTGCCTTTTATCAAGGGAATAGGCGATGTTGAAGCCGTTGACATCCTTCACCAAGTCTCAGCCTTCTACATGTCAACTCGCGTTCCGCAGGATTACGGAACAGGAGAGCTATATACCTCAACCGAGGTCCATCTGCTCAAATACATCGCCGAGCATGACAACGTTACCGTCACTAGCCTTTCATACACTTACGGGAGGACGAAGGGGGCCATATCGCAGCTTCTTAGCAAGTTAACGGGCAAGGGCCTTATAGAGCGGCTCCCCTCCTCCTCAGCCCCGGGCAACGGCAATAGCCAGCCCCTTCAGATCACCGACAAGGGGATGCGCCTCAATGAGGCTCACAAGGCATACGATGCCGTCCACTTTGCCGAATCGATGAGTCGGGTTCGAGAGGCTTTTTCACAAGAAGACATTGACACTACCTTTGCAGTGCTTACCTACTGGCTCTCGGTGCGTCGGGACGTGCAGCGTCAGCGCGTTGCCCGTCGGTCGTCCTCCTCTTCAAGCTCCTAGCCGAGATCAACGGCTAGGCTCGTTGGCAAGAACATGGGCGAAACGGCACTGCTGGCAATGACGTTTCGCCCATGCATCACGATTGTTTTTTGAGCCATAGGCTCATCCTCAACATAGGCTCATCCTCAACAAATCCGAGCCTCTGACTCAGCAGCTGCGCGCTCATTGCTCCCAAAACGAACCTCGAGGAACTCCCATCGACCGACATCTTCTTTGGCATCAACGAGTGCCGCCTCGATGGGACAGACGATTTCTGGGTTCTTTGACGAGCGGACAAGCTTTATGCGCCTATCAAAGATAACCGCAACCCCCTCCTCCCTCAGCTTTTGCTGGCCCGGGTCCGAGAGCTTTGCCGCCACGCACTGTGTGACGCCAGCGCGTTTGGCAAAAAGGGCTAGTGCGAGCCCAAGCTGATTGGCATAAAGCACACCACCCTTAAGCTCACGCTCATCGAGCTCGTGCGCGAGATACGCGCGGAGCAAGGTGCCAACGGGACTCTTTGACGTCCGCCAAACTTCCCTTCCGTCCGCGCTCTCTATAGCAGCCAACACCTCGCCAGAGCGAATTTCTTTCCTTAGACTCTCATTCATGGTTGGCCCTGACACCTCCTTAGGTGTCAGTGCGAGTCCAATAGAAACGACCCGCACCGACATAGCGCCGCGAAACAATGAGCCCTGAGGGGGCTGCGGAAGCGTCCGGGAATCAGCTTGCCCGCCCTTCAGCAGCCGTGCGGATGCGCTCGAGCCCCTCGCGCACAACGTGGCGCGGCGCGGCAAAGTTGAAGCGCATGAATCCCTTGCCGTCATCTCCGAAGGAGGCGCCATCATTGAGCAGGACCCTTGCTTCTTTGAACATAAAGTCCCCGAGCTCCTGCTGGGTCTCGAAGCCGAGCTCTCGACAGTCGAGCCATGTCATGAAACAGGCCTCGGGCTCAATGGCCGTAATCCCAGGAATGCTCTCGTTGATGTAGGGGACAATCTCGTTCTTGGTCTCGTTGAGGTAGGCGAGCACCTGATCGGCATACTCATCCCCATGGTTGTAGCAGGCCTGCGCAGCAACGGTACCAAAGATGCTGCGACCCATGCCCTTAGCATAGCTCTGCTGGTTCATCATGCGGCGATAGATCCCCTTGTCATGAGTGAACCAGGCGGCCGTGCGAAAGCCGGCGACGTTGAACGTCTTGGCCGGGTTGATAAACGTCACGCTGTGGTGGGAAAAATCATCAGAAATTGAACAGAATGGAATAAAGGGCACCTTATCGAAGCATATGTCGGCATGGATCTCGTCAACGCCGATCATGACGTTATTGGCAATGCACATCTCGCCCATTCGCGTAAGCTCTTCTCGGGTGAAGATGCGTCCCGTTGGGTTCTGCGGGTTGCAGATAAAAAGAATCTTGACCGCCGGGTCCTCGAGCTTGCGCTCAAGGTCTTCAAAGTCGATCTCATACCTACCGTCTTCAAGCTTGAGCTGGTTGTAGACAATCTGGCGGCCGTTGTTTTTGACAAGCGCGTGGAACGGGGGGTATACAGGCGACTGGAGCACGACCTTGTCGCCCTCGCTCGAGAACTCCTTGGCGAACCAGATCATCGCGGGAATGACGCAGGGCGAGAAGTCAATGAGGCTGGGATCAAGGTCGGTATTGTGGCGAACCTTATACCAGCGTGCAACCGACTTCTCAAAGGCATCGTCGATATAGGGGTAGCCGTAGTGGAGCACCTCAACCCGCTCGCGGAGTGCCTCCGTGACCTCAATCGGGCTTTGAAAGTCCGTATCGGCAATCCAGAAGGGCAGAACATCGTCGGGGCAAAGCGAGGGATCGTACTTTTTTGCATCGGTGCCACGACGCCGGACACCCTCATCGAAATTGTATGCATAACTCATTTTTTCACCTTTCTATCAACGTCTCCGTCCCCCAGGGGACCTAGCGGACTCCTAGAGATGAACGCCGAGCCTAAAGAAACGTTCCGATGCAATAAGAGATGACGATATTGCATCCAAACATGACCGCCGCAGGCACCATGCAACTACGTGAGAGCTCCTGAAGGTCAAGGCCGGCCATACCAGAAACGGAGATGATGACCGCGGAGACGGGCGACATGCTGCGTCCCATAGATGTCGCGAGCTGCATCGGTAGCGCGACGGACTGCGTCGCGATGCCCATCTGCTCCGTCATGGACGGGACGAGGGGGCCAAACGCATACCACGACGCATTGCCCGATCCCATGACAAACCCACCGAAGAAGGTGACGAGGGACATGGCCGCGACCACGAGAATCGGCGCACCAGAGGCAGACGCGAGGAAGCCGGAAATGACTGACATGCCGCCAAGTATCTCGATGGCCTTTGCGAAGACCGCCGCGCCCACGAGAATTGAGACTACGCTCGCGAACGAGGTCCCCATGGCCTTCATGACAAAGGACATGTCATTTGTAATCTCTTTAGAGCGCCTGCGGGCTAGCTCAACAAAGAACACGACGATAAGGCAGAGGAGGTTCGCCGTGGTGACATCAAGGTTGATGGTTGGAATAAAAGCGAACACCACAATGAGCACAATGGGCGCGACGGGGAACAGCGCATACCATGTCGGGCAGCTGGTATCCTCGACGACCTTGCCCTGAAGCTCGGACGTCCCCTCGTGCTTGTCTCTCTTGTCACACCTAGCGAGCCAGATGGGCAAGAAAACGGCACACACGGCAATCAGAATAAGACAGGCTGGCAGCTGCCACTTGAGGAAGTAGTCAATCATTGGGATGCCCACGACCTTCTCGGCGGCAAAGATTGCGCTCGAGTCATTGGGGCCCCAATCGATGAAACTACCCATGACTACGGCCGTCGCCGCAGAGAGCGGGCTGATACCAAGCGATGTCAGAATGGGAAATGCAATGGACATCAAGAGCATCCCGTGTCCGGAGGCGCTGGGGATAACGAGCTTGAGAGCGGTACCGATGATAAACATGAAACTTAATACAAAGTAAGAGTTATGAACTTTCGAAAGAGGCTTCGTAGCGAGGAACGCGAGCTTTGTGGAAGCCCCAATGTGCGACATATACATGGAGTAGCCCGTAACCATCATGAGCGTCAGACCAACACCACTCATATTGGTTGAAAAAGCATTCTTGGCGTAGATGAACGCGTCGATGACGACGCTGCCGGTCGTCTCGTCCCCCATGACTGACGTTCCCGTAAAGAGCGCGACCAAGAGAAATACGACGATTCCAGAGCTCAAAAAAACAAATACGGAATTGTATTTCTTTATAACGAGATAGACGACAAACCCAATGTAAAGCAATGTGAGAAGAACAGATAGAACCGGATTCACGGTCATCCCCTTCCTTCAACGGGGCCAGCATGTACCCGAATGGTAACTACTGGTTGTTTAGTTTCTAAACTCTTTTTTGCAAGTGGTAGAGTTTAGCTTCTAAACGGTTGAGGGAAGCCTGTCGCGCAGGTGGCCTTACGCCATGTGCTGCCCGTAGTACGCGTCGGGCCCGTGCTTGCGCAGGTAGTGCTTGTCGAGCAGGTACTGGGGCGCGGGGCCCGCATGAGGCGAGAGGGCCTCGGTGTCTCGCGCCATCTCGGCGACCTGCTCGACCACGACGGCGTGGTAGACCGCCTCGGCGGCGTCGGAGCCCCACGCGAACGGGCCGTGGCTGCGCACGAGGGCGGCCGGCACGGCCGCCGGGTCGATGCCGCGCTCCTCGAAGCCCTCGCAGATCACCTTGCCGGTGTTGAGCTCGTAGGCCCCCTCGACCTCGCCCCTCGTGAGGCCGCGCATGCAGGGGACGGGCCCGTAGAAGTAGTCGGCGTGCGTGGTGCCGTACGCCGGGACGTCGCGACCGGCCTGGGCCCAGGCCACCGCGGCGGCCGAGTGGGTGTGCACGATGCCGCCCACGCGGTCTCCCCACGCGCGGTACAGCCACGCGTGCGTCGGCGTGTCGGAGGACGGGCCGAGCGCCCCCTCCACGACCCTGCCGTCGAGGTCGCAGACGACCATGTCCCCCGGGCGGAGCGCATCGTAGCTCACGCCCGAGGGCTTGATGGCGAACAGCCCGCGCTCCCGGTCGAGCTCCGAGGCGTTTCCCCAGGTGAACACCACCAGGCCGTGCCTGGGAAGGTCCATGTTGGCCTCGTAGACCCTTTCCTTCAGCTCCTCGAGCATGGGAACCCGCCTTTCATCGTGTTAGTGTCACGCATCATAGTAGTATGCAAATGAACGCTCGGCGGCCTTCTCGACCTCGTTGGCACGTCGAAACGCCAAGAGAAACGTGGCGTAGCCGGCCACGTCGTCCGCATCGGGCTCAATCGTAGCGCCCTTCATGGTAGAGAATACCTTGTTGCCCAGATAGTCTGCGAGGCTCTCGTCCTTCTCGCGGCGGAGCAGATAGGCGGCAGCCACTGCCTGGCCCCAGGCACCCCCCTCGCCCGCCGTCTCCATGACGGTCACGGGAGCGTTGAGCGCCGCGGCCAAAAGGCTCTGCGCGACCTTTGGCGTCTTGAAGATGCCACCGTGCCCGTAGAGCTTGTCGATCGCCACGCCCTCCTCACGCAGGGCCTCGTTACCGGCCGCAAGCGCGCCGAACGCTGCCATGAGGTGCATCCGCATGAAGTTCGCAAACGAGAAGCGCGCGTTTTGCTGGCGCACCATGAGCGGGTAGCCCGTCTGCACACCCATGACCGTCTCGCCAGAGACGAACGGGATCGACACGAGCCCACCCGCGTCCTTGTCGCCCGCGAGCGCGCTGTTGAACAGGGCGGTGAAGGCGTCGCCCGCGTTCACGTCCGCGCCCATCAGATGCGAGAACTCGCAGAGCAGGTCGACCCAGTCGTTTATGTCCGAGGTGCAGTTGTTGCAGTGCACCATAGCCACCGGGTCGCCGACCGGCGTGGTCACGAGGTCGATCTCGGGGCGCGTCGCGTCCGCGAGCGGATGGTCGAGCACCACCATCGAGAAGATCGAGGTCCCCGCCGAGACGTTGCCCGTGCGCGGGGCCACGGAGTTCGTCGCGATCATGCCGGTGCCGGCGTCACCCTCCGGCGGGCAAAGCGGGCAGCCTGCGGCAAGGTCACCTGACGGGTCGAGCAGTAGCGCGCCCGCCTCGCTGAGCGTGCCCGCCTGCTCGCCGGCCACGAGCACGCGCGGCAGCAGGTCCTCCACCTTCCACTCCATGCCCCTCTGGGCGGCGAGCACGTCGAACTTCTTGATCATGTCCGCGTCATAGGCGCGCGTCGTGGCGTCGATGGGGAACATGCCTGAAGCGTCACCCACGGACAGGACGTGCTCGCCGCAGAGCTTCTCGTGCGCATAGCCGGCCAGGGTCGTGAAGGAGGCGACGCGGCCCACGTGCTCCTCGCCGTCAAGGATGGCCTGGTAGAGATGGGAGACGCTCCAGCGCTCGGGCACGTGAAACTCGAACAGCTCCGAGAGCTCGGACGCGGCGCGCATCGTGGTGGTGTTGCGCCACGTGCGAAACGGCACCAGGAGCCTCCCGTCCGCGTCGAACGGCAGATAGCCGTGCATCATCGCCGAGACGCCCAGGGCGCCCACGCGCTGCAGGACCACGCCATAGCACTCACGCACGTCCGCCTTGAGCGACGCGTACGCCGCCGCGAGCCCGTCGAGAAGCTCCTGCTCGGCGTAGGTCCAGTAACCGTCCACGAGCGAGTTCTCCCAGTCGAACGTACCTGTGGCAAGGGTCGTATGGTCGGCGTCGATTAGCACGGCCTTGATGCGCGTCGACCCGTACTCGATGCCCAGCGTCGTGTCACCGGCCTCGACGGCGGCACGAGCCTGGTCTGTAATCGTGTCCATGTTTCTCCTCACGGCTGGCCGCGCCCCCGCAGGGGGGGCGGGAACGCGGCCAGGTTTACGTGGCGCTGTCCCGGTTCTAGCGGTAGTACACCTCGCCGAGCTTGAGGTCGCGGGCGAAGTCGCGCAGGTTCGTGCTCGCGTCTATGACCACGGACTCGATGCCCATCGCGTCTGCCCAGTCAATCATCTGGTCGGCCGTGAGGTCGTAGGACATGGCCGTGTGGTGCGCGCCGCCCGCGTAGATCCAGGCCGTCGTGCCCACCTTGAGGTCCGGACGTGGGGTCCAGAACACGGTGCCGGTAGGCAGCAGGGGCATGGGCTTCTCGACCTTCTTGCAGTCCACGTCCTGGATGATGAGACGGAAGCGGTTGCCCAGGTCGATGAGGGAAGTGGCGATGGCCGGGCCGGTCTTGGCCGTGAAGATGAGGCGCGCGGGGTCCTCGCGCTCGCCCATGGACAGCGGCGTGGCGCGAATCGCGACCTTGCCGTCGGCCACGGAGGGGTCGACCTCGGCCATGTGGCTCTCGAGGATGCCCTCCTTGCCCGGCACGAGGTTATACGTGTAGTCCTCCATGAGGGCGGAGCCCTTGGCGTGAAGGTCGTCGGCCGTCATGATCTTCATGAGGCGCACCATTGCGGGGGTCTTCCAGTCGCCCTCGGGGCCAAAGCCGTAGCCCTTCTGCATCAGGCGCTGGATGGCCAGAGACGGCAGCTGCTTCAGGCCGCCGAGATCGCCGAAGTGGTCGGAGAACGCATTGTAGTCATGCTCCTCCAGGAAGCGCTCGATGCCGAGTTCCTGGGCCGCCTGCACCTCCACGTGGGCGCGGAACTCCTGGGGGTCGCGTCCGTCGAGCACGATGTCGTAGAGGTCGTAGTACTCGTCGGCCAGAGCCTTGGCATCGGCCTGAGCAACGCCATCGACGTACGCGACGAGCTCGTTGACGGGCCACGCGTCGACGGTCCAGCCGAACTTGACCTCGGCCTCGATCTTGTCGCCATCGGTCACGGCCACGTTGCGCATCGTGTCGGCGAAGCGGCAGACGCGAATGTTGCGGCTCTCGTTCACGCCCACGGCAACGCGCTGCCAGGCACCGAGCTCGGCCTGGGCCTCGGGGTCGGCCCAGAAGCCAAAGACGACCTTGTGCGTCCAGCGCATGCGGGCGAAGATGTGCCCGAGCTCGCGCTCGCCGTGCGCCGCCTGGTTCTCGTTCATGAAGTCCATGTCGATCGTGTCGTACGGGATCTCCTCGTTGTACTGTGTCGCGAACTGGCACAGCGGCTTGCGAAGGTCCTGTAGGCCGTGGATGTAGGACTTCGCCGGCGAGAAGGTGTGCGCCCACGTGATGATGCCGGCACACTCGTCATCGGCGTTCGCGGCATTGAACGTCCTCTGGATGACGTCGCTCGTGATGAGGTTCGGCTTGAGCACGATCTCGTACGGCACGACCTCGGACGCGTTGAGCGCGGCCACAACCTCCTTGGCGTGCTCTTGCACGTGCTCGAGCACGGCGTCGCCGTAGAGGTCCTGCGTGCAGGGGCAGAACCAGAACTGGTACTTCTTGATCTTGAGCATCTGGTACTCCTTTCGATGTTCGACAGTACGAAGCCATGAGAACCATAGAAACTCGATGCGCCCGCGACGCCCCCGGGGCCCCGCCCCCGAGACCCAAGGGACGGGGCAAAAGGGAGGAGAAACTACTTGATGACCTGGTTCGGTCCGCGATCCGAGAACAGCGCAACCATGGCCACAAAGACGACGCCCAGGATGAGCTGCTGGATCTCGGTCGTGAATCCCATCATGACCAGGCCCTTCTGCAGCACGAGGTAGGAGAGCACCCCGATGACGACGTTCGAGAAGCGCGCCTTCGCACCGCCGTTGATGGGCATGCCGCCCAGGACCATGGCAATGAGCAGCTGCGTCTCGAGCATGTTTCCTGCCGATGAGGTGACGGACCCCACCTTGATCGCGTTGATGAACGCCGCGAAGCCCGTGATGCAGCCTGCCACGATGTAGACGATGACCTTGGTGCGGTTCACGCGCACGCCGGCGAAGCGCGCGGCCTTCTCATTGGCGCCGATGGCCTTGAGGTTGTGGCCGACTGCCGTGAAGCGGACCACGAGGTAGGTGACGAGAAGCACTACGATCGTGATGCCCATGAGCAGCGGCATGCTGTTAAGCGTGGTGACGTACGTCGCCGCATAGACCGGGCTTGACGTCGTGATGAACGCGCAGACGCCGCGCAGCAGGAACATCATGCACATCGTGACGATGAACGAGAGGATCTGACGATTCACGTGAAAGTACGCGTTGATGGCACCGATGACGCCACCCGTGACAATGCCCCCGACGATGGCGAGCGCGAGGTTGTACTGCGAGAGCGCGCAGACGACGGCGCATGACACGCCGAGCATGGACCCCTGAGAGAAGTCGAGGCATCCCATCGTCATAATGAGCCAGACGCCGCAGGCAGAGATCATGAGCACGTAGCCGCCCGAAAGAATCAGCGTGATGTTCTTGGGCGTAAGAATGCTGCCGCCCGTTGCAATCGCAAAGAACGCGACGATCACGACGAAGCCGATGAGCGGAAGCGCATTGCGAAGCGCAGAGGCATCGAAGCGTTTCTTCTCGCCCGCCCCCGCCAGGGGAGCTCCCCCCTTGGGGTCCAGTGCCGTTTCAGAAGTTGTCATCTTTCGCCTCCTAGACCATCTTTGAGATGAGATCTTGCTCGCAGAGCTCGGGGCTGCGGAAGAGCTGCCCGTTGAGCTTGCCGTCTTTCATGACGTAAATGCGATCGCACATGCCTATGAGCTCCATGATCTCCTCGGAGATGATGAGAATCGCCTTGTCCTGGTTGCGCATCTCCTCGAGCAGCGAGTAGATGGCAGCCTTGACCTTGATGTCGATGCCACGCGTAGGAGAGTCGAGGATGAGGATGTCGCTCTGCTTGCCAAGCCAGCGTGCGAGCACGACCTTCTGCTTGTTGCCACCCGAGAGTGCTGACACCGTCTGATCCACGCCAACCATCTTTATGCTCATGACGTCAGCGTACTTTTGGGCGAAGGAGCGCAGCTTCTTGTCGGACAAGACCATGCCCATGTCACGCATCGACGGCAACGTGATGTTGTCCTCAATCGTGTCGTTGATGAGCAGGGACTCGTTGTCACGATCTCGCGAGGTGTAGGCCATAGAGTGGTCGATGGCCGTGTTGATGTCATTGACCTCGACGCGATTGGCAAGCGTGACCGTTCCGGCGCGGTCGTACGAGGCTCCAAAGATGGCCTTACCCAGCTCGTGCATGCCGCACTCGGACAGACCGCCGATACCCAGGATCTCACCCTTGTGCAGGTCAAGCGACACGTCATCGAGATGGCCGGGCACGCTCACGTTCTGCACGAACACCGCGACCTCGCCGATGGGCTCCGTGGTGTAGTCGGGGTAGTCCGTGCGGTAGTAGTGGTCATCCATCTGGCGGCCCACCATGAGGGTCTTGAGCTTCTCCTCGTCGACCTCGGAGCGCTCCACGGTCGTGATGTAGTCGCCGTCGCGCAGAATAGAGATCCGATCGGACATCGCAAGGACCTCGCCCATGTCGTGCGAGATGAAGATGACGCAGTGACCCAGATCGCGCTGGTGCCGCATGACCTCGAACAGCTTGTCGCGTCCCTTCTGGGACAAGGCTGTCGTGGTCTCATCCACCACGAGCACCTTGGGGTCAAACCACGTCGAGCGGACGATCTCCACGAGCTTGCGGTCCTCGAAGTCGTAGCGGTCGATGGCGCTCGTGGCCTTGATGTAGTCGAGGCCATAGGAGCCCAGAAGCTCCTGGGCCTTCCGGTTCATGGCACTCGTGTCCTTGAGGCCATGGCGCATGAACTGGTCCTCGTTGCCCAAGAACAGGTTTTCGGCAACCGTGAGGCCCGAGAGCGTGCCCGTCTCCTGGACGACGATCGCGATGCCTCGAAGGTTGGCGTCGACCTGGTTTTTGGGCGCCACCTGCTCGCCCTCAAGCGTGAAGGTGCCGGACCCAATGGGCAAAATTCCCGTCAGCATGTTGGTGAACGTGGACTTTCCGGACCCGTTCTCCCCGATGAGGGCATGAATCTCGCCCTCGTAGAAGTCGAGGGAGACCTCCTTCACGGCGTGCGTGGGGCCAAACTTCTTGTCGATGTTCTCGGCGTGTAGCAAAAGCTTCCTATCCATGAGGTTCCCTCCCCTACTTGACGATGGCGCCCTTGACGCGCTTGGTGGTGAAACAGATGATGAGCAGCAGCGTGATACCCGTGACCACGTTGTTGACCGTAACGGGCATGCCCAGGGCGACGAAGCCCGCGAACATCATCGAGATGATGAACTCACCGATGACGATGGCCGCGACGGGGTGTCCGTACTTCTTGAACGCCACGCCAAAGAACGTCCCCATGAGCGGTTTGAAGTTCAGCGACTGCGAGAGCATACCGGTCATGGGGGTCTGGGCGGTGCCGTACCCAATGTAGAGAATGGACATGATGCCCACGAACATCGAGCAGAGCACGAAGGCAAGGAACTTGTACTTGTCAACGTTCACGCCCATGTTCTTGGCCGTGAGCTCGTTGGCCCCGATGGCGTTAACGTACGTGCCGAGCTTCGTGTACTTCAAGATGAAGCCGCAGAGTAAGAAGGCGAGAATCGCCGGAACGAGGTTGACGGGATACGAACCGAAGAGCTTGTAGGCGTCGCCTAGACGCGTTCCGGCCCAGTCTGCCGCAAAGACGCTCAAAGACTCATAGATGAGCGAGAGGCCCACCGTGACGATCAGGGACGGAATGCGCAGCTTGATGTAGGCAAGTCCGTTGAGGGCGCCCAGGAGCGCGCCGCACAGGATCGGGGCGACGACGAGGCCCGCGATGCCGAACATCTGCGAGAAACCAATGGACAGAAGGCACGACAGCACGAGCACCGACCCGATCGAGAAGTCCCAGAGGCCCATGACCACGATGAAGTACAGGCCGCAGCCCCCCACGGCATAGATGAGGCCCGTCTGCAGGTACGTGAGTATCTGGTCCGGCGAGCCAAAGGTGCCGGGTGTCAGCGCCTTGAAGAGTGCCCAGCACACGGCCGTGATGACAAGCAGGAGGCCCACGCCGAACCACTGGCTCTTCGACGCTTTCTTGAGAAGTTCCATTCACCGATCCTTTCACGCGAGCACGCTTTCCAAGGGGACGGGGGCGGTCCCAGAGGATCGCCCCCGCGAGGAAAGAGCGGCGGTTCTATGCGTGACGCGTCTTGACGTCCTCGATGGACAGTGAGGTGGCGGCCGTGTCGAGGTCGTCGAAGCTTTTGTCGGCGAGCTCTTTGATCTCATCGTCGGTGTAGGGAGCCTCGTCGACGAAGTACTTCTCGTAGTCCTCGTACTCGGCGACGGACGAGACGAACACGTAGGGGAACTTGATCTCCTTGCCAAAGCTGCCTGCCTCGGGGACGTAGCCCTCCTTGGCCTTGCAGGCGTTGTAGACCATGAGGAACGCGTAGAGCGGGTCGCAGAAGTGCCCGCCCGACTCGCAGTACATGCCGCCGGTCTCGAGCTGCTCCTTCAGGTCGTCGAGGAAGTCCGTGGACGCCACGCGAATCTTGCCCGTGAGGCCCATGTTCTTGAGCTGTCCGACCGAACCCACGAGCGGGTCGCCGCCACCACCAGCAATGATGAGGGCATCCATGTCGGGATCGGTGTTGTAGAACTGCTGCGTGACGTTGGCTCCCTCGGAGGAGGAGGTGTTGGCGTAGACCGGGTCGGACAGGGTCGCCGGATCGCTCGGGTTGGCGGAGTTCCACTTCTCGATACCGGACTGATAGCCCTTCCAGCGCTCCTGGAAGGTGGCGTCGCCGACGGTCCAAGCCTCGAGCTTGATGTTGCGGGCGCCCTTCTGGATGCCCTCGTAGGCCTGGTCGTTGTCGGCGGTGAGCATCTCGACGAGCTTCTCGCCGTTGCCGACCTCGTCCTCGTGGACGGCGCCGACGTAGTACTTGGAACTCTCGGCAACGCCGTAGACGTCGGGGCTATTGTCCTTGTTGATCATGCGGTAGAACTGGGCGAGGTAGACCTCGTTCTCGTCGCAGGTGTTGATGCAGGAGGTCATCTCGGAGTCGGCGGAGTTGCAGACGACGATGCCGTTGCAGCCGGCGGCGCAAAGCGTCTCGATGGAGGCCGTGACCTGCTCCGAGACGTGACCCTGGTCAACCGTGGTGATCTCGACGCCAAGGATGTCGGCCGCCTTTTGGATGATCTCGACGGAGAGCTTGCCGAGGGCGTCGGTCGAGCTCCAGATGGAGACGCCGATCTTGACGTCGCCCCCGTCGCTGGAGCCGCCCGTGGCGTCACCAGAGGAATCGCTTCCGCTGCAGCCAGCCAGGAGCGCCATCGAGCCCAGCCCAGCCGTTACCGCGCTGCTCCTCAAAAAGTTCCTTCTTGAAATGCTCTTGCCCATGTCCTTCCCCTTCCCTTTCCCTTTGTGCCAGCGCTTCCCCGCCGGCTCAGTCTCGGTATCCGTTGACCGGATACAAAACAATAAGTAAACACTCGTTTTGTGCTTACTTAACCCCAAAGAAACGGTCCGCGCGAGCTGCCTCTCTGTGTGCCGACTAAATGAACCTCAGGTAGTGTGATATTTCAAGCGCACAAGCGATGGAAAGCAGTCTGTCTGTCTATCTCCTGTTCTGCCCCGCAGAAATGGAAGACAGGAGCTTTTCTCTCCCAGCTCGTACCTCTTGATACTGTTGTACCTTCTGCGTAGCGAGAGTTCTTAGCCCACTGCCGCTAGAGGTCAGTTTTTGCCCGTGAGCGGTCATTTGAGCAAGTGTTTAGTTATTTTTTTACTACTAATAGTACAAAAGTGTTTAGTGATGTTTAGATTACACGAGAGCACGCAGCCGCGCAGGGGCACGATGCCTAGAGGCGACAGACGCTCTGGCGCTCCACGAACTCAGTCGAGAGGTGCGTGACGCTCGTGAAGGTGCGCGGGTTGTTGATGCGGTCGATGAGCGTGGCCACGGCCAGCTCGCCGAGCTCACGCGTAGGGACGCGCATCGTGGAGAGCGGCGGGTTGGCGATGCTCGCAAACGTGAGGTCATCGAAGCCAAACATGGACACGTCGTCGGGAATCTTGATGCCAAACTCCGTCATCGCGCGCATGCAGCCAAGTGCCATGATGTCGTTCTCCACGAAAAACGCCGTGGGGAGCACGGGCCGCGTGTCCAGCCACGCGCGCATGGCCTCGTGGGCCGATCCGACCGTGGTTCCTACCTCCACGCGAAAGTCCGGATTGGCCGTCAGGCCCGCCTCGCGCAGGGCTCTGCGATACCCACGTTCGCGCAGGGGAAAGTTCTTGATGCGGTAGCCGCCCGCTATGTAGCCGATCTCGCGATGGCCCATGTTGGTCAGATAGCTCACGGCACGAAACGCCGAGGTCTCGTTCGAGGTGACGAGACACTCAAAGAACAGGTGGTCGCTCCATCCGTCCACGACCACGAAGGGAACCACGGGGTCCTTGAACAGGTTGTAGTCATCCTCGGCCATCTCCGTGCCCAGAAGCACGACGCCGCCCCCGGCCTCGTGCGTGATGTCATAGGCCTGACGCGCGGCGGACTCGCGGTTGGCGAGCTCGATCGTCGTGAAGGCCGTCTGCAGCCCGTTGGCGCTCGCCTGGCGCTCCACCCCCTCGATGACGCCGGGATGAAACGTCCCCTCGTCGAGGACCTTGCCGTTCTTTCTCGCCAGGACAAAACGAATCTGGCTGAGCTTGCCCGGTCGCTGATAGCCCAGCTCCAAGGCCACGCGCATGATGGTCTTGGCGGTCTCCTTGTTGACGCTGCGCTTGTGGTTGAGCGCGTTCGAGACCGTGGCCGGCGAGAAGCCCGTCTTCCTGCTGATCTCTCGCACGCCCACGCTCTTCATACCCACCGTCCGCTTCTTCGCGAGGTCGTCCGCTTTTAAACAGATATGGTAAACGTTTTCAGTTGCAGTGGGGTGATTATCAGCCCTTTATTGCAAAGGATGTTTAAACTGGACGTGCCCTTCTCGTTGCTAAGCGCCCTTCGCTCGACACGCCGCGCCCCCGCACCCTTGTCGGGCGCTTTTGCGCGCAAGCGCAATGAGCCAGACAAGGTGCGGGGGCGCCTAAGAGCACGTCCTGCGAGCGCTTCCTACTCGTTATCGCCCGCGGTCATCTTGGTCGCACTCGTGACCTCGCCGGCGTCGGAGGCACCATGCCACTTCCAGTCGGTGAAGGCCGGGTGGTCGTAGCCGTTGTCGACGGCAAACTGGAACGCGTCCAGGCGGAACTGCTCCCACTCCGCGATCTGGTCGGCCCACTTCGAAGCGTCGATCATGCGCAGCGCGTCGGCGGCCAGGGCCCAGCGGTCCATGTCGTTCAGGCGCAGCATGTCGTACGGCGTGGTCGTGGAGCCCTGCTCCTGGTAGCCGTGGACGTTGAAGGCGTCGTGGTTGGGGCGCTCCCAGATGAGGCGGCGGACCGTGCCGGGATAGGCGTGGAACGCAAAGAGCACGGGCTTGTCGGCGGTGAAGAGCTCGACGAACTTCTCGTCGCTCATGGCCTCGTCGTTCTCGGAGGCGTTCTGGATCTTGAGCAGGTCCAGCACGTTCACCAGGCGCACCTTCACGCCCAGCTGGTCCAGGAGGTCAAGCGCGGCCACGGCCTCGCCCGTGGGCACGTCCCCGCAGCAGGCCAGGACGATGTCGGGCTCCTCGCCGGTGGCGGTGTTGGATGCCCACGTCCACTCGGCCGCGCCCACCGAGAGCTCCTCGCGGGCCTCGTCAAGCGTCTGCCACGTGGGCGCCGGCTGCTTGCCGGCAAAGATGGCGTTCACGCAGTTCGTGGACGTGTAGGCGCGCTCGGCCACGGCCAGGAGCTGGTTGGCGTCGGCCGGGTAGTAGATGTTGACCACGTGATCGTTGTTGAACGACTTGTTGAGTAGGATGTCCACGAAGCCGGGGTCCTGATGAGAGAAGCCGTTGTGGTCCTGGCGCCAGACGTGGCTCGACATGAGCATGTTGAGGCCCGAGATGGGCTTTCTCCAGTCGATGTGGCGCACGGTGGCCTCGAGCCACTTGCAGTGCTGATTGACCATCGAGTCCACGATGTGCACGAACGACTCGTACGACGACCACAGCCCGTTGCGGCCGGTGAGCAGATAGCCCTCCAGAAGCCCCTCGCACTGGTGCTCGGAGAGCTGCTCGATGACGTTGCCCACCGGAGAGAGGTGCTCATCGTTAGCCGGGTCGTCGTACACGCCACCGCCGAACCACTGCTTGTCCGTCACCTGGTAGGAAGGCTGCAGGCGGTTGGAGGCCGTCTCGTCCGGGCCAAAGATGCGGAAGCTGTCGCGGTTATTGTTGATGAGCTCGGCCGTGTACTCGCCCAGGACGCGCGTGGCCTCCGTGGCGCCAAAGCCGTGGCCCTTCTCGGCGACGGGGACCTCGTACTTGCGAACGTCGGGCAGCTCAAGGGGCGTGCGGAGAAGCCCACCGTTGGCGTTGGGGTTGGCGCCCAGGCGCAGCTCGCCGCTCGGCATGAAGGCCGTGACCTCAGGGCGGATCTGTCCCCGGTCGTTGAAGAGCTCCTCGGGATCGTACGACTCGAGCCAGCCGTGCAGGACCTCGAAGTGCTCGGGAGTGTCGCGCGCGGAGGCCAGGGGCACCTGGTGCGCGCGCCACGAGCCCTCGGTCTTCTTGCCGTCGATCGTCTTGGGGCAGGTCCAGCCCTTGGGCGTGCGGAAGACAATCATGGGGTAGAACGGGCGCGACGCCTCTCCGGCAGCCGCACGGCTCTTGATGTCGCAGATCTCGTTGAAGACGGCCTCGAGGAGCGCCGCGAAGCGCCGGTGGATGGACGCGTGGTCCTCGTCGTCGAAGCCGGCAACAAAGTTGTACGGGTGATAGCCCATGCCGCGGAAGAACTCGTCACGCTCACCGTCGGAGATGCGGGCGAGGATCGTGGGGTTGGCGATCTTGTAGCCGTTGAGGTGCAAGATGGGCAGGACGATGCCATCCGTGAGCGGGTCCATGAACTTGTTGGTCTGCCAGGAGGTTGCCAGGGGGCCCGTCTCGGCCTCGCCGTCGCCCACGACGGCTACCGCGAGCAGGCTGGGGTTGTCCAGAACCGCGCCGTAGGCGTGGGAGAGCACGTAGCCGAGCTCGCCGCCCTCGTGGATGGAGCCGGGGGTCTCGGGCGCGAAGTGGCTGGGGATGCCGCCAGGGTAGGAGAACTGGCGGAAGAACTTCTGCAGGCCAGCCTCGTCATTGGTGATGTCCGGTCGAACCTCGCGATAGGTGCCGTCGAGCAGGGACTGCGCCGTGCCGGCCGGCCCGCCGTGACCGGGGCCCATGAGGAAGACGGCGTTTTGCTGATGGTCGGCGATGAGACGGTTGACGTGGCCCATGAGGAAGTTGATGCCGGGCGTGGTGCCCCAGTGGCCCACGAGGCGGTGCTTGACGTCCTCGCGCGAGAAGCCCTCGCGCATGAGCGGGTTGCTGCGCAGGTAGATCTGGCCGACGGACAGGTAGTTGGCCGTGCGCCAGTAGCGGTCTACGCCCTTGAGCTCCTCCTCGGGAACGGCCTCGTTGAGCCGGTGCCACGGGGTTCCGATGACGGACTGAGCCATGATGCTCTCCTTCTTCTCGCCTGCCTCCCCTCGTGTGGAGAGACTTCTTTGTCAAGGGCAGTATAGGTGATAAAACGATTTATCACCTGAGAATTACACGCATTTATGAGAGAATCCGTCGCTTATGCACGAGCCTGCCTGACTGCACACTTTTGCTCTCTGGAGGCGTCGCTCCGTGCGCTCTGGCAGGCTCGACCCTTCGCCGCTTCGTCAGCCAGGACCGCCGCTTCACCAGCCAAGGGCTTACAGCGCGCGGACGCTGTCCTTGACCACCAGGCGCGGCATGAGGATGCGCGCCTCGGCCTCGATCGGCTCGCACGCTGCGGCATCGGCCTTAAGCCTTCGAAACAGTAGCTCTAACGTCGCGCCGGCGAGCTCGTCGACGTTCTGCTCGATGGACGTCAGCGCGGGCTCAAAGAGCACGTCGGCCGCCGAGTTGTCGTAGCTCACCACCGAGCAGTCGCGCGGCACGCGCATCCCCTGCACGTAGAGGCGCTTGAGCAGCCCCAGCGCGATGTTGTCCGAGCTCGCAAAGACAGCCGTGGCATTCGTGTCCAGAAGGTCTCCTGCCGCGGCGTAGGCGTCGGCGATGTAGTAGGCGCTCTCGAGCTCGAGGGCCGGGTCAGGGTCCACGCCCCGCTCGACGAGCGCGCGCTCGTAGCCAGCCAGGCGCTCGCGACCCGTGTTGGACGCTCGGTTCACGATGCAGGCAATCCTGCGGTGCCCCGCCTCGAGCAGATGCCGGCAGGCCAGGTAGCCGCCCTGCTCGTTGTTGAACGAGACCTTGTCACAGGAGAGACCCCCAAACAAGCGGTCCACCATCACGTAGGGGACCGGCAGCTCAGAGAGCGCGGTAATCAGGCGCTCGTCCGCGTCGGCCTCGTCGGACGCCACCACGAGCAGGCCCTCGGTGCCACGATTGGCCAGAAGGCGCACGAGCTCGGAGTCGTTCGTGGGCGAGTCATCCGAGTTGGTGATGATAAGGGCGTAGCCGCGTTCGCGACACCCCAGCTCGAGGCGGCGTGCCAGAGACGAGAAGAACCGGCTCTCTATGTTGGGCACGATGAGCCCGACGGTCTGCGAGTGCTGCGTCACGAGGCTGCGCGCGATCTGGTTGGGAACGTAGCGCATCTTGCGGGCGACCTCCTTGATGCGCCGGCGGTTCTCGGCGGAGATCCTGCACGGGCGGTCGTTGAGCACGAGCGAGACCGCCGCCGGCGAGAGGCCCACCTCGCGCGCGATGTCCTTGAGCGTCACCTTGGCCGCCATGCCTGCCGCCCCTACCGCTGGTTCGTGCGCCAGAGCTGCCAGAGCCCGCGCAGCGTGAGGGTGTCGTCGACGCAGGCGTCATGCCGTAGAAGCGCCGACATCTCGCGCGCGCCATCGCCCGTGAGCACCACCTGAGCGACCTGCCCCAGCTCATCCGTCATCGCGTCCAGGAGCCCATCGATTCGTGCGACCTCGCCCAGGACCACGCCTGACTGCATCGCCGCACGCGTGCTTCTCCCGATGACCGAGGCCGGGGCATGCAGCTCCACCATGGGCAGGCGAGCCGCAGCCTGGTTGAGCGCACGAGCCCCCAGGGCCATGCCCGGCGCGATGACGCCGCCCAGAAAGACACCCTGGGCGTTCACGACCTCGAAGTTGGTGGTCGTCCCCAGGTCCACGACAACCACGGGGCAGCCGTGGTCGGCGCGAGCCGCCACCACGTCGGCCACGCGGTCGGCCCCCACCTCGGAGGGGTCGTCGTAGCGCATGCGCAGGCCCGTCTTGAGACCCGGCCCCACCACGAGGGCGCGCCCCTCGCAGCTCGCGGCCAGCGCGGCACGCCAGACGTCCACGAGCGATGGCACCACGCAGGCCAGGATGGCCCCCTCGGGAGCAGGCACGCCGAGTGCCTCAAGCGCCTGGAGCACCGCGAGACGCGCCTCGTCGATGGTGAGTCGCGCGGGCGTGGTGAGCTCCCAGGTCCCCGCAAGCTCACCTGCCGAGAAGAGCCCCAGCCTCGTGGTCGTGTTCCCCACGTCCACGGCCAGCACGTTCTTGTCCGCACGCTCCTCGCGCTCGCCCATGCGTCCTCCAAGATTCGACGGCCATCCGCATGCTCCCAGACTATACTGTAGCGGTCCGCGCCGTAACCCGACTTCCCCTGGGGAAGCGGATATACGAGGGAGCACCCATGAGCCACTCGAGCGACCGCGCAGGTCTGCGCGCGCAGCTGAGCCCCGCCGGCATTCTGATCGGATGCATCGGCTGCGTCATCATCACAGCATCTTCGGTTTATACCGCCCTCAAGATGGGCTCGTTGCCGTGGCCCACCATCTTCACCTCCATAACCGCGCTTGTCCTGTTGCGCGCTCTGGGACACACGAGTCTCAACGAGGCCAACATCACGCAGGTCATCATGTCCGCTGGCTCGATGGTCGCCGGCGGCCTCTCCTTCACGCTGCCCGGCATCTGGATGCTCGACCTCGCCGACGAGGTCAGCTGGCAGGAGATGCTCTTCGTGGCCCTGGCGGGAACGCTTCTGGGCCTGGTGTGCACGGCTCTTATCCGAAGGCGCTTCGTGGAGGAGTCCGGGCTGGAGTACCCCATCGGCACCGCCGCGGCCGAGACTCTCAAGGCCACCCGCTCCGACAGCGGGACCGGTCGCAGGCTCTTTGGCTCCATGGCCCTCTCCGGAATCTGGTGCGCCCTACGTGACGTGCTCGGCGTGCTGCCCACCATGGTCGCGGCGCTGCCCATCCCGGGCGTGAGCTTTGCGATCTACAACTCCCCGATGCTCCTCTCGGTGGGCTTTCTCGTAGGGACGACGGCGATCGCGTTTTGGTTCGCCGGTGCTCTCCTGGGCAACTTCGGCATCGTCGTGGGCGGCGTAGCCGCTGGCCTGTGGGACGCCGTCGCGGCCTCGGGCATCGTGTCCAGCCTGGGCATGGGACTCATGATGGGCTCGGGCATCGGCGTGGTGGTGAAGGACGTCCTGCCCAAGGCCGCAGGGGTGCTGCGTGGTCAATCGCGTGAAAGAGGCAAGAACGGGCAGAGCGGAGACGTCTCCAGCCGTGCCGACGCCGGGCTGCTCTCGCTACTGGTGGCAGCTGCAGCGCTCATCATATGCTTTGGCCTAGAGCTGGGCCCCATGGTTGCCCTCGTAGTCGTGGCGCTCGCGTTCGTGACCACCATCATGAGCGCACAGTCTGTGGGACAGACCGGCATCGACCCGATGGAGATCTTTGGCCTCATCGTGCTGCTCGTCGTGGCCGCCGTTTCTAATACTCCCCAGGTGAAGCTCTTCTTCGTGGCTGGCGTGGTGGCCGTGGCATGCGGCCTTGCCGGTGACGTCATGAGCGACTTCAAGACGGGTGCGATCATCGGCACGAGCCCACGCACGCTCTGGATGGGGCAGGCGATCGGAGCGCTCGTGGGCGTGGTAGTCTCGGTCGTGATCCTGAGTGCGCTTCTGCGGGCGTACGGACCGGACGCCTTTGGCCCGGGCAGACTCTTTGTCTCCGCGCAGGCAAGCGTGGTGGCCACGATGGTCTCGGGCATCCCGAGCGTGCCCGCCTTCGCGACGGGCCTTGCGGCGGGATTACTCCTATATCTTGCGGGAATCCCGTCCATGATGCTGGGTCTGGGCGTCTACCTGCCGTTCTACATGTCACTCACGGCCTTTCTGGGGACCCTGGCCAAGCTCGTCTACGACCACGCGATGCGCTCGCGCGGTCGCGACGCCGCCGCTGCCGAGGAGTCCGGTATCGTGGTGGCGTCCGGCCTGCTGGGCGGCGAGTCCATCGTGGGCGTGATCATCGCGCTTGTCTCCGTGGTGGCGGGGCTTGCGGCATAGGTCGGGCGCCTAGGCCTGCGACTTCTTGCGCCCTAGAACCACCGCTTCACCTTGAAGACGATCACCTCGACCGTGATCACAATCGCCGCGATCGCGATGAGGAGGTAGTAGGCGTTGGGATCGCGCAGCTCGGGCATGTTCTCGAAGTTCATGCCATACCAGCCGGTGAGCAGAGTGAGCGGCATGAAGATCGAGGTGACGATTGTGAGCACGCTCATCACCTTGTTCTGTCGGACGTCAACCTTGCTCTGGTACATGTTGCGAATCTGCAGCGCATAGTCGCGCAGATCGCGCGCATCGGCGGCAAGGCGCTCGCAGCGCGCGGAGAGCTCGCGGAAGAGCTCTTGCACCGGAGTGCTGGCCACCTCGGCAGGCGAGACTGCCACGGTGTCGGCAACGTCCGTGATCTGGCGGTAGAAGCTCTCCAGCGCATGAAGCTGAGAGCGCTCCCTGATCACGAAGTCATCGAGGTCCTGGGGTATCTCGCTCACGTCCTTGCCCATGTTGACCTCAAGACGGTCGAGCCCATCCTCGACGTCGGATAAAAAGGCCATGTCATCGCGGATGACCAGGTCAAGCAGCTCGAGGAGAACCGCGGCCGCCGCGCGCTTCTCGAGCACCTGATGCGCGACATAGTAGGTGACGAACCCCTCCGCGGCCTCGTCGTCTCCCACGAGCGTCAGCCGGTCGCGCGACAGGCAGAACGCCAGGGGCACGTCATCGGCGAGGGGAATGCCCGAAGCGCCCAGAGCCTCCCGGGGAATGAGGAGGGTTCCGTAGACCGCATCGCCAAAGGTGCTCGCCAGGCAGTGGTGAATCGAGCGCGCACTACGTGCGACGTGCCGCGTGATCGGAGAGTCGGAGGAGCGCTGCTCATACTCGTCGAGGGAGAGGAACTCGACCAGAACGTCTTCCCCCTTCTGCGCGGGACGCAGGGTCTCCTTCTCGTGATCCAGGGCGAAGCGGTTCACCACCTTGTCCACGGGCTGAGCCGCGGGCGCAACGGGCTTGCGCTTGATGCCCTCCCAGAAATCGCTCATCACCCCGCCGCGCGCACCCCTATAGAACAGCAGCGGAACGAGCATCGCGCAGAGAAGCCAGGCGACGTCGGCCGTGCCCGCAAGCCCCAGCAGGAGTCGGTCGGTGAGCCATGCGACCACGCTCGCCCCGGACGCGGCAATGCCCAGCGTCTCGCAGCGCCGGGCCGTGCCCCGGCCCCGCAAAAGGCGCAGCCCACAAATACCCGCCCCCAACTGGAGGGCGAGAATCGTCAGGGAAAGCAGGACGCCGATCGCCGTCAGCGCGCCCACTGCGGCATCACCCGACGGAAGGCCCGCTTGCTCAAAGGAAGCAGAGAGCCCCTGCGGACCCTGCCCGACGAGGCTCGTAACGCTCATAACAAGACGAACCAGCCCTATCGCCGCAAGCGCCATGAGCAGAATGCTCGTCACCTCGAGCAGGACGTCTCTCTTCTTCTCGACAGACATGGGACCTCCTGTTGCCGACATCTCCGCCCATGGTACCCAAAGGCAGCATGCGACAGTGGACGGCTCTTTCCCGAGCAACGGGCTTGCAGGTACAATGACCCTGCAACCGACGCAGGGAGGGCCCATGGCCAGCATCAACTACCAGACGGCGCGCTTCGAGGCCTCCTATGGCACCGTGGCGCAGCTTCCCGAGCCCGCGACCCCCGAGGTCGCCGTGACCGGGCGCTCCAACGTGGGCAAGTCCTCTCTGCTCAACCGAGTCTTCTCGCGCAAGGACCTCGTCAAGGTCTCCAGCACGCCGGGCAAGACCGCCAACATCAACTTCTTTTCCGTCGACGGCATCCGCTTCGTAGACCTGCCCGGATACGGCTTCGCCAAGGTCTCCAAGGCCGAGAAGCGCCGGTGGGCCGACCTCATCTCCGGCTACTTCGACCAGGAGCGCAGCTTCAACCTGGTAATCGCCCTCGTGGACATCCGTCACGAGGCCCAGCAGCTCGACCTGGACATGATCGGCTTCCTGCAGCAGAGCGAGCTTCCCTTCGTGGTAGCGCTCACCAAGGCCGACAAGATCGGGCGCTCAAAGCAGAACCAGCAGGTCGCCACCCTGACTCGACAGCTCGGCGTCGAGCGCGAGCAGGTCGTGGTCACCTCCTCCGCCACCGGCGAGGGCATCGACGGGCTCCGGCGCCGCATCGCAGCCGCCTGTCTGTAGAACTCCGCACCAGGACCCAGAATCCTACAAGGGAGGAGACGCGTGAGTGGCCACACCACAGATGCCGTCCGCGACAACCTACAAAACTGGAACGATCGTGCTGAGACACATGCCCAGAGCACCTACGGTGACCTGAACGCTCTGGCCGATGACCCCCTGTACGTCTCATCTGTCGTCCGACGCGACCTGGGGGTGCTTGCTCCCCACCTGCCCATGAACTCCGTCGCCGGGCAACGTCTGCTGCATCTTCAGTGCCATATCGGCACAGACACCTTGAGCTGGTGGCGTCTGGGGGCGAGCGAGGTCCATGGCCTGGACTTCTCACCCCATGCACTTAATCACGCCCGCGCGCTGTCCGCGCGCGCCGGGGCGGACATCACCTACGTGCGGGGCGACGCACGCCATGCCGACGAGGTCCTGTCCGAGCATCTGGGATCGTTCGACGTCATTGTCACAAGCGCCGGCACCATCACTTGGCTCCCCGACCTCGAGGACTGGGGACGCTCCATCGCGCGGCTTCTGGCCCCAGGCGGAATCTTCATGATTCGCGACAATCACCCGCTCCTGTTCGCACTCGATAATAACGGACTCGAGGTTGTTACAGGCTATCTGAGCGGCACCGAGTCGTGCTACGAGACGGCTCAGACCTACATGACCGTGCCCCTTCCCGCGAACGGCAACCTCAAGGACGACACTCCCGCAGCACCCGTCATCACGCATACACGCAACCACAACTGGGCCCATGACTTCCAGGAAATCACCGGCGCGCTGCTCGGCGCCGGTCTCACGATCGAAGCGCTCGGCGAGCACGAGCAGACCGACTGGAAGGCGCTTCCCCAGCTCAAGTATCATGCAGACGAGGACGCCTGGAGCATGCCCGACGGACTCCCACGGATTCCGCTCACATTCTCGCTCGTGGCGAGAAGACCACAAGCAGAATAGGGTACGAAGGACTCCGAAGAGCACCCCGCGAAAGGAGCCCCCATGAACACTGCCGTTGAGCGTCAGAATGGCGCAACCCTTATCGACGCGCTCGAGCGGCGTTTCACCTGCAAGCGCTACGACCCGAACGGACACGTCTCCGACGAGGACTTTTCCACGATCCTCGAGGCCGGCCGGCTCTCCCCCAGCTCCTTTGGGTTCGAGCCGTGGAAGTTCCTCGTCATAGAGAGCGACGAGCTCCTGGGCAAGATCCTCGACTGCTGCTGGGGCGCCAAGAAGAACGCCGACCGCACCGTCGTCATTCTGGCCCGACGGGGCGTTGACGCGCAGAGCCCGTGGGCGCACCAGATCTCCGGGCACGTCCACGGCCTCTCCCCGGAAGACGAGCGGGCACGCCTCGCCACGTTCGAGGAATTCCAGAGAAGCGACCTCCACGTCCTCGAGAGCGACCGCGCCCTCTTCGACTGGGCCGGCAAGCAGACCTACATAGCCTTGGCCAACATGCTCACCGCGGCGGCGCTTCTGGGCGTGGACGCCACGCCCGTCGAGGGCTACGACGCCGATGCCCTCAACGAGCTGCTGGTCAAGGAGGGCGCCTTCGACCCCGGGGAATGGGGCGTCAGCGTACTCGCACAGTTTGGCGTCCACGACCCGAGCCATCGTGCGCACCCCAAGCTGCGCCGCCCGATCGAGGAGGTCGTCGAGCACGTGCGGTAGCCGCGCCGGCTCGGCGGCACCGCTGCCGCCCCCTCGCCCTGGTGACTAAGTCACTGAACCGCCACGCCGCCCGTGCTAGCCTTGCCAAAACAGACATCCAACAGGAGGGCACCATGGGCTTTTTTGGTTCGATCTTTGGCGGTGGCGCGGGCGCGCGAGACATCAACACCTGTCTGGCGGAGGCACGCGACGTTCGCGGCGCGGTCGTTCTGGACGTGCGCGAGAAGGACGAGTTCACAAGCGGACACGTCGCGGGGGCAATCAACGTTCCCGTGGGTTCCATCTCGGGCGCCAAGCGCATGGTCCCCCGCACCGACACGCCCGTCTACGTCTACTGCCTCTCCGGGGCGCGCGCGAGCAATGCGGTGAGCTCCCTTGCCCGGATGGGGTACACCAACGTCGTCAATGCCGGCGGCATCAACCGCTGGCGCGGCGACATCGTGAGGGGGGCATAGCCATGAGCGAGAAGAAGATCGTCATCATCGGAGGCGTCGCGGGAGGCGCCACCGCAGCGGCGCGCCTACGCAGACTGGATGAGCGGGCCCACATCGTCATCCTCGAGCGCAGCGGATACGTCTCCTACGCCAACTGCGGCCTGCCCTACTACGTGGGTGGCACCATCACCGACCGCTCCAAGCTCACGCTTCAGACCCCCGAGAGCTTCCGGGCGCGCTTCAACATAGACGTGCATGTCCACCAGGAGGCCGTCTCCATCGACCGCGCCCAGCAGGTCGTGCACGTACGCAATCTCGAGGACAAGAGCACCTACGACGAGCCGTACGACGAGCTCATACTCTCCCCTGGCGCACGTGCCGTCGTACCTCCGCTGCCGGGCGTGGACTCCGAGCGCCTCTTCACGCTGAGGACCGTCGAGGACACCTTTGCCATTCATGACTTCATCGAGCGCGCGCAGGCTAAGCGCGCCACCGTGGTGGGTGCCGGCTTCATCGGCCTCGAGATGACCGAGAACCTGTGCGAGCGCGGAATCGACGTTACGCTCGTGCAGCGAGACCCCCAGGCCATGCTCCCAATCGACGCGGACATGGCGCCCTTCGTCCATAACGAGCTGCGTCGCAATGGCGTTGAGCTGCATCTCAACGCAACTGTGACCGGATTTGTGGAGAAGGACGACGCCCTTGTCACCCAACTCGCCGACGGCCAGAAGTTCGCTGCCGACCTCGTCATCCTAGCTATCGGCGTTACCCCGGACAGCACGCTCGCAAAGGATGCCGGCCTGGAGCTCGGGCTGCGCGGCTCCATCCGCGTGGACGAGCACCTAAGGACGAGCGATTCGCACATCTTTGCCGTGGGCGACGCCATCGAGGTGCGCCACGTGGTAACGGGCCGGCCGGCCCTTATCGCACTCGCCGGTCCCGCCAACAAGCAGGGGCGCATCGCGGCCGACAACATCTGCGGACGAAAGACCACGTTCACCGGCTCGCAGGGCTCCTCGGTGCTCAAGCTCTTCGACCTCACGATCACCTCGACCGGCCTCAACGCACGTCAGGCCGCCCAGGTCGGCATCGACTTCGACGCCGTGGTCCTCTCGCCGGCGAGCCACGCGACCTACTATCCCGGCGCCGGCTCGATGACCCTGAAGGTGCTGTTCGAGCGCTCCGGAGAACGACGCGGACGCATCATCGGCGCGCAGATTGTGGGGACCGACGGTGCCGACAAGCGTATCGACGTGCTCGCCACGGCCATTCGCGCCCAGATGGGCGCGAGCGACCTCACCGAGCTCGACCTCGCCTACGCGCCCCCCTACTCCTCGGCGAAGGACCCGGTCAACATGGCTGGCTACCTCATCGAGAACATCCTCGATGGCCTGGTCAAGCAGGTGAGCTGGGGCGAGGCGACTAACCTGCCAGAGGATGCCGTGCTCGTGGACGTACGCACGCCGGGCGAGGTCGCTCGCGGCGGCATCGAGGGATCGCTGCGAATCCCCTTGGACGAGCTGCGCGACCGCACGGGCGAGCTCCCGCGCGACAAGACCCTCTACGTGCACTGCCAGAGCGGACTGCGCAGCTACGTCGCCTGCCGCATGCTCTCGCAGCTGGGCTTCTCGTGCGCCAACGTCGCCGGCGGCTATGGTTTCTACGCGGCCAGCGCGCTTGACCGGGCCCTTGCCGGCAACGCCGCAGGTCCTTGTGGGATGGTTTCGTAAGGCCGACGGCTCCAGTCGGCGAGGCGCTACAATCGGGACATGAACGCTACTACTTTTGTCCCGAATGGAGCCTCGTGACCACCGATCCTTCTGCGCTCCTCGCTCGTCTTCTTCCTGTCTGGAAGGAGCTGGCAGACGAGGAGCGCGCTGCGTGCGCCCGCCACACGAACGTCCGGCGGTTCCGCACGAGCGAGCATATCCAGGGAAGAGACGCAGGCTGCGCGGGTGTGCTGCTCGTGGCGGAGGGGAGCCTGAGGGCCTACATGCTCTCTGAGTCCGGGCGCGAGATCACGCTCTTTCGCGTGGAGACCGGCGAGTGCTGCGTGCTCGCCGCCTCGTGCATCCTGCCCATGATTGGCTTTGACATCGCACTCGACGCCGCCTCGGACTGCAAGTTGCTTGTTATGGACCCCGGCTTCTTCTCTGACCTCATCGAGAAGAACGTGCACGTCGAGGCCTTCGCGTACCGTCAGACGGCGCTACGCTTCAGCGACTGCATGTGGGTCATGCAACAGGTGCTGTTCTCGAGCTTCGACGCGCGACTCGCCGCGTTTCTCCTCGACGAGCTGGCCCGTACGGGAGAGACGCACCTTGTGGTGACGCACGACGAGATCGCGCGGCACCTGGGCAGCGCCCGCGAGGTGGTCTCGCGCATGCTCAAGTACTTCGAGCACGAGGGCCTCGTGGCGCTTTCGCGCGGTTCCGTCGACGTGCTCGATCGATCCGGGCTGCGCGCGCTTGTGTGAGGACGTCCCTTAACTCAGCATCCCCAGATGCTCCAGCAAGATCTTAATCCCAATCAAGATCAGCACGACGCCGCCCACCACGTTTGCGGGGCGCTCGAAGCGAGCCCCAAAGAAGTGGCCCACCGTCACACCTGCGAGCGAGAATACAAAGGTGGTGAGCCCAATCGTGACCACGGCAGGCACGATGTCCACCGCGAGCGCAGCAAACGAGATGCCCACCGCAAGCGCATCGATAGAGGTGGCAACCGAAAGCGCCAGAATCTCACGCAAGCTGACGTGGCTCGTATCAGCGCGCCCGCAGTCCGCCTCCTCGTGCGCTGCCTCCCAGATCATCTTGGCACCGATGCAGCCCAGAAGCCCAAAGGCAATCCAATGGTCAACGGGCGCTATCAGCCACAGGAACTGGCTGCCCAGAACCCAGCCAGCAAGCGGCATGATCATCTGGAACCCGCCAAAAAACAGCGCCATCACCGCAGTCGTCCGCAAGTCGATCGCCCGCATGCCGAGCCCCTTGCAGACGGACACGGCAAAGGCGTCCATCGAGACGCCTACGGCCACGAGCAGAAGCTCGACGAATCCCATAGCAAACCTCTCTCCTGCCGCCGCGACAGCACCCAATAAAAAGACTCGTGGCGACCCTGCCCTCACGGGGTCGCCACGAGTCTCGTTGATTACGATGCACCCAGGCTAAAAGCCAGCGTGTTGGATGCATCACATGCTTTCTCGCATGCCACTACTCCCTCGCGGGGCGAGCATCATAGCATAGGAGCGCACGTCCTGCCGCTCCGCCCACCGATATACCATTCCTGCGCCCGGATCTGAGGGTTTTCTAAAATCTCCTTGCACTCCATCATACTAAAGTGTATATTCTTTCTCACGCTTTATCTGAGTAAAGTACTGGGCACACGCACCGAGAAGGGAATCCTCCATGAAGAAGCGCCGCCTCGCCTCCGTCCTCGCCTGTCTTGTGGCCGCGGTCTTCGCCGTCGTCCTTATCGCCGGGTGCGGCGGATCCCCCTCCACCAGCAGCAGCGATGCCTCTGCCAGCTCCTCAACCTCCGACGACAAGAGCGCCGCTGCCACGGAGAAGCTCGTCGTGGGCTTCGACTCCTCCTACCCGCCCTACGGCTACGTGGGCGACGACGGTGCGTACACGGGCTTTGACCTCGAGCTCGCCCAGGAAGTCGCCAGCCGCAACGGCTGGGAGGTCCAGCTCGAGCCCATCGACTGGGACGCCAAGGACACCCTCATCGACTCCGGCGCCATCAACTGCCTCTGGAACGGCTTCACCGTCGAGGGCCGCGAGGGCAAGTACACCTTCTCCGAGCCGTACATGCTCAACGCCCAGGTCATCGTGACCCGCGCCGACTCCGGCATCTCCTCGTTCGACGACCTCGCCGGCAAGACCGTGATCACGCAGGTCGACTCGGCCGCCTACGACGTGCTCACCGGCGACCAGGCCAACCTCGCCGCCAGCTTTGCCAGCCTCGAGACCATCGGCGACTACAACACCGCCTTCATGCAGCTCGAGTCCGGAGCCGTGGATGCCGTGGCCTGCGACCTCTCCATCGCCTCCTATCAGATCTCCGCCAAGCCCGATGCCTACACCCAGCTCGACGAGCAGCTCTCGAGCGAGCACTACGCGGTGGGCTTCAAGACCGGCGACACCGCCACGGCGGACAAGGTCAGCGAGACCCTGAAGCAAATGGACGAGGACGGCTTTGTCCAGGCACTCTGCGAGAAGTACGCCGACCAAGGTATCTCCTATGAGAACTGGTGCCTCGAGTAGCCTTTTACCATCTATCCTTGTGGGGCAGGCGTCCGCGCGGGCGTCTGCCCCGTTTGCCGTCTGAGGGGAGCCGCGCGTGGACGTTATGACCATGGTCAGCATGCTGGGCGGGGGCTTCCTCGTGAGCCTGCAGATCTTCGCTTTCACGCTCGTGGGCTCGCTGCCGCTCGGCATGCTCGTCGCCTTCGCGCGGATGAGTCGCGTGAAGCCGCTGGCGCTTCTCGCCCGGCTCTACATCTCCCTCATGCGCGGCACCCCCCTCATGTTGCAGATGTTCGCCATCTACTTCGTGCCGTACTACGTCTTTGGCATCGACCTCTCCCCTGACAGCAAGTGGCAGGCCACGATCGTGGCGTTCATCGTCAACTACGCCGCCTACTTCGCCGAGATCTACCGTTCGGGCATACAGTCCATCCCGCGTGGCCAGTACGAGGCCGCCGAGGTCCTGGGCTACTCCGGCGCGCAGACGTTCATGCGCATCGTCTTGCCCCAGGTGGTCAAGCGCATCATGCCGGCCATGACCAACGAGATCATCACCCTGGTCAAGGACACGTCCCTGGCGTTCTCCATCGGCGTCATCGAGATGTTCACGGTGGCCAAGCAGCTCGTGGCCAGCCAGGTGAGCATGCTGCCGTTCATGATCGCCGCCCTGTTCTACTGGGTGTTCAACCTGCTCATCGAGCTGGCGGCCTCCCGCGTCGAGAGAAAGCTGAGCTACTACCATGACTAGCGCGTCCGCATCCGCACCCGTGGTCACGCTCGACCGCGCCCAGAAGAGCTTTGGCGGCGTGCCCGTCCTGCGCGACATCTCCCTCTCGGTGGCCTCAGGCGAGGTCGTGGCCATCATCGGCCCCTCCGGCGGCGGCAAGTCGACCCTCCTGCGCTGCCTCACCCTGCTCGAACGCCTCGACGCGGGGGATCTCTCCTACGGCGAGGTCGAGGTTTCCCGCAGCGGCTCCTACGCCGACAAGGCCACCCTCGCGCGGGCCCGCGAGCGCTTTGGCCTGGTGTTTCAGAACTACAACCTCTTCCCGCACTTCTCGGTGCTGCGCAATGTGATGGATGCCCCCGTGTGCGTGCAGAAGCGCGGCCGCGCCCAGGCCGAGGCCGACGCGCGGGCCCTCCTAGACAAGATGGGCCTCTCGGGCTGCGAGGAGAAGGTTCCCTGTCAGCTCTCCGGCGGCCAGCAGCAGCGGGCGAGCATCGCACGCGCCCTGGCCATGAATCCGCAGGTCATGTTCTTCGACGAGCCCACGAGCGCCCTGGACCCCGAGCTCACCGCCGAGGTCCTGCGCGTCATCAAGAACCTCGCCGCCGAGGACATGACCATGGTCATCGTGACGCACGAGATGAGCTTTGCGCGCGAGGTCGCCGACCGCGTCGTCTTCATGGACGGCGGCGTGATCGTGGAGGAGGGCCTCGCCACGCAGGTGATAGAGCACCCCCGAGAGGCGCGCACGCAGGCGTTTCTCGCCCAGCGCGAGGGGTAGGCGGTTGCCCCGTGCCCGCGTTTGTCTCAACCTTGCGGCGGCAAAAGATTCTAATCTCAATAATACTTATTTGGATTAGAATCTATTTTTCAATCTCCTAGAGGTTGCGCACGAACGCCTGGATGACCGCGACCTCCTTCGAGGGGTCCCCCGTGTTCCTGATGCGATAGGTCCCTACGCGCTCCGGGACGATGAAGGTCTCCCCATAGTGCACGGGCAGCGGCGAGAAGGATCCATCCGGGCCCTCCACGACGACCGACTCCCCCTCGACGAGGTTGAGCTCGTTCACGCTCTCGAACGTGGAGAGCGTCGCCGCGTCCCTGAACCAGTAGCGCCTGGTCTCGATAAACTCCTCATCGGCAAGGCCGGTCTTCTCCACGCGCACGCCGGGCTCCTGGGAGAGGTCCTCGTGCGGGGCGCCGACGCGGTCCGTGAGACGACCTTCGGCGCATGCGGTATCGCGCTCGACCAGGACGTTGCGCTCCCCGTGATCCAGGTGGACGGGGCGCGGAAGCCCGTCGAGGCCCACCCGGCCCCAGTCCCAGAGTTTGAAGGTGAAGATGTAGGGCGTGGCGCTGATCTCCAGGATGACGGTTCCAGCACCGCCCGCGTGCACGGTGCCGGCGGGAATATGCACGTGATCGTGCTTGGCGACCGGAATCTTGTTCATGTAGCGCTCGTCTGCGAACTGCTCCTTGCCGGAAGCGGCGCGCCTGAGGGAGGCGAACATCTCGTCCTTGTCGGTTCCCGTCTTGACGCCGAGGTAGACGCAGGAATCTGCAGTCGCATCCAGGATGTAGTAGCTCTCGTCCTGCGTGTAGGCCATGCCAAAGCGGTCCTGGATGTATGCGACGAGGGGGTGAACCTGCAGGCTCAGGTTCCCGCCACCCATGGTGTCCAGATAGTCGAAGCGGATGGGGTAGTCCGTCCCAAAGCGCGCATGGACCTTGGGGCCCATGAGCTCGACGGGATGCGAGAAGACCACGTCCTGCGCGGGGATCTCCACATCCACGCCGCCAAAGTCGAGAAGGACCGAGTTCTCCTCGGGCACCCCGTCGAACGCCCACCCGAAGTTGGAGGCGTCCGGGTCGAGCCCAAAGCGCTCCTGCATCCAGTGACCGCCCCATACGCTCGCGTCAAAGTACGGCACGAGGCGGAAGGGCTGGCTCGCGACCTGGCCCAGGGCCGCGCGATAGGCGTCCCCGCTCACCATGCGGGGGTCATCGGCGACGTTCACGTCAATGAGAAAGTCAATCGTGTCAAAGAGGGCGCTCTTCTGGCGGTCGGCCACGCGCCACTCAAAGAAGTAGCCGCGCTTGAACTTGCGCAGAGCGTCCTCGCCGGGGTTGTTCGCCTTCCAGTTCGCGACGCCCCGGCGATAACGGCACTGAACCTCCCAGCGCGTGAGGCTCGCGTAGACCACGAGGTCGGGCTCGCACAGGACGGTCGTCCCCATGCCATAGACCACAACGAGCCCTTGAGCTGCGGCGATCTTCTGACGGGCCTCCTCAATGCGGGGCTCCTCGAAGAACTGGTCGATTGTGTAGTGAGATATCACCCCGAAGACCCGGTCTTCGGTGATGCAGTCCTTGATGCGCTCCTGCACCCGCGCGACGCTCTGGGCGTAGTCGTCCGCGAAGAGCGTGAGCGAGGGGCCCAGGGGCTCGATCAGCTGGGCGAGAAGCTCCTCATGATCCGTCCCTGGGTAGCACTCGAGTGCGAGCACCACCCGATCGGAGCACGAGGACATGACCTCCTCCAAGGAGTGCGCGATCTTCTCGTGGATGGGCGCGTACCCGTGCAGCGCGGTCTCCTGGGTGTTCACGCGGACCTTGGGGCGTGTGACGTAGCTGCTCATCGTACTGCCTCCTTGACGTGGGGTTCATTCAACGCCTGCGGGTCATTGCTCGCCTGCTCTCATCTTAGCGAACGAGGCTGCAACGGCCACGCCCACACACGTGCTACATGACCGACCATACCCAAACGCGTGTTTGAGGTCCAAAATCGACCCGAAATAGGCGTTTGGGTATGGTCGGCAAAGGAGCCGCTCCTATTCCGCGCTCTTGAGGGCCCCCACCATGTCCACGCGGTCGAGCGAGCGGTTGGTGAGCGCGTTCACGATGAGCGTGAACGCGCAGGCGAATGCCGCCGAGATCACATAGGTCGCGGGATCGACCACCACGTCAAAGTAGAGCGAGGGCATGCGCAGGATCCACGTGAGGCTGCGCGCCAGCGCGTAGCCCAGGGGCAGGCCGCAGACCACGCCCATCCCCGTGAGGATCAGCGTCTCCTTGTTGATGTAGCGGTGCACCTCCGGACGTTTGAAGCCCAGGATCTTGATGGTGGCCAGCTCTCGCTCGCGCTCGGAGATGTTGGTGTTGGACAGCGTGAAGACCACGGTGAACGAGAGGGCCGCCGCCAGGACGATGATCACGTAGACCACCGTGTTGATGAGCGTGAAGGCGCTGGAGAAGTCGGACACGAGCTTCTGCGTGGAGACCACCGAGAGCATCCGTCCGTCCTGGGACAGCTGGTCGGCAAAGGCCACCTGCTCGTCAGGCGAGCCCGTGAGGCGTGCGAGCACGGCGTTGGGCTCGCAGGTCGCGTCAAAGGCGACCTCGTAGGCACTCTGCGTCATGAAGACGGTGTTGCCCAGGTAGTTGAGGGCGATGCCGTCCACCTGCGTGCTCGCCTCCACGAGCGTGGAGTCCTGGAGCTCAAGCTCGTCTCCCGCCGAGAAGCCCATGACCTGCTCGGCGTTCTTGGTGATGACGGCTCCCGTGCCCGCGCTCGGGTCGAGCTCGTCGCCCGTGTCGTCAACGAGCCGCACGTAGCCGTCGAGCGAGGAGCCGTCGGGCACCACGATGAGCTGGACGCTCTCGTGCGTGCCCCCGTAGCTCGCCGTCAGCTGGTCCACGTAGACGCGCTGCAGGTCCAGAACGGCATCGTCGGAGGAGAGGTCCGCCGCTACCGCGTCAAGGTCGTCGGGGGAGGTCACGGCCATGAGGTCGTAGCCGATCACGCCCCCGGAGCCGTACTGGCGCGCGGGTAGCGAGAGCACCGTATCGCGAATGCCAAAGCCGGTCACGAGCAGTGCCGTGCAGCCCGCGATGCCCAGGACTGTCATGAGGAAGCGCCGCTTGTACCTGAAGATGTTGCGCGCCGTGACCTTGCCCAGGAAGCTGAGCCGGCGCCAGACGGGACCGATGCGCTCGAGGAAGATGCGCGCGCCCTGCTTGGGGGCCTTGGGGCGCATGAGCGAGGCGGGCAACTCGCGCAGCTCGTGGGAGCACGTGAGCACGGTGGCGCCCACGATCCCGAGCGCGAAGACGGCAATCGACCCCAGCGCGTAGACGAAGTCGAAGCCATACAAGAATCCCGGAAGCGCGTACATGGTCGAGAAGATCGTGAAGATGATGGCCGGGAGCGCCACAAAGCCCAGGACATTGCCCACCAGACCGCCCGCGGCACAGGCCGCGAGGGCGTAGAGCACGTACTTGGACAGGATGCGGCCCCTGCTGTACCCAAGCGCCTTGTACAGGCCGATGAGCTCGCGCTCCTCCTCGACCATGCGCGTCATCGTGGTGAGGCTGATGAGCACGGCGACCACAAAGAACACGATGGGGATCACGGTGCCGATGGTCTCGATGGACGAGGCGTCCGAGTCCACGCTCGCATAGCTCGCGAGGCTCGAGCGGTCCTGGACGTACCAGACGGCGTCGGGGATGTCGCTCACCTGGTCGCGCGCGTCGGCGATCTGCGCGAGGGCGTCGTCGCGCTCGCCCTCGAAGGTAGCGCGCGAGGAGGCGAGCTCGTCTTGGCCCTCGGCGAGCGTGGAGGCGCTCGCGTCCAGTTGGTCCCAGCCGTCGGCGATCTGCGCGAGGGCGCTCGCACGCTCGGACGAGAGCTGGGTCGCACCGGCGTCGACTTCGGCGCGGGCGGCCGTGACCTGCGCCCGGCTTGCAACGAGCCGCTGGTAGCCGGCCTGGGCCTCAGAGAGCTGATGCTCGCCCGCCACGATCTGCGCCATGCCGGGAGCAAGGGCCTTGAGCTGCTCGAAGGCGCTTTGCATCTGGGTCCGCACGGAGGTGAGCCGCTCGACCATCTGATCCTGCGACATGCCCAGAATCCCCTGCAGGCTCGCACGCACTCCCTCGGGCACGTCGGCGAGAAGCCCGTCGAGGCGCTGTTTGACCGTGTCCGGGAGGTTGTCGTAGACGTTGCCCACCTGGTCCATGGCCTGTCCGAACTCCGGCGAGCTCACGTAGGTGATGAGTTCGTCGAGCGAGGTCGTAGCTGTATTGATGAAGGGGTCGAGCTTCGAGCTGAAGGCCGTCGCCGCAGCCTCGGCCTCCTCCTCACTGGTCACAGACGAGAGGCGCGCCCACTCGTCAGCCGGCCAGGCGTCGCCCATGAGCGACGAGAGCATCGTCGCGCTCGTCTCGGCGCTCGCCCTCCCCGCCACGAGCTGGTCATGCTGGGCGGCCAGCGCGGCGGGGATGCCGCCCACGTCGCAGCCGAGCCCGGAGGCCAGCTGCGTCAGGCCGGCGTCGACCTGGTCCTGCGCCGCGTTTATCTGCGCATAGCTCGCGTCGATCTGCGCCTGGGCGTCCGCAAGCTGCGCATGGGCGGACGCCTCCTGCGAGGAGAGCTCCGAGCGACCCTGATCGAGCTGGGCGCGTCCGCTGTCCAGCTGGGCCTGCGCGTCGTCTATCTGGTCCTCGGCATCAGAGAGCTGGGAGAGGGCGTCGGCCTCCTGCTCGTCAATCTCCTGGTTGGCATCGGCGCGCAGGCCCGCGCCCCGCGCGGCCTCGCGCTCTTCTCGGGCGTCCTCGATGCTCTGCTTCACGGGCTCCACGGCGTCCGTGTAGTCGTCCGAGTAGCACAGGGGGTCGCGTGCACCGTCAACGGTGAGGTAGGCCACGGTGTAGGCGTCTGCGGCATCTGAGGTCACGCAGGAGGGCAGGACGAAGAAGGAGTACTGCGCGCCTCCGCTCGAGCGAAACGACATCGAGCCCTCGCCCGCGTTGATGTCCATGGGGTCAAGCACCGTCGCGATGATCGTGTACTCCTTGCGCTCGAAGACCTCCGTGGAGCCGTCCTCGCCGTCACCGTCTCCATGAAAGGTGAGCGTATCGCCCAGGGAGAGCCCGGACTCGTCCAGGTAGCGCTGGGTGACCGCGATCTGGTCGTCGCGCGTGGGCAGGTGCCCCTCGAGCACCACCGGCGCGTTCATCCCCGTGGGAGAGAGCGCCTTGACATCGACCTTCTCGGAGCCCGAGCCCACGGTCGTGTAGACGCTCTCCGACCAGCCTCCCTCGACATTCTCGACTCCGTTGAGGGAGGCGAGAGCGGCCACGTCCTCGTCGGTGAGGCCAAGCGTGGACTGGACGCGCACGTCAAAGAGATTCTGGTCGTCAAAGAAGGTGTCGGCGGAGGTGCGCAGGTCGACGCAGGCGGCCTTGAGGCCGATGATCATCGTCACGCCCAGGGCCGTGATCGTGGCGAGCGCCACGAAGCGTTTGAGGCTGCCCCGGATCGTGCGCAGAACGCCTCGGTCAAAGGCCCGGTGGAAGCTGCCGCGAGGAGAGGCCATGCCCTACCACTCTATCTGGGAGATGGGCTGCGGGTCCGGGTTGACCTCCATGTCAATCACCTGGCCGCTCTTGAAGCGGATGAGGCGGTCGGCCATGTTCGCGAGCGCCGCGTTGTGCGTCACGACGACCACCGTGATGTGCTCCCTGCGGCAGGTGTCCTGCAGGAGCTGGAGGATCTGCTTGCCGGTCTGGTAGTCGAGGGCACCGGTGGGCTCGTCGCAGAGCAGGAGCTTGGGATTCTTGGCCAGAGCGCGCGCGATGGAGACGCGCTGCTGCTCGCCACCCGAGAGCTGCGCCGGGAAGTTATCCAGGCGCTCGCCCAGGCCCACCTTGCCCAGGGTCTCAGCCGCGTCGAACGAGTCGGGGCAGATCTGGGCCGCCAGCTCCACGTTCTCGAGCGCCGTGAGGTTGGGCACGAGGTTGTAGAACTGGAAGACAAAGCCCACGTCGGCGCGACGATAGAGCACCAGCTCGTCCTCGTTCGCATCGCTGATGTCTCGCTCGTCCACGACGACCTGCCCGGAGGTGGCCCCGTCCATGCCGCCCAGGATGTTGAGGGCCGTCGTCTTGCCCGCGCCCGAGGCGCCCAGAATGACCGCAAGCTCGCCCCGCTCCACCGCGAAGCTCGCGCCATCGAGGGCGTTTATCTGGGTGACTCCCGCACCGTAGCTGCGCACGACATCCGTGAACGCGATGTAGGGCATCTGGCCTCCGATTGCTCGACGCTCGGCCGTCTCATCACTCGACAGCGTGTTGTCTATCGTGGAAGTATACTGTCCGCAGAAGAGGGCGGGCATATCGCTTGACACCCGGACGGCAAGTGTCGCGCGGTTCTCCAAACGCTCACAAACCCGAGGAGGCACCATGCAGAAGCAACCGCGCATCACTGAGCAGACGCGTGCCAACCTGCGCGAGGCGTTTCTGGAGCTCTACGCCAAGCGTCCCCTCGAGAAGCTTTCCGTGCGCGAGATCACCGACCGCGCCGGCTACAACCGGGCCACCTTCTACCTCTACTACCATGACGTCTACGAGCTGCTCAAAGAGGCCGAGGACGATCTTCTGAAAAGCATCGAGCAGCTGGTCAACGAGCGTCTCCTCAAGGGGGAGCGCCTTGAGTTCTCGCAGCATATGGGCCTCATCCTCCAGATGACCCAGGACTCGCGCAAGAGCACGCGCGCCTTTTTGGGTCCCCATGGGGACCCCACCTTCACCCGCCGGTTCAAGGAGATCATCGCGCCGCTCGTAGACCGCTTCGTCATGCCCGCCGGACGCTTTGGCCCGCGAGAGTCCGCCGTCGTACGCGAGTTCTACCTCTCCGGGCTCGTGGCCGTCATTAGCGCGTGGATCGTCGACGAGGACCCCATGCCCATCGACCAGTTCATCCTCCTCATCCTGCGTACCGTGCTCTAGCACTTCTCCTCCTTCTGCTTTTAAATATGAAATTGACTTTTATTTTCTATTGACATCACCAGGACCGGGTGCATAATTAAAACTGGTTTTCATATTACAAAGTGGATTTCTGAATCGACGGAGGCGGTTCGCAGTCCTACGATACTTCCGAGAAGACTCCGGGAGGCTTTATGGGCAAGAGAGCAGAGTACAGCACCGAGCAGCGCAGGTTGGTCATGTCGCACATGAATGCGCACGCAGATCGCTACCAGACCATCGACGAGGTCTTCGATGGCCTGCACGGTTGCGGGGCTCGCATTGGGCGCACCACGGTCTATCGTGCGCTTGAGAAGCTGGTCGACGAAGGCCTCGTCTCCAAGGTGGCTGCCGCGCGGGGCGCCTCAGCGTCCTACCGGCGCATAGACACCGCGGCAGACGAGCCGCAGGGACAGCTTCTGTGCCTCGACTGCGGGCGGGCATTTCCGCTCGACTGCTCCATGCTCCAGGGCTTCGCCGACCACGTTCGGGAGCACCACGGCTTTGTGATCGACCAGAGCAGGACCGTGCTGTGTGGGATATGCGAGGACTGTCGCCATGCCGAGGATGGCGTCCCAGAAGGGAAAGACGGACATGACTAGGCATGCACTGACCACGTATCAGGCGAGCGACTCCGACGAGGGCTTCTGGAGGCGTCCGCTCTCGCGGAGGTCCCTCCTGTCTGCCGCGCTTGGCGTGACGGGAGCGGCGCTTCTCGCCGGCTGCTCCGTGCCCTCTTCCAACGAGGACTCGGCGACGCCCGCCGCCGCTGACGCGGACAGCAAGCTCTCCGTCGTGGCGAGCTTCTACGCGCCCTACGACTTTGCCACCAAGGTCGCCGGAGACCACGCCGACCTCACCAACCTCACACCCGCCGGCACCGAGCCCCACGACTGGGAGCCCGCACCCACCGACATGGTCACGATCCAGAACGCCGACTTGCTCGTCTACAACGGCGCGAACATGGAGCACTGGGTCGACGACCTGCTCGCCTCCCTGGGCGACAAGGCCCCCGCGACCGTCAAGGCCTCCGATGGCATCACGCTGCGCCAGGGCTCCGAGGAGGACAACGGCGACAGCACCGACCCGCACGTGTGGCTTGCGCCCAAGAACGCCAAGCACGAGCTCGCCAACATCCGCGACGCGCTCGTCAAGGTAGACCCCGACCACGCCGATGACTACAAGGCTAACTACGAGAAGCACGCCTCTGACCTCGACGAGCTCGACAAGGAGTACTCCGAGCGCCTCTCCCAGGTACCTCATAAGACCATCGTCGTGTCGCACGAGGCCTTTGGCTACCTCTGCGACGCCTACGGCCTCACGCAGATTCCCATCACCGGCATGGACGCCGAGGGGGAGCCAGACGCCCAGACGATGGCCTCCATCATCGAGCAGGTCAAGGACCAGGGCGTTAAGACGATCTTCTCGGAGGACCTCGTAAGTCCCAAGGTCGCCCAGGCCATCGCAGACGCGACCGGCGCGACCTGCGAGGTGCTCAACCCCCTTGAGGGCCTTGAGCAGGATGACATCGACGCGGGAGCGGACTACGTGAGCGTCATGCGCGACAACCTCGACAAGCTCGTCGCCGCGCTGAGCTAATCTATAACGCATGGCATCTCACGAATCAGCGCTGGCGTTCGAAAACGTCACCTTTGCCTTTCCCAACCGGCTCGCCCCCGTCCTCGAGGGGGCGAGCCTCGCCGTGGCCCCAGGCGAGCTGTGCGTGCTCATCGGCGAGAACGGAGCGGGCAAGTCGACCCTTGTGCGGCTGGCCTTTGGCGAGCTTGCGCCCGACAGCGGCTCGGTGCGCATCCTTGGCTCCGACGTGCGCGCGCTCCACGATTGGACCTGCGTGGGCTACGTCCCACAGGCGGGCGCGGGAGGGCTTGCCGGCTTTCCCGCCACGGTACGCGAGGTGGTGCGCGCGAGCGTGACCGGCTCTCACCGGGAGGCCCGGCAGCGCGCCGACGAGCTCATGGAGCGCCTGTCGCTCACGGGTCTCGAGCGCCACCTCATGGGAGAGCTCTCAGGAGGGCAGCTCCAACGCGTCATGCTCGCGCGGGCCCTGGCCAACCAGCCTGGGCTTCTTCTGCTTGACGAGCCCACGAGCGGCCTCGACGAGGATGGGGCCCGGGACTTTGCCCGCCTCCTGCCGTCGCTTTTGCACGACGACCGCACGGCCGCGCTCCTCGTGACACACGACCTCGCGCGCCTGGGCGTGCTCGTCAGGGGCGCCCACGTCGTTCGGCTCGAGAACGGAAGGGTCGAGGACCATGCCTGACCTACTTGCCTACGGCTTCATGCAGCGTGCCCTCATCGCGGGGGCCATCTTGGGGGCCGCGATTCCGCTCGTGGGGGTCATCGTCGTCATTCGCCGGCTCTCGATGATCGGCGACGCGCTGTCCCACGCCTCGCTCGCCGGCGTGGCGGCCGGTCTCATCGCCGGGGTGAACCCCGTGCTCGGAGCCACCGTCGCCTCGCTCGTGGCCGCCTCGTGCATCGAGGCCATCCGTCGGCGCTTCGCCGACCGCGCCGAGCTGTCCATTGCGATCGTGATGTCAGCTGGCGTGGGCCTCGCGGGCGTGCTCTCCGGTTTTGTCCCCAACGGGGCCACCTTCTCGAGCTTCCTCTTTGGCAGCATCGTGACCGTGAGCGACGCCGAGGTGCTTGCCGTCGTGATCATCGGCGCGGCCGTGATCGCGGGCTGTGTGGCGCTTCGTCGTCAGCTGCTGCTCGTGGCCCTCGACGAGCGAACGGCACGGCTCGCGGGGGTGCGCACCGGGGCCCTCTCGGCCCTCTTCACGCTGGCCTGCGCGCTGGTGGTCTCCATCGCGTCGCGGACCGTGGGCTCGCTCATCGTCTCGGCCCTCATGGTGGTGCCCGTGGCGGCGGCGCTGCAGGTGGCCCGCAGCTGGCGCGGCCTCACCGTCATCTCGTGCGCGATCGGCGTGGGCGCCAGCATTGCCGGCCTGGTCATCTCCTACTACGTGGGTACCAAGCCCGGCGGCACCATCGTCCTCGTAGCAATCGCGGCGCTCGCCGTCTGCGCCGTCGTGAGGGCATGCCTGCGCCTTTCCAGCCGACGCAACGGCGCGGGCTCAAAATCCATCCCATCCGCGAGCGCCTAGGTGCGCGACAACCCCAGTCCCCGGGAGGCTCTGTGGACCTCTTCTCCTATCTCGAGCGCGAACTCGCCACCTTTGACGAGAGGCCCCTGGGCCCCGTGGACTCCGCGGCGCTCTCCCAAATCTGCATGGTCGACGGCGTCGGCGTGATTCCCGGGGCGTCAGGACACTCCACAGATGCGCCCTCACAGAGTCGCGCAATTGGCCGTCTGACCGAGCGCTGGCGCGCCCGTCGCGTTCCGAGCGTCCGCTTCTGTGACCTCTTCCGCGCTGAGCTCTTCGAGGGGATGTTTCGCGGGCTCACGCCCGAGCGCGTAAAGCACGAGCTCGCAGCTCTCGTGGCCAGCCCGCGATTCCGTGACCTCAGGCTCTGCGACTACACCTCCGTCATGGACGGAGCCGCGCACGTGCAGTTCTCGGCCACGACGTTCGTCTGGCACGGGCGAAGGCGCGACTCCGACTTTGCCTACATGGCCTTTCGTGGCACAGACAACTCGCTCGTGGGGTGGCGCGAGAACTTCGACATGGCCGTGGAACCACCCGTCCCGGCCCAGCGCCTGGCCGTCGACTACCTCGAGGACGTGGCCCGCCATCTGCCCGCGCGGCTCTACGTGGGCGGTCACTCCAAAGGCGGAAATCTGGCCACCTATGCGGCACTTCGCTGCTCAGAGGGCATTCGCGCCCGCATCGAACGCGTCTTTGACCACGACGGTCCCGGCTTCAAGCCCGGGTTTGCCAGCGCCGGGGAATTCGAGCGCCTCGCGGGACGCATCCACCGAACCGTGCCCGAGGAGTCCGTCGTAGGCATGATCATGGAGACTCCCGCGCCCACGCTCGTTGTGCGCAGCACCGCGCGGGGCATCGACCAGCACAGCATCTTTACCTGGGAGGTCTCCGGAGACGACTTCGCCTACGCAGACGGACTCTCTGACGGCGCGCTTCTCACGCACGACGTGCTGGCCGAGTGGCTCGACTCGCTCACCGACGCGGAGGAGCCACGGGTTGTGGAGGCACTCTTTCGCGCGATCGATGCGTCGGGAGTCACGGACGCGCGTCAGGTCTTCTCGGGAGACGCCCGGCCGGTCGCCCTTGTGGTGGAGGCTGCGCGTACCATGAGCCACGAGACGCGCGACGTCCTGGTACCCGCCCTCTCGCGACTCGCCGCCATCACGGCCCGCCGCGCCCTCCAGCGCCGCTAGGGAGCTTCCAAAAGCACCAAGGGGACTTATCCATAGATTTCGCGAGACACCCTGAGCAGTAGGCCTCGATGCTCTTACAGAAGACGAGGTCAGAGGCTTGCCCAAAATCGGGCTACTCGACCTTCCCCGTCAAATCTATTGACAAGCCCCCTTTTGCTCTCCGGGGGGCCAAAAAAACCACCTCGCGGCCTACTCCTCGCGGAAAAACGCCAGCACGATGGCGCCCGGACCCGCGTGAGTGCCAATCGTGGCCCCCACGAGAATGATGGGCAGGTCCTCCTCGCGCACGCGACCCTCCCAGATGCTCCGGTTGTCCTCAAGATACGTGCGCAGCAGCTGGTCGGAGAGGCCCGAGTAACCCAGCATGACGGGCATAGTGAAGTCGATGGCGCTTCTCTCGACCTCCTGGTGCAGGAGGTTGCGGCCGTTCTTGGAGCCACGCGCCTTGCCCAGCATGACGACCTCGCCGTCCACGACACCTATGACCGGCTTGACGGACAGGAGCTCGCCGATCGCCCCCACGCTCTTGGGAATGCGTCCGCCACGCCGCAGGTACTCAAGGGTATCGAGGAGCGCGACCAAGCAGACGTGCGAACGCTCTTGCTCGAGCTGGGCGGCTATCTCAGCCGCACTCAGCCCCTCGTCGACCAGGGTGAGCGCTCGCTCCACGAGGATGCGCTCGCCCACGGTCGCGTTCAGGCTGTCGACCACCTGGGCGCCGGGAAAGTCGGCCGCCGCCGAGACGGCACTTCGATAGGTCCCCGAGAGCTTGGAAGACAGGGTCACGATCACGGCCTCGTCGCCGGCCGCGCGCACCTGCTCGAGCGCCTGCGAGAAGGCGTAGGGGGTAACCTGTCCCGTCGTGGGCAGCTCGTCTCTTTCAGCGAGAAGCTGGTAGAAACGCTCGTGCGTAAGGTCGACGCCGTCGGCGTACGTCGTGGTGCCAAACGCAATGGAGAGTGGCAGCACCGTGAGGTGCGGGCTCAGGGCCCCCGTGATGTCGGAACCGGAGTCGGTGATGATGTGAACGGGCATGGCCATCCTTCCTGCGCCGCGCGCAAGGCGCGACGACGCACGCCTAATCGCGTGCGATGCTTTCCAGCCGGTTGAGTATCTGATTAAGCGAGTCGTACATCTGCGTGCGCTGTGACTCTGAGAGAACCTCGCCCGTCTCCCTGAGCACGCCGTTCACGATATCGTCTATGGGGCGAGCGGCTTCGTGGCCCCGCTCGGTAAGCGTGACGGGGACACGATAGCGCGTGGCATCACTCTGCGAGGAGCCCATCTCGACGAGCCCCTCCGCCTCCAGACGCGCAACGGTGCGAGAGATGGCCGCGCGGCTCACATCCGCACGACGCGCCAGCTCGGCGCTCGTAAGTCCCTCGGGATGACGCGCGAGGTAGTGGAGGCACATGACATCCGCACCCTTAAAGCCCAGCTGTTCGGCCTCAGATGCCTTGATGCGCCGAATCTCTCGATGAAGCGCGTCGATAAGCCCCACGAAGTCCTCGAATCGCTCCTCTGCCACTTCTTCTCTTCCTCTCTCTTCTCATTGTTGACTGGTTAACAATATGGAGCGAAGGGGAGACTGTCAACGCGCTCCTCACAAACGGCACGGGACCGCCACTCACCACGAACCGCTTTGTTTCAGAACGAAAAACTGTGAATTGTCTCCTTGCGCGCATGCTGCGCGGCGACGTATAGTCACCGCAACGCAACGAGAAGCTCACCGAAGGGAGCGCCCACCATGACCCTCATCGTCCGCAGCACGAATCTGTCCATGAACTGGTGGTGGCGCAGCCTCTCCTCGATCGGTCGATCGTGAGTCTCTCGCGCCATACCTTTACGCGCACAGAGGGCTTCCGGTAGACCGGGGGCCCTTTTTTATTGCCTCGATCCAACGTTTTCGAACCCAAATCCGCACGAACCCGAATGTCCATCACACAGCCAAGGAGAATCCCATGTCCGCAGATACCGACAAGAACACCGCCCGCACCGTCGCGACCACCGACCACGGCAAGCTCGACGTCCAGGCGCTCGTCCTGCTCGCCGTCCTTCTCGCCGCCGGCTTCATCTTGAACTTCACCGTGGGCAACGCCGTCTCCACGATGACGGGTGGCTTCATCCAGCCCGAGTTCATCATCGCCGCCTTCTGCCTGATGATCCTCATCGTGCGCCCGAGCGTCGCCCAGGCGCTCGTCATCGGCCTGATCTCGGCCGCGGTCATCCAGCTGACCACCAAGTCACCGCTCATCGACTTTGCCGCTGAGGGGGTCGCGGCCATGCTCATGGCCGTCATCGTCAAGGTCGGGATGCGCGGCGGCGCCAAGCGGTTCGTGCCCGCCGTGGGCACGTTCGTCTCCACCGTGGTCTCCGGCACCATCTTCATGATCATCAAGATGGCCACGATGGGCTTCGCCCAGAACCTGACCGCCGTGATGCTGCCCGTCGTGGTTGCGACCGGCGCCTTCAACGGCATCCTCGTCGCAGCCCTCTACCTGCCCATCAGAAAGGCCCTCAAGCTCGCGGACTAGCCCGGTCGTCCCGAACCGCCCGCCCGTAGGATCGCCCCACCTTGAAAGGAACCCCCATGTCCGAGAAAGATCCCGCCGCCCGCACCGTCAGCGCCGAGGCCCAGTCCCACGGCCTTCTCGACATCACGTCGCTCGTGCTTCTTGCCATCCTCCTGGCCGCCGGCTTCATCCTCAACATAACCGTGGGCAACGCGCTCGCCATGACGGGCATCAAGCCCCAGTTCATCATCGCCGCCTACGCGCTCGCCATCCTCCTCACCAACGCGAGCTTTGCCCAGGCCGCCCTCTACGGGCTCATCTCCGCGGCGCTCATCCAGCTCAGCACCTCCATCCCCGGCCTTAACTTCCTGACCGAGGTCGCCGGCGCCCTCACCATGGCCGCCCTCATGCGCCTCGACCTCACCTTTGCCGGCAAGAGGTTCACGCCGCTCGTCGCCGCCTTCGTGGCCACGCTCGTCTCGGGGAGCCTGTTCGCCGCCGTGGGCACCGTCGCGATGGGTGCCGAGCTGGCCACCGCCGTGGTCAAGATCCCGGTCGTCCTGGGCACGGCCGCCTTCAACGCCGTGGTGGTCCAGGCCCTCTTCGTCCCGCTTGCCAAGGTGCTCAGGCACTAGGGGCACTACCATGTGAGACGCCGCCTTCGGGCGGCGTCCTTTTTGTGAGAACGTCCGCAGGCCATGCCCACAAGCAGGGAGCAACTCAGCATGCCATCCACCACAGCACTCATCGAGATGCGCGACGTCTCGTTCACCTATGCGCAGGCAGACCGGCGCGCGCTCGACCAGGTGAGCCTGTCCGTGGGCGCCGGCGACTTCGTGGGCGTGATCGGCCCGTCAGGCGCCGGCAAGTCCACGCTTGCGGCCGCCCTGTCTGGCGCGATCCCCCATCACTTCACCGGCGAGCTCTTTGGCTCCACGCTCGTGGACGGCCAGGACACCTGCGAGGTCAGCCTCACCGATATCTCGCACGTGGTGGGCAGCGTCCTTCAGGACATAGATACCCAGATGGTCTCGTCCGTGGTCGAGGACGAGCTCCTCTTTGGGCTCGAGAACTTCGGCGTGGCCCACGACCAGATCGAGGGTCGCCTGGCGCGGGCCCTGGACACCGTGGCCATCCCCGATCTGCGCAAACGCGAGATCGCCACGCTTTCCGGCGGTCAGAAGCAAAAGGTCGCCATCGCGGCGATCCTGGCCTTGCGCCCCCGCGTGCTCGTGCTCGACGAGCCCACCGCAGCGCTCGACCCCGCAAGCTCGAAGCTCGTCTTCGAGACGCTGCGCACCATCAACGAGGACGAGGGCATCACCGTGGTGGTGATCGAGCAGAAGGTGGCGCTGCTCTCGGAGTACTGCAGGCGCATCCTCGTCATGAACGAGGGGCGCCTCGCCCTTTCGGGGACCCCCCACGAGGTCTTCGCCCACGGCGAGGAGCTCAGGCGCATGGGGGTGGATAGCCCCCGCGTGGCACGCGTGTCCAACAGCCTGGTGCAGCACGGCGTCGCCGCAGCCGGCAACGGGCCGTGCCTGAACGTCGCCGAGGCCGAGCGGTTCGTGGGCGACCTCGTGGCGGGGCACGTCTCGCCTGTCGCGGCGGACGTCGGACCCGCACCCGCCGCAGGCCGCACGGACTCTCCGCACGCGCCCGTGCGGCCGCACGCCCAGGGGGCCGAGCCCGTGGTCAGCCTCGTCGACGCCTGCTTTGCCTACCCCGGCAGCGGTGACGCCGTCCGCGACCTCTGCCTGACCGTCTACCCCGGAGAGCTCGTGGGAATCGTCGGGCAGAACGGGGCCGGCAAGACCACGCTGACCAAGCTCGTGAACGGCCTTCTGCGCCCCGCGTCTGGCGAGGTCCGCGTAGCCGGCCTCGCCACGCGCGAGACTCCCGTCTCCCAGATTGCCCAGCACGTGGCCACCCTCTTCCAGAACCCCGACCACCAGCTCTGCCGTGACACGGTCCTTGACGAGGTCGCCTTTGGACCAGAGTTGCACGGAGTGACCCCCGAGGAGGCGCGCCGTCAGGCCGCTGCGGTAATCGAGCGCTTTGGCCTGCCGTCCAACGAAGCGCCCTTCTCGCTGTCGCGCGGGCAGCGGCAGATGGTGGCCCTTGCGTCCGTGGTCGTGCTCAGGCCGCAGGTCGTCATCTTGGACGAGCCCACGAGCGGCCTGGACTATCGCGAGTGCATGACCGTGATGCAGACCGTGCGCGAGATGGCTGAGACGGGCTGCGCCGTCATCATGGTCTGCCACGACATGGAGGTCGTCTCGGACTTCGCCGAGCGCATCGTCGTCATGGCCGACGGCCGCGTCCTCGCGCGTGGCGAGAAGGACGGCCTGTTCGCAGACGCCGACCTCATGCGTCGCGCGAGCGTGGAGGCGCCCCAGGTCGTCCGCCTGTCCCAGGCGCTCGCTGCGGGCGTCTCGCCCGAGTTCGCCGGGATAAGCCAGGTCTCCGGCATCGTCGACCTCGTCCAGGAGATGGTCACCCGTGATTAACGTCATCGACTACGTGCCCGGCGCCACCGTGCTCCACCGCCTGAACCCCGTGACCAAGCTCGCGCTCGCGGCCGCCATCATCGTGGCCACCTTCCTCGCACAGACCTACGCGGCCCTGCTGGGACTTTTCGCGCTCACGCTCGCTCTGGGTGCCTATGCAGGCGTTCTGGGGCGTCTGGGGTCTCTGCTCAAGCTGCTCGTGCCGCTCGCCGTGGCGATGCTCCTGCTCCAGACGGCCTTCATGCGCACGGGCGAGCCGGTCTTTGCCTGGATCACCATCGACGGCCTGGCCACGGGGTCCAAGGCGTGCCTGCGCCTTCTGGGCGTGGCGCTGCCGCTCATCCTCGTTCTCACGGTCACCAAGCTGGGAGACCTGGCCAATGCCTGTGTCGAGGTGCTGCACGTACCGTACCGCTACGCGTTCACGTTCACCACGGCGCTGCGCTTCGTGCCCGTGTTTGGCCAGGAGATGAACGCGATCATGGAGGCGCAGACCGCCCGCGGCGTGGAGTACGACACCAAGAACCCCCTGAAGAAGCTCCGGCTCATGCTGCCTCTGTGCATACCCTTGTTGGTGAGTTCGGTGGGCAAGACCGACGCCACGGCGCTCGCCGCCGAGCAACGCGGCTTCTACCTGCGCTCGCGTGAGAGCAGCTACAAGCGTTACCCGCTCGTCGCGCGAGACAGAGCCGTCCTGGCTGCCTGCGTGGCGCTTATCGTGGTGGGCGCACTGTTCTAGGGGCTGACGGAGTGCCTAGCGCTCAGGGCTTCCTTGCCGACCATACCCGAACGCCGATTTGAGGCCATTTTGGACACCAGATCGGGCGTTCGGGTATGGTTCGTTTTTTACACCTACCCCCAGATGAGACCCAGAGGGGCCATGGGGATGAAGAGCACGATGATGCAGCCGCCCATTGCATCCCTTTCATCGGGGATTGCCCCTCCATGCTACGACTCCGACCGTCGCCCCTGCGCGCCCTTTCGCGTCATACTGTCTGGTAACACGTTGTTGGATGCTCGATAAGGAGGTCCCATGGCAGATTCCAATTCCACCGCCGCTCCGCTCGATTCGGCCGCCGCCGCGAAGGCGGCCTTTGAAGACGTGAGCGAGCGCCCCTTCCCCACCGACGTCTTCACCGCGCCCCACCTGCGCTGGGCCGTCATCGGTTGCGGCGTGATCGCCAACCAGATGGCGCAGTCACTCGCGCTGGCGGGCCGCTCGCTCGAGGGCGTCGCGAACCGCCACGTGGGCAAGGCCCGCGCCTTCGCCGAGCGCTACGGAGTCCCCAGGGTCTACGAGAGCTTCGAGGAGCTCTACGCCGATTCCGACATCGACGCCGTCTACATCACGACGCCGCACAACACCCATATCACCTATCTGCGCGGGGCCCTCGCGGCCGGCAAGCACGTCTTGTGCGAGAAGTCCATCACGCTCAACTCCGCCGAGCTCAACGAGGCCCGCACTCTCTCCCACGCCCACGGCGTCGTGCTCATGGACGCCACCACAGTCCTTCACATGCCACTCTACCAGGAGCTTCTCCGGCGCGCAAACGCAGGGGAGCTCGGTCCTCTCAACCTGGTCCAGCTCAACTTTGGCAGCTACAAGCCCTACGGGGACTTCACCAACCGCTTCTACAGCCCCAAGCTCGCCGGCGGAGCGATGCTCGACATCGGCGTCTACGCACTCTCGCTCGCGCGCCTCTTCCTGGCGAGTCAGCCCGATGAGGTCGTCTCTCTGGGCAACCTCGCCACGACCGGCGTGGACGAGGAGGGCGGCATCGTGATGCGCAACGCCGAGGGTCAGCTCGCCACGGTCACGATGTCGCTTCACTCCAAGCTGCCCAAGCGCGCCGTCCTCTCCTTCGACCGCTGCTACGTCGAGGTCATGGAGTACCCCCGTGCCGACACCGCCACCATCGTCTGGACCGAGGACGGCCGCCGCGAGGTCGTGCGCGCGGGCACCGAGGGTTACGCCCTGTGCTACGAGATGGCCGACCTCGAGCGCGCCGTCGCCGGAGACGCCGGAGCACGCGGGCTTTTCGACTACGCCTCTGACGTCATGGCGCTCATGGACCGGCTGCGCCGCGAGTGGGGCGTCGTCTACCCCGAGGAGCGCTGAGCTCGCAGGCGCCTGACAGGACAGTGCGGCACGCAGTAGCCGAGAAGTGCCGCATGCGCCCCGCATAGCCAGGGTCCGCTCTGCCCGGCGGGGCAATCGCCGCGTCACTCTCAACAAAATCGCCGCATGTGCCCCGCTACGCATAAGCTTCCTCGTTGCGCGGGGCGCTTACAGTGTTTCTCGGTTGTGGAATGCCGCATGTGCCCCGCTGCGCACTTCTCCCTGCCACAAGGCGGGGCATATGCGGCACCTCTGAGACACATCCCCTCTCGTTGCCATAAAATCCACGACCGAGGCGCACAATAAACAGCCGTCCGCCACGTCCCAAGGAGCTTGTCGCATGCCGCAGATCACGCCCGCCCAGGTGCTCAAGGAGACCTTTGGCTACGAGGCGTTTCGGCCCCACCAGGCTCAGATCATCGACGCAGCGCTCGCCGGCAGAGACGTGCTCGCTGTCATGCCCACCTCGGCCGGAAAATCGATCTGCTACCAGATTCCGGCCCTCATGCTCGGCGGCCTCACGGTCGTGGTCTCGCCGCTCATCTCGCTCATGGCCGACCAGGTAGGGGCTCTGCGCCAGTCGGGCGTGGCCGCGAGTTGTCTCAACTCGGCTCTGGGTGCCCAGGAGCGCGCCGACGTGCTGAGCGCCATGGCCGCGGGCGCGCTGAGCCTGGTCTACGTGGCCCCCGAGCGCCTCGACGACCAGCGCTTCCTCGAGGTTGCCGCCAGCTGCGGGGTAAGCCTTCTCGCCGTGGACGAGGCCCACTGCATCTCCCAGTGGGGAAACGACTTTAGACCCAGCTACCAGCGAATCATTGACTTCGTGCACGCGTTGCCCGCGCGCCCGCCCGTCATGGCGCTCACGGCCACGGCCACCCGCGCCGTCCGCGACGACATCGCAGGTGCGCTCGACCTCGCGAGCCCCCTCGTGGTGGTGGCGAGCTTCGACCGCCCCAACCTCTCCTTTGCCGTCGAGCGGCCTCGCGGCCGCGCCGAGAAGGACCGCGCCCTCGTGTCCTTTGCCCGCGAGCGTTCCGAGCTCTCCGGCATCGTCTACTGCTCGAGCCGCCACGCCGTCGAGGAGGTGTGCGACGCCCTCTGCGACGAGGGTCTTCTTGCCACGCGCTACCACGCCGGGCTCTCGGCCGCCGAGCGCGAGCGCAACCAGGAGGACTTCCTCTACGACCGCCGGCGCATCATGGTGGCCACCAACGCCTTTGGCATGGGCATCGACAAGTCCAACGTGAGCTATGTGGTCCACTACAACCTGTCCCTCTCGCTGGAGAACTACTACCAGGAGGCGGGCCGCGCCGGACGCGACGGCACGCGCGCCGAGTGCCTGCTGCTCTACTCCCCCGCCGACGTCCACACCGCTGAGTTTCTCCTGGACAGAAGCGAGCGCGACGACCTCACGGCCGGGCAGGCCGCCGAGCTGCACGAGCATGACGAGCGACGCCTGCGCCAGATGGTCTTCTACGCCACCACGACCGACTGCCTGCGCGCCCACATCCTGCGCTACTTTGGTGAGGAGGCGCCCGCATACTGCGACAACTGCTCGAACTGCCTGACCAGCTTCGACGAGGTGGACGCCACCACCGACGCCCTCAAGGTGGTGAGCTGCGTGGCGCGCATCGCCCAGCGCGGCCAGAGCGCCGGGGCCGCCGCCGTGGTGGACGTGCTGCGCGGCTCTCGTGCCGAGAAGATCTGCCGGCGCGGCTTTGACACCCTGTCCACCTACGGCATCATGCGCGACGTTCCCGCCCGTCGCCTGCGCCAGCTCATCGACGAGCTGGTCTTTCGCGGCGTGCTCACGCGCTCGGGCGGCACCTATCCCACGCTGGGGCTCTCCGGCGCGGCCAGAGGATTCCTGCGCCGAGAGGCCCCCTGGGACGCCCCCCTCATGCTCAAGGTCACCCAGGGTGCGCCACGGGCGGAGCGCTCCTCCTGGGCACCCGCGCGCGAGAAGACCCGCGCCGCCGCAGACGTCTCGGAACTCGACGCCGCCGGCCAGGAGCTCTACGAGCGTCTCGCGGAGCTGCGCGGCGAGCTCGCCCGCGAGCAGGGCGTCCCCGCGTACTTCATCTTCAACAACACGACCCTCGTCGACCTGTGCGCCAAGCGCCCTCGCACGACCGAGGAGCTCCTGGGCGTCTCGGGCGTGGGCGCCAAGAAGGCAGAGCGCTACGGCGATGCCTTCCTGGGGCGCATCAACGCCGCGCAGTCGTGACGCCGTCCCCGGCCTTTCGGGTTTGGGTTTGCGGCGGCGATCCCGTTGAGTACACTTCCTACAAAAGTGCAGATAACCCCGCTTTTAATTTCGTTTCGTATGATTTGGCGCCGTCGGGTGAACCCAAACTCAAATCGGGGTTTGGGTTCACTCGTGGCTACGAAAGAATCGTCCTCTGGCAAAAGACCGGCATAGGGCGACGTGGCTCCTCTGCACGGCCGGTACCACTAACCCAAATCCGTAAGAATGGCCACAAGAGGATGTGGGAGAAAGCTATAAAGACACCATCCATGGGGTTTTCGTCCCTAAATTGCCACTTATCAACTATCATTGCGTCAGCCACACAAGATGACAGGAGAACGATCACATGAACATAGTCAAGCGTGACGGGCGCAACGAGCCCTACGACGCGAACAAGATTACCGCGGCCATGGGCAAGGCCTTCGCCGACGTGGGCGAGGCCCCCAAGGCAGGCGAGCTCGAGGCGCTTCTCGCCTCCGTCGAGGACGAGCTGGGCACGGGCGGCGCAAGCGTGGAGGGAATCCAGGACCTCGTCGAGCTCGCCCTGATGGAGCACGGCCGCTACGACGTGGCCAAACGCTACATCCTCTACCGACACCGCCGCTCCGAGCTGCGCAGCGCGCGCCAGGCGATCGCGCGCGAGGCAGCCGGCGACGACGCCGAGCTCACAGACGCGCTGGACGCCGTCCTCGACCGCGTCCAGCACGACTTCCCCGACGAGCCTTACGCGCTGCCCACCCTCCTGGGACGCTTTCGCGCCTTCCTCAAGCCGCACATGGATGACGCCGAGCGCCTCGAGGCCCTCACGCGCGCGACCGTGGAGCTCACCACCCAGGACGCCCCGCGCTGGGAGATGGTCGCGGGACGCCTGCTCGCACTCTCGTTCGACCGCGAGCTCGCGTCCGCCTGTGAGGAGCGCGGCCTCTCCACCTTCTACGACAAGGTCCGCTACCTCACCGACCAGGACCTCTACGGCTCCTACATCCTCGAGCGCTACACCCGCGCCCAGATCGAGGAGGCCGCGGGCTTTCTGCGCCCGGAGCGCGACGACCTCTTCACCTACTCAGGCCTCGACCTCGTGCTCAAGCGCTACGTCATCCGCACCCACGATCACGTGGCGCTCGAGAGCCCGCAGGAGATGTTTTTGGGCATTGCCTTGCACCTGGCCATGGAGGAGCCGGTCGAGACGCGCATGGACTGGACCCGGCGCTTCTACGACACCCTCTCCAAGCTGGAGCTCACCATGGCCACGCCCACGATGAGCAACGCCCGCAAGCCCAACCACCAGCTCTCCAGCTGCTTCATCGACACCGTGCCCGACAGCCTCACGGGCATCTACCGCAGCGTGGACAACTTCGCCCAGGTCTCCAAGTACGGCGGCGGCATGGGCATGTACCTGGGCAAGGTTCGCGCCACAGGCGGCTCCATCCGTGGCTTTTCGGGCGTGGCAGGCGGCACCACCCGCTGGATCCGCGTCATCAACGACACCGCCGTGGCCGTGGACCAGCTGGGCGTCCGGCAGGGAGCCGTGGCCGTCTACCTGGACGTCTGGCACCGCGACCTGCCCGAGTTCCTCCAGCTGCGCACCAACAACGGCGACGAGCGCATGAAGGCCCACGACGTCTTCCCTGCCGTGTGCTACCCGGATCTCTTCTGGAGGATGGCCGAGGAGAGCCTCGACCAGGACTGGTACCTCATGGATCCGCACGACATTCTCACCGTGAAGGGCTACGCCCTGGAGGACTACTTCGGCGAGGAGTGGGAGCGCCGCTACCGCGGCTGCGTGGCCGACCCGCGTATCGAAAAGCGCGTGGTCACGATCAAGGATGTCGTGCGCCTGGTCCTCAAGAGCGCCGTGGAGACGGGCACGCCCTTCGCCTTCATGCGCGATACCGTCAACCGCGCCAACCCCAACCCGCAGGCCGGCATCATCTACTGCTCCAACCTCTGCACCGAGATCGCGCAGAACACGAGCCAGATCGAGGAGGTCAGCCGTAAGATCGTGAACGAGGACGGAGATACCATCGTGGTCACCACCACGCGCCCCGGCGACTTCGTGGTCTGCAACCTGGCCAGCCTCACCCTAGGCCACCTGGACGTGGAGGACGACGAGGCCTTGGGGTACGTGGTCGAGACGGCTGTGCGCGCCCTGGACAACGTGATTGACCTCAACTTCTATGCGCTGCCTTATGCCAAGCTGACCAATCGCCGCTACCGCTCGATCGGCCTAGGCGTCTCGGGCTACCATCACATGCTCGCCTCGCGCGGCATCGACTGGGAGAGCGAGGGGCACCTGTCGTTCGTGGACGACGTCTTCGAGCGCATCGCCTACCATGCCATCGACGCCTCCGAGCGCTTGGCCGAGGAGCGCGGCTCATATCCGCTCTTCGAGGGCAGCGACTGGGCCACGGGTGCCTTCTTCGAGAAGCGCGGCTACGACTCCGAGCGCTGGCAGGCCCTGGCGAATCGCGTGGCCACCCACGGCCTGCGCAACGCCTACCTGCTCGCCATTGCGCCCACGAGCTCGACCTCGATCATCTCGGGCACCACGCCCGGCATCGACCCGGTCATGCGCAGGTTCTTCCTCGAGGAGAAGAAGGGCTCCATGCTCCCGCGCGTGGCCCCCGACCTCTCGCCCGAGACCTACTGGTACTACAAGCCCGCGCACCACATCGACCAGAGCTGGAGCGTGCGCGCGGCCGGCGTGCGCCAGCGCCACATCGACCAGGCGCAGTCCATGAACCTCTACATCACGAACGACTATACCATGCATCAGGTGCTTAATCTCTACCTGCAGGCCTGGAAGGTCGGCGTCAAAACCGTCTATTATGTGAGAAGCAAGTCGCTCGAGGTCGAGGAGTGTGAGAGCTGCTCCTCGTAGACGCTCGGACCGGTACCCCCGCGCCCTCTAGGGGGCACGGCCTTGCCGCACGAACAACGGGGGCGGGCCCATCAGCTGGGCCCGCCCCCCAATTACGACAACGTCCCACAACCGGGCGGAACCCGGCTCAGCGGGCGTCAGACACCAGGTGAACCCATCGATCAAAGGCGGCCACGTACCGCCCGAGGAACGAGCGCGTCGACTCGTCGGTGAGTCTTCCCTCGTCATCGAGCAGAGAGGCTACCTCACGGACGTAGGCCTCGGGCTGCTGCAGCATGGGGACGTCCAGGAACATCATGACCTGGCGCAGGTGATGGTTGGCACCAAAACCGCCGAGCGAGCCCGGGGAGACGCTGACGATTCCACTTGGCTTGCCCGCCCACACGTTCTGCCCATAAGGTCGCGAGGCAACATCGAGCGCGTTCTTGAGAACGGGAGGGATTGAGCGGTTATATTCAGGCGTGACAAACAGGAACCCGTCAAACGACGCGACCTTCTCGCGGAAGGTCACCCAGCTCTGAGGCGTCCTTCCCTCGTCATCGTAGTCCTGGTTGAAGATGGGCAGGCCATCGATGTCGACCAGGCTCATGTCGAGCCCCTCCGGGGCCATACCCACAATCTCGCGCGCGATAGCCCGGCTGAAGGACGCCTTCCTGAGGCTGCCGACCAAGACACCTATCTTCTTCGCTTCACTCATGTGCTACATCTCCTTGTCTTCGTGCGGGACATCGGCGTCCGTCCAGGGGACACCTTCTACAACATACTAAGGGGATACCCTCTTCGCACCTTTTGAACGGGTGGAGGTCAAACAGGCCGCGACGAGCGGACAGCTCGGCGAGGCGCGCCAAACGGAAGTCGGCACGTGCAAAACTGCTCTGCCGAACGCGCATTCCCACCTATGGGTTATGCTTTAATGATAGGCAAGGCCGTGCAGACAGTGCTTCCTTTGACACGAAAAGGGGTTTTCCATGACAGACGCAGCCCCGCTCGATCTCACGCGCAAGCCCTTGTTCAACCCGGAGGGGGACACGGATATACGGGACCGCCGGATGATCGGCGGCAACACCACTAACCTCAACGACTTCAACAACGTGAAGTATCCCTGGACCACGAGCTGGTATCGACAGGCGATGAACAACTTCTGGATTCCGGAGGAGATCAACCTCGCGCAGGACGTCAAGGACTATCCCAAGCTCGAGCCGGCTGAGCGGGATGCCTACGACAAGATTCTCTCGTTTCTCATCTTTCTTGATTCCCTGCAGTCCGCAAACCTGCCCAACGTGAGCGAGTACGTCACGGCCAACGAGGTGAATCTCTGCCTGCACATCCAGGCGTTCCAGGAGTGCGTGCACTCGCAGAGCTACTCCTACATGCTCGACACCATCTGCAGCCCCGAGAAGAGAAACGAGATTCTCTACCTCTGGAAGACCGACGAGCGCCTGCTCACGCGCAACACCTTCATCGGCAACCAGTACAACGAGTTCATGGACCACAAGGACGCCTTCACGCTGCTCAAGGTCATGATGGCCAACTTCATCCTCGAGGGCGTCTACTTCTACTCCGGGTTCATGTTCTTCTACAACCTGGCCAGAAACGGCAAGATGTCGGGCAGCGCCCAGGAGATTCGCTACATCAACCGCGACGAGAACACGCACCTGTGGCTCTTCCGCAGCATCATCCTGGAGCTGCAGAGGGAGGAGCCCGGGCTCTTCTCCGACGAGAACGTCGCCGTGCTGCGCGGCATGCTCGAGGAGGGCATTCGCCAGGAGATCGCCTGGGGCCAGTACGTGATCGACGACAAGATCGCCGGTCTCACGCACCAGATGGTCGAGGACTACATCCTGTACCTGGGCAACCTGCGCTGGCGCTCCCTGGGCTTTGGGACCCTCTTCGAGGGCCACGACGAGGAGCCCGCCGACATGGCCTGGGTCAGCCAGTACAGCAACGCCAACATGGTCAAGACCGACTTCTTCGAGGCGCGCTCTACCGCCTACGCCAAGTCCACGGCCCTGGTGGACGATCTGTAGGAGCTGCGGGGACGCATCAAAACCTGGCCGGGGGTCGTTTTGCACATAGTGCGGCGGCCCCCGGTTTTCTCGGCAGCGCAGGAGTCTGCGGAACCCCATCCCTAGATTCGAACCCCAAAAACCCTCCAAGACCTCAAGAAAAATATTTATGTCGCCTCAGGTCGTACATAAATATCTATAAAACACCGGGTCGCCAGTCGACAAACGGCTAGCATCCATTATTTATGTACGAGTGCGATTATAAATAAATAATTTAATCAATGGGGATCAGGGGGCAGCACGAGCAGAGATGCTCTCCCCCGAGCTCTCGACCGCAAAAGCCCCCCCTGCGTGGCACCGTAGTCGCGAAAGGCACCGCTCGGCTCGGTGTTGGTGTAGACCAGTCGGCCGTGAAGCGGCGCGCCAGATTGCAGCACGGACCTTCCCTCTCTGCCTAATCCCCATAGGCTTGGAACTACTGCTGAAAGGCCATTGTGACGTGCGTTGAAATCAGGCAGAGAGGGTGACGCGAGAAGTTAACGTAACCGTCGTTGGCGGCGATTACGCAGAGGGTCCGGACACGTGTCCTAGCGGATGAAGTTCGTCTGCACGCTCTTGGAAGCCGCTGGCAGCTCGATGCCCGCCGCGCGCCCGGCCTCGATGCAGCGAAGCATCCACGCCATGTTGGCACCCAGCTGCCGCAGGATCTCGACGCCCTCCTCGTCGCGCAAGACGTCCTCGGCAGCGACGCCATGGATCAGGGGCCAGTAGAACGAGCTCACGAGCGGCATCTCGGCGTACTCGGGGTACTTGGCAAGCGCATCGAGCGTGGTCGTGGTTCCCGCGCGGCGCGCGGAGGCGAGAATGGCGCAGGGCTTCCCGGCCAGAAGATCGCGCGACGCCCTGCCCCAGAGAAGATCGAGAAACGTCTTGGCCTCGCCCGAGGGGCCTGCCCAGTAGACCGGCGAGCCAATCACAAGGCCATCCGCGTCAGGAAGCAGCCCCAAGGTGCGGCTGACCGCGTCCGCGTCCGTCACGTGGACAACCTCGGAGTCGATCCCCTGCTCACTGAGCACGTCAGACACGATGCCGAGCCCCGTGTAGGTGCAGCCCTTCGCACGACGACTGCCGTTGATCATCACTACGTTCATGTGCGCTCCTTCTGCCGGGTCCATTTGACGGCAACCATATACCTAGCGCCCCGCCTCCATCGTGCTGACGCACCCCGAAATTACTGGGTATGCTACGAAGCATGGCAAGCTCGTCCGTGACCACCGCAGGAGGGAACCCCTATGAGCTTTGAGACACGCGATAACGCTGTCGTCTATCTTGACGAGAACGGAAGCACGCTTGCTGAGGCGACGTTTCCCGAGGAATCCGCTGGCATCGTAAACATCGACCACACGTTCGTGGACCCGTCTTTGCGCGGCCAGGGCATGGCCGGCCAGCTCATGCGCCATGTAGCCGATGCACTGCGCACTACCGGACGCCGGGCGCACCCCACCTGCTCCTATGCCGTCACCTGGTTCGAGAAGCATTCCGAAGAAGGCGATCTGCTCGCCTAGGGTTGTTTTTTTGACCCCCAGGGGGACTTTCATCTGCCTTCTTCCAGAAAGGCGGCGGTCACAGAGTCTTCTGTGACCGCCGCCTTTCATAGGCTAAGCATGCGAGCTATACGATTCCCAGCAGGCCTAGCCCCAGGCCAATAATCATCGTACCAATAATGAGCCAGTTGACACTTACGTTCTTCCTCAGCAGCTTGAGACAGCCAAGCGTGTAAAGAATGGGCACGAGCCCCTTGAAAATGGTATCCAAATAGGTCTGGATCATGACCGGATCGCCCTGTGGCAGGGGGATGGACAAAATCATGTTGAACTTCACAAAAGACGCGGTCATGGCACCAATCATGAGCAGGCCCAACGTTCCGGCGAGCTTTGTCAGGATGCCCATCAAGCCACCCTCATAGAGCTTGGTGATGAAGCTCGACCCCACTCGATAGCCCAGGACGGTCAGGACCCAGCGACAAATCCAGGAGGGGACGTTGTAAATGAGAAGGAACGCAATGGGTCCTAGCACAGTGCCGTTGTCGGCACAAAGTGCCATGCCCACGGAGGCAGCAATCACACGCAGAACGCCCCAGAATATTGCGTCTCCAATGCCCGACATCGGCCCCATGAGAGAGGCCTTGACCGAGTCAATGGAGTGCGTGTCAAAGTCAGGCTTCTCGGAGTTCTCCTTCTCCATGGCCGCAACGAGACCCATGCAGAACGTTCCCACGTTTGAGGTAATGTTGTACCAGGTCGAATGCCTCTTAAGGGCATCGCAACGCCCCTCCTTCGTGGGGTAGAAGCGTTCGATGGCCGGCCAGATCGACCACATAAAGCCAGAAGCCCCCGCACGAGCACCGCCGCAGTACATGGCGAAGACGTTGAACGAGTGCCAGAAGATTCCATGCAGCATCTTCCTGTCCTCGTGTGAGAGGTCCTTGGTGGAGAGGGAAATCTTCTGACTTGCCCCGCTTTGCGACCCGCCGCTCTCGGGGGAAATCGTTTGAGTCGTGCTTGTCTCCTGAGTGCTCATGCGAAGAAATCCTCCTCTTCAAGTTCGGCCGGCGATGTGGCTCCACCCGATATTCCCTGTTCACGTAAGGTTCTAATCTGATTCTTGATATCGAACTCCTGCATGTCGCGCAGGCCGGTCACAACCACGACAACGGCACCCACGGCGGCCACCGCAATCATCGGCATGTTGAGATACGTGAAGAGAACAAAGCCCAGCAGGAAGAAGATGGCGGTCTTATTGTCCCAGAGCATACGTAGCAGAAGGGCCATGCCCACGGCGGGAAGCAAGCCTGCAGCAGCATTGAATCCGTTAGTCACCGCAGCGGGGATAACGTTCACAAGGTTTGCCACCGGCTCGGCACCCACGTAAACGCCAAGAAACGAGGGGACCGCAAATGCGGCATTCATAACAACGGCACCACCAAAGTGAACGAGAGCCACCTTGCTGCGCTCGCCCGATTCAGCCGCCCAGTCAATGAGTGGCGCCCAGAATGACATCAAGACGTTGAATATGAGCGAGTAAATGAGATTTGCAAAGACAGCCACGGCGACACCAAGGGTAATCGCAATGCCCTGATCCATGTTCATCTGCGTTACGAAGCAGATGGCCATAACCGTACCAGAAACCGGCTCAGCAGACGTTGCACCACCAACGTTGACACTGCCGATAAAAATCGCCTGGAGGGCCGCTCCGATGATAATGCCCGTTGTGACGTCCCCAAAAAGAAGGCCGGCCACCAGACCCACCCCAAGAGGCTGGTCGAGCATGGGCTGACCAAATGTCCATTGCACAAAATAGCAGATAAACCCGGCGAAAAACGCCATGAGCGCAGGACCCAACATGCCAAAGCTCCTTTCATATCGACTGCATATAACCGCACCCCCGCACACCTAGAACGAGGAGATGCATACCTCCTAAAGTTTGGCGAGAAGATCTGAGACCTTCGTCTTAGGATCCAAGACGCCCACCTGGTGCACGACGGGCATGTCAAGCTTGCAGAGTTCCCGAGCTGCATCGAGCTCCTGGGGATTGAGGGTGACCCCCGTTGTCAGCAGAACCTTTGAGGCCTCGTCCGAGCGATCAAAACGTCCGACGTTCGCTATGTTGATGCTTCCGATCTTGTCAGGCGCTCCCTGGGCAAGGCGAAGTGCGTCCGCGACGCTGTCCGTGAGCGCAAAGATGCGCATCTGCCCACCACGAGGGTCATTGACCACCTTGACGGCGTCATCAACACTGCGAATGAGCAGTTTCTGCCCTTGGGGGCAGGCCATCTTAAGCGTGGCTGCCTGCGTCGCATCAGATGCGGCATGGTCGTTGGCCACGACTATCCCCTTCGTATTGAGCTCTTTGCCCCACATAAGCGCGACCTGCCCATGGATTAGCCGGTCGTCAACGCGCAGCTGTACGATCATGTCCGTCTCCCGTCAGTAAAAACCCTTGCATCCCACACGCCGACTGACATGTGGACGCCTTTACGCGAAGAAGCTATCCTCGGTCTCCTCGTCCTCCCGTGCCTCAGGCTCGACGCTTATACGTTGCAACTGCGCCGACGCCGTAGCAATAACCTCGTCCACCACAGCTGGTGTCAGAGGCTCATCGGACAGCAGACACCCCAGAACGGCAATCAGATTGAATCCCGTAACATGCGTGATGCCGTGTTTCTCTGGCTGAAGCGTCAGTACCTTGTTGCAGACGCTTCCCCCCAGCAGATCCGTAAAGATGACCGCATCGTCTTCGGGCCCTACTGAGTTGATAAACGCCTCGACGACAGGCGTCTGGTCGGACTCATCCACGTAGAAGTCAACAGCAGTGAGCGCGCTCACGTCGCCCGTCAGAATCTTTACGGCACTTTTCATGCCGCTTGCTACATGACCATGAGATGCAATAAGAATCTTTCTCATACGACATCGTCCGCCTAAGCAAGGGGGGCTGCGCCATTGGCGAATACCTTGACCACATGTCCAAACGTCTGGACAAAGCTCTCGTAGGCGGCAACCGTCATGTCATGCCAGTAGACGATTGCATCCGAACCCTGCTTGGTGCGATCATCTATGACTGAGCGCACCGCCTCGCCGGCGTACTTGGCCCCATAGGTGTAGTAGTTGATCTTGCGAATTCCAGCGTCAATGGCGCTCCGATAGTCATCGTCTGAGACACCCGAGCCGCCGTGCATGACCAGAGGTACCTTAATGCGCTTGCGAATCTGCTCCAGCACATCAAAGTTAAGATGTGGCTCTCCCCTGTAGATACCATGCACCGTACCAAAGGAACAGGCCAGTATGTCCAGACCGGTACCTTTCACAAAGTCGGCTGCCTGGTCAGGATCGGTGTAGATGGCCCCGGCCTCCTCGGCCGTCCCGCCCTCGTCACGCTCTCCCCCCTCACGCGAGCCCATGGATCCGAGCTCGCACTCGAGTCCCGCCCCATACTCGACGCACATCTCTGCAGCGCGGCGAGAGTACTCGACATTCTGCTCGTAGGGGAGCGTCGAGCCATCGAACATGACCCCATTGAATCCCAGGTCGAGCGCGCGCTGCGCATAGGAGAGATGCTCACAGTGATCAAGGTTAATGCAGATCTGCGCACTTGAGCGCTCGGCGAGCGCGACGACGGCAGGTGCAATGGTCTTAAGCGGGACAACGCCCTCGTGTGCCTCGGCATGCTGGATGATGATGGGATAGCCCGTCTGCTCGGCCACGTCAATGGCGGCTCGGACCGCCTCCAGGCTTGCCGAGTTTACGGCGGCAAGCGCCATGTTGTTCTGCTCGGCAATCGCGCAGATATCTCGTAGGTTAGTTAGCATGTCCTGTTCCTTCCTCTTTGTCAGACCCAAAGCGAACTTAAATAGAACCATTTTTCGGTTTCAAATATACACGTTTATTTTCGATAAGTACCTCTTATGACCGTTTTTCAAAATAGTTTGGTGAGCGGTTTGTTTTGATTCGTAAGCGGTATGCTAGCCGCAAGATATAATTCAAAACGAATCCATCGAGAGGCACCCTATGGCCGAGAATCGCTCCTACTACCTCGAAGAGCGTCAAGAGCTGATTCTTTCTCAGCTGGAAAAGGATGCCATCGTACGCGTCGCCGACCTCAGCGCCCAGCTTGGCGTCTCGACCGCCACCATTAGAAAAGACATCCGCAGCCTTGAACATGAGGGCAAGCTTCGCAGAACGCATGGAGGTGCCATTAAGCCCGCAGCTGATAGCATCGAGATGAACGTGGACGTGGCAGCCTCGCGCGCTCACGCCGAGAAGGTCAGGATCGGCCGTCAGGCTGCCCAACTTGTCTCGGACGGGGACACGTTCTTCGTGCAGTCGGGCACAACGTGCACCGAGTTTGTGCGCGCGCTGCGTAACAGGCGCAACATCACGATGATTACCAGCGACTATGCTATTGCCATGCTCGCCGAGCAGATCCTCAAGGACAGCTCCGTTATCACCTTGGGAGGAACGCTACGCATGGGGTTTCATTATGCCCAGGGGTCCGAGACGCTCAAGCAGCTCGAGAGCTACTATGTCCCGACAGCCTATATGTGCTGCAACGCCTTCTCCTTCGAGCACGGCTTTACCGCGCATCGCCTCGAGCAGGCAGAGTACGTGCGCACTCAAATCAGGGCGTCCGAGCGGCACATCATGCTCCTTGACTCGACCAAGATAGGTTCGAGTGCGCTCACGCAAGCAGCCAGCCTTTCTGAAATCGACTGTCTCATCACCGACTCGGCCGTAAACGATGCCACACGCACCCGGTTTTTGGAGGAAGCTCCCAGCCTCGAAGTCATCTACGCATAGCCTGTAAGAGAAGCGCCTCTTAGAACAAGGCATGTCGGCTTTGTGACGAGAGCCCCTGTCGCAATTTATGTTCCACGCTCCCCTCATCATGGTTCTTAATCAGAACATGTGTTTGTGCGAGGGGGAACCATGGAACACTTCTATCTGTGCATTGACCTCAAATGCTTCTATGCCTCGGTGGAGTGCGTGGACCGGGGATGGGACCCCTTCAAGAAGCTCATGGTGGTAGCCGATCCGTCGCGCGGCCCCAAGACCATCTGCCTGGCCGTCTCCCCCGCCATGAAGAAGCTCGGCGTTCGCAGCCGCTGCCGCGTCTTCCAGATTCCCAAGAGCATCGACTACGAGAAGACCCGTCCGCGCATGCGGCGCTACATGGAGGTCTCAGCCAAAATCTATGCTCTCTACCTGCGCTACTTCTCGCCCGACGACATCCACGTCTACTCGGTCGACGAGTGCTTCATCGACGTGGGCCCCTACCTTGCGCTCTATGACAAGACCCCGCGCAAGCTGGCCTGCGATCTCATGAAGCTCGTGCTCGAGAAGACGGGCATCTGCGCCACGGCGGGCATGGGTCCCAGCCTCTTTCTTGCCAAGGTTGCGCTGGACGTCACGGCCAAGCACGTTGACGATCACATCGGTTACCTGGACGAGGACGAGTTCAAGCTGCGCATCTGGCGCCATCGCCCTCTCACGGACATCTGGGGCATCGGGCCGGGAATCGCGCGACGCCTCAAGAACATGGGCGTCTATGACCTCGCAGGCGTTGTTCTCGCCGATAAGGATGCGCTCTACCAGGAGTTCGGGGTCAATGCTGAGCTGCTCATCGACCATGCCTGGGGTGTCGAGCCCTGTACGATCGCGCAGATTCACGCCTATCGCCCTCAGGCCCGTTCAATCTGCAACGCTCAGGTGCTCCCCTGCGACTACGACTACGACGAGGCGCGTCTCATCCTGCGTGAGATGGTGGATGCCTCCGCGCTGGACCTCGTGGAGAAGGGCCTCGTCTGCGGACACATCTCGCTCTTCCTGGGCTATGCCGCCGAGCGCCCCAGCGAAGACGGAGGCCCGGGCCCTACCGCGTCGCCCACGTTTACGGGCGAGCACGGCACGAGACGGCTGGGTCACGACCTGCCGCACGCAGGAGGCTCGCGCAAGCTGAAAGCGTGCACCAACGCACGCGCCGAGCTCACCGAGAGCTTCCTGCGTCTCTACGATCAGACTGCGGATCGCAACCGCGCCCTCAGGAGAATCAGCCTCAGCATGGGGGAGCTCGTGCCCGAGGAGTTCGCCAACCTCACCCTCTTCACGGACGCCAAGGCGCGCCAGGCCGACCATCGCCTCTCGGAGGCCACCCTGGCCGTAAAGCAGAGATTTGGCAAGAACGCCCTGGTGCGAGGCATGAGCTTAAGGGACAAGGCCACCGCACGCGAGAGGAACGCCCAGGTGGGAGGGCATCATGAGTGAAGGCTCTCCCGAGTGGGGCAAGGAGCGCAAGGCGACCCACGTGGACCGCGCCGCACAGTTCATGCCATTTGCCGCCCTCACCGGCTACTACGATCTCGTTCGGGCCCAGGAGAGCGTCGTCGAGCCACGCCACGACCTCTCGGCCGAGGACGTCGAGCGCATCTCGTCGGAGCTCTCCCGAGTACACAAGGGGGACCTCGTGCGCGTGAAGCACTACACCGACGGCTCCTACGTCACGCAGGAGGGCATTGTATCTCGCCTCGACGTTGCATCACATGAGCTGCAGGTGGTGCGCACTTGCATACGCTTCGAGGACGTCTGGCGAATCGAGGCGCTGTAGGGTTTCTCGGGCAGCCTTGGCACGGCTGGGCGACACGATTGGGGAGCTTTCTTGATATGGAGCGCCTCGGGTCGACAGCGCTATGCATTTTTCCTTATTCTGAGCAGTAATAATGCACAATAATGCATCTCTTCTCGACGGAAGATGCTCGAATATCAAAAAAACGCCCCAATAGTGCAAAGGGGAGCGCGAGGCAGGAAGCCTCATCGCAGGCGAGAAGAGCGTGCAACAAAAAAGGGGCCCGGAGCGGACTCCAGACCCCTTGTGCGCTAGGAAAGGCGCAGTCTAGCCGCGGTAGCCGCCTCGGCTCGAGCCATAGCCGCCACGCGAGCCGCGGTCGTCGCGTCCGCTGCGGTCGCTGCGGTCGCTGCGGTCGCTGCCGCCACGATAGCTTCCGCGGTCACGGTCATAGCCACCGTTGTTGCCACGATAGCTGCCCCGGTCGCGGTCGTATCCGCCGCCGTTGCCCCGGTAGCTGCCATGGTCACGGTCGTGCCCACCGTTGCTGCCGCCGTTGCCACGGTAGCCGCTGCGGTCGCGGTCGTATCCGCCGCTGTTGCCGCCACGATAGCCACCGTGCCCGCCGCGATCGTGATGGTCGTCGCGGTCGTGTCCGCCAAAGCCGCCGCGCGGGCCACGGTCGCTGCCGCCACGATAGCCGCCCCGGTCGTGGTGGTCATCGCGTCCGCGGGGGCCGCCAAAGCCGCCGCGCGGGCCACGGTCGTCGGGGCGCCCGCGACGCTCGTCGCGGTCGTTCTCGAGGCCCATGGCCGCCAGCGGGTCAATTACCTGGTCGAGCTGGGCGAGCAGCTGAGCCAAGGTCTCGTCATCCAGACCCGGAACGTAGCGCTCGACCTGGGCGCTTAGCGCCTCGACGCGCTCGAGGGCGTCGACGCTCGCCGTTACGACGACCTTGCGCATGTCGGCATCCTCGGGCTCGACGCGCGACACGAGGTCGTCAGCCTCGGCCTTGACGAGAATCTCGTTGAGCTCGCGCAGGCGCACGCCCAGGAGCTCGGCCATCTCCTTCTGCTCCATCTTGGGCTTGAGCTCGAGCAGGCGCATCGCGCGCTCGAGGGTACCCGTCTTGCCCGAGCCCTCCTCAGCCTGCTTGGAGAGCATATCGCGCCTGTTGCGCAGCAGGCGAGCCGCACGGTTCGCCTTGTCCAGGAGCTGCCTGTCCAGATCGCCCGTTGCGGGCTCGGCCTTCTCGGTCTTCGCAGCCTCGGCTGCCTGGGGAGCCTCCGCGGGCTCCGTCGTCTTCTCGGGCTCCGTAGCCTCGAGGTCCTGCTCGTCGTTCTCAAACTGGGACATTCAGTCTCCTTCTGCGCGTCTGCGCACCATAAACGAGGGGAGGCCCCTCTCGGAACCTCCCGATACTGCTGTTTAGTGTACGTGCAATCCACCTGCGCGAACCGCACGAGCACATATCCACAGGAAAGGCGCGGACCTGCTGCGGGGTCTCCCCGTCGCTTCGCTATGCCTGACGATAGTCTGACAGGAAGTCGGCAAGGTCCTCCATGCACTCGTGCAGCACGCCCATGCGTGGCAGGTAGACCACGCGGAAGTGATCCGGCTTGTCCCAGTTGAACCCACCGCCGCGCGTGACCAGGATGCGCTTCTCGTGCAGGAGATCGAGCGCGAACTGCTCGTCGTCGGTGATGTTGAACTTCTTGGCGTCAATCTTGGGAAAGATGTAGAACGCCGCCTTGGGCTTGACCGCCGTGACGCCGTCGATGGCATTAAGCGCCTCATAGACGTAGTCGCGCTGCTCCAGGATGCGCCCGCCGGGCTCCACGTAGCGCTCGACGCTCTGATAGCCGCCCAAGGCCGTCTGCACGATGGACTGTGCGGGCACGTTGGAGCACAGACGCATGTTGGAGAGCATGTTGATGCCCAGGACGAAGTCGCGCGCGCAGCGCTTGTTGCCCGAGAGCACCATCCAGCCGATGCGGTAGCCGGCCACCATGTGGCTCTTGGAGAGGCCGGAGAACGTGACGCAGAACAGGTCGGGCACGAGGCTCGCAATGGAGACGTGCTTCTCGCCGTCCATGCACAGGCGGTCGTAGATCTCGTCCGAGAAGATCATGAGCTGGTGGCGACGGGCGAGCTCCGCAATCTCCTCGAGAACCTCGCGCGGGTAGACGGCACCCGTGGGGTTGTTGGGGTTGATGATGACGAGCGCCTTGGTACGCGGCGTGACCTTGGACTCCATGTCGGCGAGATCGGGGTACCAGCCGGCGTCCTCGTCGCAGAGGTAGTGGACGGGGGTGCCGCCGGCCAGGGTCGCGCAGGCCGTCCAGAGCGGGTAGTCGGGGCTGGGGATGAGGATCTCGTCGCCGTTGTCGAGCAGCGCCTGCATGCAGAGCTGGATGAGCTCGGAGACGCCGTTGCCCGTGTAGATGCCCTCCATGTCCACGTTGGGGAGGTTCTTGAGCTGCGCGTACTGCATGATCGCCTTGCGCGCGGAGAAGAGGCCGCGCGAGTCCGAGTAGCCCTCGCAGTCCGTGAGCTGCTGGCGCATGTCGCTTACGACCTCGTCGGGGGTGCGAAAGCCAAACGGCGCGGGATTGCCGATGTTGAGCTTCAAGATGCGCTGGCCTTCGGCCTCCATGCGCGCCGCCTCATCGACGACGGGCCCGCGCACGTCATAGAGAACGTTCTCCAGCTTGGACGACTTCTTGAACTCGCGCATGGCAGTGCTCCTTTGAGTGGGGTCTTGAGAGGGGGGCGCAGGTGTGAAGATAGGCGCGAGCGCAGGCTCAGCAGCGGGATTCGTCCCGTCGAGCCAGTCCTCCTCGACGCCCAAAATGCTGGTGAGAAGCTCGAGGACGTCGCGGCGCGGCGTGACCTTGCCACTCACGTATTGGCTGACCTGGCTCTTTCCGAGCTTCTTGCCTCGTTCGGCAGCCATGCGAACCAGATCGGCCTGCTTGAGCCCCCTCTGGTCCAAAATCACACCGAGCCGATCGGAAAACGTATGGTTCCGCACGAGGCCTCCTTGAAGTTCAATTTTGCTCCTTAAATTGAACTTATCGTTGCAAGAAGTTCAACTTTGGTCCACTCTAGCACAACGAAATTGAACTTCAGGCGGGGTCCGAAGATTGCTGATGCATCCAGACCCCGTCACGCCTGCACGGCACGCATGCGCAGGTCGTCCACCGCCTCCGCCACGATGGCATCCACCTCATCTGTGGGCACGTCTGCAAACGGGCGCTTCACGAACAGGTGAATCCAATCCGCCATGCCCTCCGAACCTGCCGGCCTCATGGGCCGATCGAAGAGCTCCGCATGCGTCACCCGCAGGCCCGCAGCCTCTACGAGCGGCGCGTACCCCCCCCCCAACCGTGGGAAACCAGAACGGAATCTCGTAGCCCCGTCCGCGCGCAACAACGAACACTCGCGCGAGAGCCCCGTGAATGCGCGCGCAGCAGTCGCGACCCCCGCACTCAAAGACGAACTGGCCCCGAGGCGCAAGGGCGGCCGACACGCAGGCCAGGGCGTCGGGGTGCTTCTCGCAATCAATCCAGCGCAGCATCGCGTTGGAGAAGACTACGTCGACGGGCTCGCCCAGCGTGAAGTTCGTGGCGTCGACCCTCACAAAGCGCAGGTCGGGGTGGCGGGCGCGCGCGAGCCCAATCATCTCGGCCGAGGCGTCCCGCCAAAGGCGTCGAGCCCACGCCGCCGCAGCTCTACCGTGAGCGCCCCGTTTCCGTAGCCCAAGTCGAGACAGGTGGCTCCCGGCCGCGCGTCAATCAGATCGATTACACCCCGCCCGTAGGCGGGCACGAGCAAGAAGCCTTCTCGTATCCCGCTGCATCCCAGCTGATGTTCATCGCGACTCCTCGCGCCTCACGTTTTATCATCTCAGTATGAACGCAGACGCCAACCAAGGGAGACTCATGCCGCGAGAGACCAAAAAAGCCAAGGTGGAGCGCGCCATCGAGGTGTGCCGACGCCTTGACGAGAAGTACGGTCCCGTCGAGTGCTTCCTCGACCACACGGACCCGTTCCATCTGGTCATCTCGGTGCTTCTCTCCGCGCAGACCACGGACGCACAGGTCAACAGGGTCACACCGGCACTCTTCGTGCGCTTTCCCACACCCGAGGCCATGGCGGCGGCAACGCCCGTGGAGATCGCCCAAATCATTCACTCGCTTGGCTTCTACAAGACCAAGGCCACGCACTGCGTGGAGGCCGCCCAGATGATCGTCTCGAACTTTGGTGGCGAGGTCCCGCACACGATGGCTGAGCTCACCCGCCTGCCGGGCGTGGGGCGCAAGACGGCCAACATCGTCCTTAATGTCAGCTTTGGCATCGTCGAGGGCATCGCAGTGGACACGCACGTCAACCGCATCGCGCACCGTCTGGGCCTCTCACCCAAGACTCACGAGAAGGAGCCCCTCAAGACCGAGCAGGACCTCCTCGCCCTGCTCCCCCGCGAGCTCTGGGGGCCAGTCAACCACCAGTGGATTCGCCACGGGCGCGAGACCTGCCACGCACGTGGCCCCCTCTGCGACGGCTGCGTGCTCGAGGACATCTGCCCGAGTGCCCATCGCTGCTGAGCCCCCAGAATGGAGTCGCGTTCCACCTGCACGCCACGGTGCCAGTAGGGAACAATTAGAGTGTTCGTGCAAAGGGGAGGGGGCTGCCCCCGTCGTCGAGAAGGAGTGCGCAATGATCAACCATCTCACCATAAACACGCTGGACTTCAACCGCGCAAAGGCGTTCTACGGGGCCGCGCTTGCACCGATTGGCTATACGCAGGCCTTTGAGCACCCCGGATCGGTGTGCTTCGCCGATGCCTCCGACGCGGACTCCGTCTGGGTTTCCACCGCCAAGCAGGGCGCGACGCCCACACCGGTCCACATCGCCTTCACCGCCGCCGATGAGGCCTCGGTACAGGCCTTCTACGACGCCGCACTCAAGGCTGGCGCCACCGACAACGGCAAGCCCGGTCCTCGCCCCGACTACGGCCCGAACTACTATGCCGCCTTCGTGCACGATCCCGAGGGCAACAACATCGAGGCCGTCCACAACGCGTAGCACCCCGAGCGTGATCGGTGCCGCGTCTCTAGAGGTAACGCCCAGTCACGCTCCGTGGGTTCGCCGCGACCTCTTCGGGCGTGCCGGTGGCCACGATGCGCCCGCCCGCCGCGCCGCCGCCGGGCCCCAGATCGATGACATAGTCCGCGCTGGCAATAACGTCGAGGTCGTGCTCGATGACCACCACGGTCGCGCCCGCCTCGACAAGCCTTTGGAACACCGAGAGCAGCGTCCGCACGTCAAGCGGATGCAGCCCAATGGTGGGCTCGTCAAAGACAAATACCGCATCGTCCTGGGCGCGGCCCATCTCGCTCGCGAGCTTGAGCCGCTGCGCCTCGCCACCCGAGAGCGCGGGTGTGGCCTCACCGAGCATGAGGTAGCCCAGCCCCAGATCGTGCAGCGTCTGCAACCGCGAGGCCACGCGCTTGAGGTCACCGCATGCGTCAAGGGCCTCGTCGACACTGAGCGCCATGAGCTGCGGCAGCGCGAGGCCGGTTCCCGCCGGCGCCCCCTCGGGAGGACGGCGGACGGACGAGGCTTCCCGTGCATAGCGCGTGCCCCCGCAATCGGGACAGTCGATAACCACATCGGGCAGGAACTGCACGTCGAGCGACACCTGTCCCGTTCCGTCGCAGGTAGAACAACGCAGTCGTCCCGTGTTGTACGAAAAGTCACCTGCCTTGTATCCTGCAACCTTGGCCTGATCGGTACGGGCGTAGGCGCGGCGCAGCTCGTCGTGAACGCCGGAGTAGGTGGCCACCGTCGAGCGCACGTTGATGCCGATCGGGCTCGCGTCGATAAGGTTCACGCGCCGCACCCCCTCGGCGTCGAGGGCGCGCACGTGAGCAGGTAGGGGCTCACCCGCAGCCTGCGCCACAAGGGCCGGCACCAGGGTCTCCAGGACGAGCGTGGTCTTGCCCGAGCCCGAGACGCCGGTCACGACTACGAGGCGTGCGCGCGGCACGTCGACCGAGAGGGGCCGCACCGTATGGAGGGCACCTGTCTCCAGATGAATGAACCCCAGGTCAAAGAGCTTGTCAGCGGCAGCGCGCGGTCGTGTGCGCGTGCTCTTCTGTCCCGTGAGAAAGCCACCGATACGAGACGCCGGGTTGACTGCGACCTCCTCCACCGTACCCTGCGCGACCACGCGCCCTCCGTCCGCGCCCGCGCCGGGGCCCATCTCAATCAGGTGGTCCGTCTGGGCGAGGATGCGCACGTCGTGGTCAACCATCACCACGGAGTTCCCGTCCACCAGAAGGTCGCGCATCACGCCCAGAAGGCCGTCCACGTTGGAGGGGTGCAGCCCGATGGAAGGCTCGTCGAGCACGTAGAGCACTCCGGTCGTACGGTTGCGCACGGCGCGGGCCAACTGCACGCGCTGGCGCTCGCCCGTGGAGAGAGTCGCCGCCGCACGGTCGAGCGAGAGGTAGCCAAGACCCAGGTCGAGCAGGCGCCGCGCCGTGTGGGCGAACGAGTCGCAGATGCTCTGGGCCATCGGGCGCATCTCGGCCGGCAGGCTCTGGGGCACGGCCGCGACCCAGCCCGAAAGCTCGTCGAGCGTCATCGCCGTGGCCTCGGCCAAGTTGATGCCCGCGACCTGGGGACCGCGCGCCGCAGCCGAGAGCCGCGTGCCCCCGCAGTCCGGGCACGTTCCCTCGGTGAGGAAGCGTGCCACGCGCTTGAGACCCTTCTCGTCCTTGACCTTGGCCAGGGCGTTCTCCACCGTGTAGATTGCGTTGTAGTACGTGAAGTCCAGCTCGGCGAGGCTGTCCCCTTTCTTGGGCCGGTAGAGGATATGCCTCTTCTCGGCAGGCCCATGAAAGACAACGTCACGCTCGGCGACGGTGAGCTCGGAGAACGGCACGTCCGTGCGCACGCCCATCTCACGGCAGACCTGCTTCATGAGGTCCCACATGAGCGTCCCCCATGGTAGCACGGCCCCGTCGTCGATGGAGATGGACTCGTCCGGCACAAGCGCAGCCTCGTTCACGGTGCGCACAACGCCCGTTCCCTCGCAGGTAGGACAGGCGCCGCCGCTGTTAAAGGCCAGACCCTCCGCGCTGGGACCCTCGAACTCGGTGCCGCACCGGGGACAGCGGATCGGCCGGCCGGCCGCCACGGCCAGCGTGGGAGACGCATGCGCCCCGCACGACGGGCACACGTGGCCGCCCGCGCGCGAGAAGAGCAGACGCAGGCCGTTAAGCAGCTCAGACATGGTACCAAAGGTGCTGCGCACGCCCGGCACGCCCGGGCGTTGGTGAAGCGCAAGCGCCGCCGGAACGTAGCGGACCTCGTCGACCGCTGCGCCGCGCGCCTGCGTAAGGCGGCGACGCGTATAGGTAGAGAGCGCCTCCAGATAGCGACGCGAGCCCTCGGCATAGAGCACGCCCAGCGCCAGGGACGACTTTCCCGATCCCGAGACGCCCGCGATCCCCACCAGCTCATGCAGGGGCACGTCCACGTCGACGTTCTTGAGGTTATGAACGCGCGCACCATGTACCTCGATGTGATCGGGGATTCGGCCGCGCGCGGAGCCCGAATCCGGGCTTTTGCGCGAGGGCATGGGGCTAGACCAGCTTCCCCTTGCAGTGGTCAATCATGTGCTGAATCATCTGCGCGATCCAGCCTGTGAAGTCGCGTCGATGAGACTTGAGGACGCCACCGTCAAGCTCGTCATACGCGACCTTGATCTTTGCGAAGCGCGTTACGCTCGTCTCCTCCTCGTGCGTCAGGCAGCTCTCGGTAAGCTTGGAGCTCGAGAGCCCCATGAGGAGCTTGGGATTGTACATGACGTGCGTCTGACCCTTGTCGTCCTGGTAGGCCACGACGGCCTTGGTGATGCCAATCTGGTTGGCGGCGAGGCACACGGCCTCGTCAAGCGAGGCGAGCGTGTCGACCAGGTCGATCGCGACGGCGGCGTCTGCGGTGGTAGCAGGCTCGCACGGCGTGGCGAGAAGCGCATCGTCTTGTACCAGGTCCTTGATCATGGGGGTCCCTTCAGGTTTGGGTTATGGACGTGCGTCCTGCAGGCCATTATAGCGGCAGCTACCACTCGGACGACATGCCTACGGCACGGCACGACGCTGCCAGCCTCATGTCTAAGCCGTCGTCGCGCAGTTTTGGCCTTCGATGCACGTTTTTCTAAAATGCTGCGCAGTTTCGGCTCCCGGTACACGTCCTTTGGAGACCCCGCTGAGTAGTAGGCTCAATCGTTCGGATAGAACAAGCCTCTCACCTGCCCATCTATCATGGTCCATCTGTCGGGTGGAGTAGGGTTTATCCAGAAGACCCCAAATGGACGTGCGTCGGAGAGCTAAACTGCGCAGGGATTCGACAAAACGTGTGTCGAAGGCCAAAACTGCGCAGATTGACAGATATTTCCAGCGAACGAGGAGGCATCATGCTCAACGTCGTGCTGTACGAGCCGGAGATTCCCGCCAACACGGGCAACATCGGGCGCACCTGCGTGCTCACGGGCTCCCGCCTGCACCTTGTGGGACCGCTCGGCTTCTCTCTGGACGACCACCTGCTGCATCGGGCGGGCCTCGGATACTGGGACAGCCTCGACGTCACCGTCTATAAGAACTGGAGCGACTTCCTCACGCGTAATGGCTTTGAGCTGGCCGGCTTCGAGCCGCGTCTGCATTTGCTCACCAAGAAGGCACGTCGTACCTATGCCGAGACGCCCCACGCGCGTGACGACTACCTGGTCTTTGGCAGGGAGAGCACCGGCATCCCCGACGACGTGCTCGCCTCGCTGCCACAAAGCTGCGAGCGCATCCCCATGCTGCCAGACGCCGCCTCGCTGAACAACGCCCAGACGTGGGCCGCAGGCAGTCCAAGCCGCGACCACGCTGCCCTCCGACAACAGGACATCTGCGGAAACTTCATTAACCCCGAGGACCACCGCATAAGCTCCCTCAACCTCTCCAACGCCGTCGCCATCGTCCTCTACGAAGCCCTGCGCCAGACCGGCTTCGGGGGCATGGAGCTGCCGGCTCGCTAAGAGCTGCGAGGCATTCCGTCGAGCTTGACCACGCGTCGATCGTAGGTCACCAGGCCGTTCGTCTCCTCCTCGACGTCGGAGAGCTGGGTATAGACAAACCCGGCAAGTCCCCGCTCCTCGAGCGCGTCGATTTGGGCAAGAAGCGCGAGCACCGAAGCGACGTAGCTCTCCACGTCGTCGAGCTGCTCGTAGCCGTAGGAGGATGCGAACGCGCAATGACCCGAAACTGCGCGGCTCAGCCCGCCAAACTCCGAGATGAGAAAGGCCCTGCGCGCACGAGAGTCATCCGGGTACACCTCGAGCGGCCTGAAGTAGTTATGCACGCTCAGGAAGTCACCGCAACGTTGGTCGTACCAGCCGCTCGTGGCGTCAATTGCGCGGGTCGGGTCAAGCTCGCGCACCATCACGAACGCCTTGGTCGCATCGAACTGCCCCCAGCCCTCGTTGAAGAGGCATCAGGCCACAATACAGGGATGATTGTGCAGGTGGAGCACGGTCCCCTGACACGTCTGAGTCCACTCGGCGCAATAGCGAGCGTCATCCGACGCGAGGGCCCGCATGCCGCGCAAAGTATGGTCCTCCAGGCGGCTCCAGGAGCATCGGAAGAGCGTGGGCTTATAGCTTGTTTGCCAGGCGTCGAGAGGGCCGCCCCCGCTCACCATGTCCTGCATCACGAGCATGCCGAGGTGATCGCAGTGGTAGTACCACCAGCCGTTGAGCGGGCAGGAGCTCGCGCGCGCAAACTGCGGGTGCGGGTGCGGCGCGGGTCGCCCCTCGCCGGCCTCGATCTTCTCGCCCCAGGGAGTGAGCAGTGGTCGGGGAACCGCTCCGTCCGGCTTGCAGGGCCTGCTCGCAAGGACGCGCCTGATGTCGAGCATGCGATCCCCCCCCCGGGGGGGTTCGTCGCCTCCATGGTAGTGTCGTTTTCCCCGAGCCTGCCGGAGCGCACGGAACGCGCCCCCGGAGAAGTCTTTCCGTGCACTCCGGCACGCTCGCGCGATCCACCCGCTTTGCCGCTTCTCTTCAGGCATTAGCAACGATACGGTTACGTAACATCAAACGCCGTTCCCGCCACGCCCACACGATAGGTAGAATTCGGATACTCGCGTATCTGCGACGGGCGGCGTCTCCGTGGGGCTGTCGGTCGCCACATCCAAGGAGGACTCATGGGATCCATCGGCAGGCGGACCTTCGTCACCGGCGCCGCAGGTGCGACTCTGCTCGCGCTCGGCGCGTGCGGCCAGTCCAACTCCGGCTCCACCGACACCGCATCCAGCACCTCGTCCGACAAGACCTACAAGATCGGTGTCCTGCAGCTCACCGAGCACGCCGCGCTCGACGCCGCCAACAAGGGCTTCATCGCCGCGCTCGACGAGTCTGGCGTCTCCTACGAGGCCGACCAGCAAAACGCCCAGAACGACCAGTCCGCCTGCACCACCATTGCCTCGAAGTTCCTGGGCGATGCCGACGACCTCATCTTCGCCATCGCCACCCCGGCGGCGCAGGCCGTGGCCGCCGTCACGGATGAGATTCCCATCGTGGGCACCGCCATCACCGACTATGCCTCCGCCGGCCTCGCCGACTCCAATGACGCCCCCGGGCGCAACATCACCGGCACCTCGGACATGAACCCGGTCGACCAGCAGATTGCCATGCTCCAGCAGGTCCTCCCCGAGGCCACGCACGTAGGACTGCTCTTCTGTACCGCCGAGGCCAACTCTGAGATCCAGATCGAGATGGCCGAGGCCGCGCTCGACAAGGCTGGACTCACGCACGACCGCTTCACGGTCTCCAGCTCCAATGAAATCCAGTCCGTCGTCGAGTCGATGGTCGGCAAGGTCGACGCCGTCTACACCCCCACGGACAACACCATCGCCGCTGGCATGGCGCAGGTCGGCCAGATCGCCAAGGAGGGAAAGCTCCCCATCATCGCCGGCGAGGAGAACATGTGCCTGGCAGGCGGCGTATGCACCCTCTCGATCGACTACACCACCCTCGGCCACATGGCCGGAGAGATGGCCGTCAAGATCCTCACGCAGGGTGCCAACCCCGCTGAGATGGCTATCGAGCAGGAGGACTCCTCTCAGCTCAAGGTCATCAAGAACGAGGACATGGCTGAGGCCCTCGGCATCGACCTCTCCGTCCTCGACGACTAGGCGCCCCCATGCAGATAGCAATTCTCGGCGCCGTCTCCCAAGGCATCCTCTGGGGCATCATGGTCCTCGGGGTCTTCATCACCTACAAGCTGCTGGACATTCCCGACCTCACGGTCGACGGCAGCTTTGCCACGGGCGGGTGCGTGTGCGCGGTGCTCGTAGTGAGCGGCCATGACCCCGCGCTCGCCATCGCGGCGGCCACGGCCGCAGGAGCCGTGTGCGGCCTGGTCACGGGCCTGCTCACCACGCTCTTCAAGATTCCCGCGATTCTCTCCGGAATCCTCACGCAGATCAGCCTGTGGTCCATCAACCTGCGCATCATGGGCAAGTCGAATACGCCTCTGCTCACGGGCGACACCATCTTCAACCAGCTCGGTGACTTCACGGGGCTGTCCAGCAACGCGGTCGCCATCATCATCGGCCTCGTGGTGGCCGCCATCGTGGTGGCCCTGCTGTACTGGTTCTTTGGTACCGAGCTTGGGAGCGCCCTGCGCGCCACCGGCAACAACGCGGCCATGATCCGCGCGCTCGGCGTCAACACGAACACAATGAAGGTCATCGCCCTCACGCTTTCCAACGCGCTCGTGGGCCTCTCCGGTGGGCTCATCTGCCAGATGCAGAAGTACGCCGATGTCGGCATGGGCACGGGCGCAATCGTCATCGGCCTCGCGGCCATCGTCATCGGCGAGGTGCTGGGCCGTCTCGTGCCCGGCGGGCTCTCGCAGTTCTCCACCAGGCTCGTCTCGGCCGTGGCGGGGTCCATCATCTACTTCCTCATCCGCGCCATCGTGCTGCAAATGGGCCTCGATGCCAACGACATGAAGCTGCTCAGCGCCATTATCGTGGTGCTGGCCCTGAGCGTGCCGGTCCTCTGGGAGAGCTTCCAGCGACGCCGCTCCTACGCGAAGGGGGGCGAGCTCTGATGGCCACCCTCAAGCTCTCGCACGTCACCAAGACCTTCAACCGGGGGACCGTCACCGAGAAGCGCGCCCTCACCAACGTGAGCCTCGACCTTGTCGACGGGGACTTCGTTACCGTCATCGGTGGCAACGGGGCAGGCAAGTCCACCCTGCTCAACATGGTCGCAGGAGTCTATCCTCTCGACTCGGGCACTGTCACGCTCGGGAAAACGGACATATCGCGCCTCTCCGAACCAAAGCGAGCCCGCTACCTGGGTCGCGTATTCCAGGACCCCATGCTGGGGACGGCCTCCGACCTGCAGATCGAGGAGAACCTCGCGCTGGCCAAGAGGCGCGGCAAGAAGCGCAGTCTAGCCTGGGGCGTCACCAAGCAGGAGCGCGAGGAGTATCCGCGGCTGCTCGCCGAGCTCGATTTGGGGCTTGAGAGTCGCATGAGCTCCAAGGTGGGCTTGCTCTCCGGCGGGCAGCGCCAGGCGCTCACCCTGCTCATGGCAACGCTCACCAACCCCGAACTGCTGCTCCTTGACGAGCACACCGCCGCGCTCGACCCCAAGACGGCCAAGAAGGTGCTTGACCTCACCCAGAGGATCGTCGGCGAGCGCAAGCTCACCACGATCATGGTCACGCACAACATGACCGACGCCATCCGCCTGGGCAACCGCCTCATCATGATGCACGAGGGCACCATAATCTACGACGCCTCCGGTGCCGAGAAGCACACGCTCACGGTACCTGACCTGCTGCAGAAGTTCGAGGAGGTCTCCGGCGGAGAGTTCGCGAACGACCGCATGCTGCTGAGCTAGCGCTCCTTTGCATATTCGCCGTGGCACGCGGCCATCGCCCAGAACAAAGTGTTTTTGGGCGATGGCCGTGCTCTTTTACGGACGCGGAGCGGCTAGGATGGACTTGTCAGCGGTTTTTTCCGCACTCCCCGAATAGCAAGCCTTCCGCAGATTGTAAAATATCAGGTCAAGGGCTTGCCGAAAATCGAGCCACTCAGGCCAACCTCTAAAAACTGCTGACAAGTCCCCTTGCGACCCAGAAAAGCCGCTAAGAGACGTGTACACAGGAGGATTCCATGGACACCGCAACACTCAAGCTCAACAACGGCATCGTCATTCCCACGCTCGGCTTTGGGACCTGGCTCATCCCCAACGACCAGGCGGCAGACACCGTATGCTGTGCCCTCAAGAGTGGCTATCACCACATCGACACCGCCCAGGGCTATGGCAACGAGGAGGGAGTCGGGCGCGGGCTGCGCCAGAGCGGCGTGGCACGCGAGGACGTCTTCGTGACCACCAAGGTCGCCGCTGGCCTCAAGGGCTACGACTCGACGGCTGCCTCGATCGACGAGTCCCTTGCCAAGCTCGGTCTCGACTCTCTTGACCTCCTCCTCATCCACAGCCCTCAGCCCTGGGACGCATACGGCTCCGATGACCGCTACCTCGCCGGCAACCGCGAGACCTGGCGCGCGATGGAGGACGCCGTCGGCGCAGGCAAGGTGCGCTCCATCGGCGTCTCCAACTTTCAGGTGGGCGACCTCCAGAACATCCTGGGGGTCTGCCACATCAAGCCCGCCGCCAACCAGATTCGCGCGCACGTGGGCGCCATGCCTTTCGAGCTCATCGACTGGTGTCGCGCACGCGAAATCGTGGTGGAGGCGTATTCCCCCATCGCCCACGGCGCCACGCTCGCCAACGCCGCGCTCGCCGCCATGGCCGACCGCTACGACGCGGGCGTGGGCCGACTGTGTGTGCGCTACTGCCTGCAGCACGACCTTGTGGCGCTGCCCAAGGCGGCCAATCCCGACCATATCCGCGCCAACGCCCAGCTCGACTTCACCATCTCCGACGAGGACATGGCCGCGCTCGACGCCGTCGACCCCATCGCTGACTACGAGCGCGACGAGCGTTTCCCCGCCTTTCATGGCAGGCTCTAGAACCGGCACCGCGCTTCGGCGCGCGTCGCGCAGCTTCTTTGTGGCCGCACATGCCAAGGTTGCTTGACTGACAAAACATATGACTTCTCTACCTGCGAAAACGTAGAGGCATCCTAGCAAAAGCCCTCTACTTCGACTTTTGCGGCCGCACAAAGCCTCCTAGGTCGGGCCTCGCGCGGAGAGGGGCGTCGTCAACGGCAGACCCAAGCGGGGCGTCCTAGCCGCCGTTTACGAGCGAGAGCACGTTGAGCACGGTCACTATGATACCTATGACCACGAGAAGGACCTTGAGCCCCACCCCGTTGGCGTAGCCGCCCATGACCCGCTTGGAGCTGGTCAGGTAGATCTGCAGGAAAATCGTGATGGGCAGCTGCAGCGAGAGCGCCGCCTGTGAGAGCACGAGACCCTGGAACGGATCGCTCACAAAGAAGATGGCGGCCGTGCCCAGTACGAACGTGAGCACCACGCCCAGCGAGCTGTGGCGATCGTGGATGTCGTACGGCTCGGCCGCCATGCCCGCCGAGATGGTCCCCGCCGCCATGCCCGCCGTGACGGACGAGGAGACGCCGGCCATGAGCAGGGCGAGCGCAAAGATGAACGAGGCCGCTCGGCCCAGCATGGGCGTGAGCGTTGAGGCCGCCTGGGCGAGGTCGGTAATCTGGACGCCCGCCTTCCAGAACGTAGCCGCCGCAAGGATGACCATCGCGGAGTTGATGGCCCATCCCACGATCATCGAGAAGAGCGTGTCCGTGAACTCATGCGACAGGCGCTCCCGGATGACCTCGTCACCCTGCATGTCGTACCTGCTGCTCTGGATGATCTCGGAATGCAGGAAGAGGTTGTGAGGCATGACCACGGCGCCGAGCACGCTCATGATTACCACGGACGAGCCGGCCGGCGCGCTGGGCACAACCCACGAGACCGCCGCCAGGGGCCAGTCGACCTGCACGAGCGCGATCTCGATCAGAAACGACAGGCCGATCACAGACACGAAGCCGATGATCAGCCGCTCGATGCGCTGATACGAGTTGGTGAGCAGCAAGGCGAGCGAGACGGCCGCCACCAGAATCGACCCGATCTGCAGGGGCAGCTGGAAGAGCATCTGCAGCGCGATGGCACCGCCCAGGACCTCGGCCATGGCCGTGGCCACGGAGGCGAGCATCGCCGTCGCAAGCACAACGCGGGAGACCGGACGCGGAAGATAGTCCGTCGTGGCCTCGGCCAGGCACTTCCCGCTCACGATCCCCAGGTGTGCGACGTTGTGCTGCAACACGACGAGCATGACGGTGGATAGGGTGACCACCCACAGGAGCGCGTAGCCATACGTGGAACCCGCCGCCATGTTGGACGCCCAGTTGCCCGGGTCGATAAACCCAACCGTGACCAGGAGCCCCGGTCCTATGGACTTGAGAACCTCGAGGCCCCCGCGATGCCCCGTGTGGACGTCTCCCCAGATCTTGCGCCTAGTGCACTCTCCTACCGTAGACGTAGCTGCCCCCGATTGCCCTCAAATGTCACAAGCCTCTCCTATTCTACCTGTCCGAATGCAACGGGGACAGGCGTTCAACGTGATTTGGGACACCAAGGGCAGCTTTGCCTTCTTCAAAGGGCAAAAGTCACGACCCCTATGCCTGCTTCTTGGCCTCCTCGGGCGTGCAGCCCAGAGCCTTGGGCGTGGAAGCGTACCCCACGCCCATGCGGTCAATGCCCCTGTCGATGAGCTCGAGGAAGTGCTCGCGGGTGCGAATGGCACCGGAGCCCTTGATCTTGATCTTGCCCTCGCCGGCCTCGATCATGGCCGCGACGACCTCGTTGGTGGCACCGACGTTCTCGTGGCCCGTGAGGAAGCCCGTAGAGCTCTTGATGAAGTCGGCCCCGGCCTTGACGGCGCACTGCGTGCCCTGCTTCACCTGGTCGATGGTGAGCGAGTCGGTCTCGATGATAACCTTGACGTTGACGCCGTGGGCATGGCAGGCCTCGACCGTGGGGGCGAGGTCGCTCACCACGTAGTCAAGGTCGCCGGAGCGCAGCCGTCCGTAGTTAGCCACGATGTCCAGGTCCTCGATCTCGTACTCGGAGCAGTATTTCTCGGCGAGAAGAGCCTTGGCCTCGGTGGTCGCCAGGCCAAACGGGAAGTCGCACACCACGCACAGGCCCGTAACGGTCCCCTTGACCATGGGAGCCACGATATCCAGCGAGGAGGGGTTGATACAGATGGTCTTGCAGCCGAAGTCGATGCCTTCCTGGCTGTACTTCTTGATCTCCTCGACGGTGAACTCGGGCTTGAGGACCGACTGGTCGATGTAGGCGGCCAGCTCGCGTTCGCACATCTCTGCTGCCTTCTTGGTGGGCTTCATGGCGTTTCCCTTCCTCTTGTGGCTCCGTGATAGAATTTCTTGGCGCGTCTGATTTAATTGATTCATTTGTATGATTCAATTCAATCTAGAAGTAACCTAGCAGACTGGCGTAGATGAAGAAGCAAAATCGGAGGCTTTCCCGTGGACGGCACAAAAATAGCCGCAAGCGTCACGCTTGACCCCCTGTCGGGCAAGCCGCTCTATCGTCAGCTCTCGGAGGGGCTTGCGCAGCTCGTCTTAGACGGAACGCTGCATCCCGGCGACCCCCTCCCCACCGAGGAGACCCTCTGCGACGCGCTGGGGGTCTCGCGCACCACGGCGCGCAAGGCCTACGCGGAGCTCGTCGACGCGGGCCGCGTGGTGCGCCGTCCCCGGAGGGGCTCGTTTGTCGCCGAGCCCAAGCTTCCCCGCAGTCTCGACACAGTCCACAACTTCTCGGAGGAGATGCTCAAACTCGGCATGAATCCCACCTCGAAGGTCCTGGGGTTCAGCGTCACCAAGCCGAGCGCCTGGGTCGCGGAGCGTCTGGGGATAGGCCCCCAGACGAACGTCTTCGAGATCTGCCGTCTGAGGCTTGCCGACGGCGAGCCCATCCTGCTCGAGACCGCCTGGATCCCCTGCCACTTCTGTCCCAACCTCAAGGAGGAGCAGCTCACACGCTCGCTCTACGCGCTCATCACCGAGGCGACCGGGCGGATCGCCCAAGGCGCGCACGAGACCTACGAGGCCGCGCGCCTCTCGCGAGTCGACGCGCGCCAGCTGGGCTGCGCCGAGGGGGACCCCACGTTCATCATCCGCCGCTCGACGTCGGACTCGGGAGGCGAGACGTTCGAGTGCTCGCGCATCGTGGCTCCCGGCGACCGCAACCAATATGAGGTGTCGCTGCAGCGCGACGGCTCCACGCACGCGGGCATCGTCCCCACCAGACAAGGCTGAGAAGACCATGGGCCCTGCCGAGACCGCGCGTAACCTCAATACCCTCGCTGCCTTCACGGGCATGCGCGACGTTGCGTCGCTCGATCGCTGCACCCTGGAGGCGGCCGGGGTGCCCGATGGCCAGGTTGACGTGGCCATCCTCACGGGAGGCACCATCCCTTCCGGGGCAGACGTGATGGCAGAGGCCATGCAAGCGCACGTAGCACGCACCTATGCCCTGGTGGGTGGCACCGGTCACACGACCGCGACCTTTCGGGCGCGCGCCCGCGAGCTCTGGGAACCGTTGGACTTCTCCGATGACGCGAGCGAGGCGGAGATCTTCGATGCCTATCTGCGCACGCGCCACGGGCTCGCCGCTGACCTCCTGGAGACGCGCTCAACCAACTCGGGCGAGAACATCGCGTTCTTGTTCAAGCTGCTTCGGGCTCGTGGGCTCGAGCCCACGAGCGTCCTTCTCATCCAGGATGCGACGCTGCAGCGGCGCCTTGACGCGACCCTGCGCCTCCAGGAGCCTCAGGTGCGGGTGGTCAACTACGCCGCCTATCAGACGCGCCTCGTCGTGTGGGGCGACGCGACCGCCTTTGCGCCGGAGCCCCTGGGCATGTGGGAGCCCGAGCGCTATCGGACGCTCCTCATGGGCGAGATGTCCCGGCTCATCGACACCCCAGGGGGCTATGGTCCCCTCGGTGCGAACTTCATCGCTCACGTGGACGTGCCGGACAGGGCCTGTCAGGCGTTCGAGCGACTGCGGGCAGCGTTTCCCGACTCCGCGCGCGACCTCACGCGTACTCAAGCGTGAGCGCCCCAGAAATCGACATCAGGCGAGAAACGCGTCTATCTCGGCGAGACGCGCCTCGGCCTGACGCCGACCCGACAGATAGAGCGTGAGCAGCGGCTCGCCCTCGTGCTCGTTGGTGCGCACCTCGACGGGCTTCTCGGGAGCAAGCACCAGGCACGTCCCGGAGCGCTCCAGCTCCCAGAGCCGCGCGCGCTGCGCGTTGTAGCGCTGGCCGCGCGTGGAGAGCGCCTCAAGATAGTAGGGGTAACGATCGTAGCGATGCGAGCGAAGGACCAGCGCCTCGGTGCTGGGTCCCTTCTCGTAGGCACGGTCCTGCGTGAGCACCACGAGCGCGCGGGAGGCCGGAACGTGGCCCTCTACCTCGCGAGCGCCGGAAAGCCCCATCGCCACCTCGAATGGGATGGAGTCAGTCGTTCCGCCATCCAGGTAGCGATGGCCCTCAATCTCGACCATGGTTGAGACTCCCGGCAGCGATGCCGAGGCACGGACCTTGATGACGTCCTCGGGAAAGTGGAACAGGGGCAGATAGGCCGCCGTGCCAAAGGTGACGTCGGAAGCGACCACGTAGGCGGGCAACTCGCTCGCATTGAAGGCGTCCGTATCGCAGGGGTCAAGATGATTCTGGACCTTGTCGTACATGAAGTCCGCACCGGCCATGTTGCCCGTCGACGCAAACGACCACAGCGACATGAAGCGTCGGTCGTCGCGGAAGGCCAGCATGTCGCGCATCGTGCGACCAATCTGGCCGGAGCGGAAGTTCGCAGCGCTGATTGCTCCGGCCGAGACGCCCCACATGCTCGAGAAGCCCGTGAGGCCGCGCTCCATGAGCACGTCGAGCACGCCAGCCGTGAACATTCCCCTGAAGCCGCCGCCCTCGAGCACGAGAGCGGGGATGTCGGTCTTCTCGTCTTTCACGGATCCTCCCTGCCGCTGCCTTCTGGGGTATGGTACCGCGGTCTCCGAAGCCGGCCACCCGTCGCACAAAAAACGGTCGCTCTGCATCAGAGCGACCGCGAGTGTACATGGTGGAGGTGCGGAGAATCGAACTCCGGTCCAAAGCAAATCCCTGACAGGTGTCTCCAGGCTCAGTTACCGGTTAGATCTTAGACGACGCGCACCCGGTGACCCGCGCGCGACGTCCCAGCTGGTTCGATCTTGGCGAGCGGCATACCAGCCACGTCCGCTCGTGCATCTCCCTAGGATGACGCCGCCCCGGAGGCGGGAGCAACCTCCGGTTTGACGCGCTGGTTAGTTAGTTAAAACTAAGCAGCGAGAGCCAGCTGAGGCTCAAAAGCGTTGTTGTCGTCAATTCAATTTGACGGTACCCCTGTTTAGCGTGGCGAGGAGACCACGGCCTGCTGCCCATCTCAGACCCACCCTGTCGAAACCAGTCACCCCCATGAGATGGTGCGAGGATGCTGCCACCATGCGATTGTCAAAGTACGGGCCGCTCGCGCGACTGCTGTTCTATTCTACCCGGTTTTCGCCCTCTGCCGCGCGACGCTGTTCGCAACGTCTCTCGCGGTCCACGAACATGAGCGCAAACGCCACCGAGAGCAGAGCCGGGCTCACCAGGATCGTACGCAGGTCCAGGATTGCGAGCAGGACGCTGCCGACCAAGGCCCCCAGCACGAAGCAACCAATCACGAAGTAGTAGACGAGGCCGGCCTCGAGCCGCTCGCGCTCATGGGTGTGCGCATAGGTCACGAGCTCCTGGGTCCCGCTGCGCAGGTTGCCGATGCACATCGTCGTGGCAAAGGCGCGCCCGTGCAGCTTGCGAAACGCCTGGACCTGTATGCCGCACGCCAAGGAGGTGAGACTGTTGGCCAGAAGGTTGTAGTCAGTCGGGACAAAGGCCACGGCCACCAGGATGAGCGCCTCGATCACGAGCACGAGCTGCCTCCAGTGGAGGTGCTCAAGGCGTGCGAGCAGCTTAATGTTGTGCGCCAGGGCAATCCCCGCCGCAAAGCTGGCAACGGGCAGCGCATAGCGCAGGCAGCGCTCCAGGTCCCCCTGGGCAAGGCTCACGCCGAGCAGCAGCATGTTGCCCGTCTGGGCGTTGGCGAAGACCTGGCCGCGTCCCAAGTAGGAATAGGCGTCCATGAGACCGCCCGAAAGGGCGAGAAAAACCGCGAGCTCAAGGGATTCTGACGACTGCCTGGCACGCTTCATGAAACGAGACTTGCCCTTCTTAAGATCAATGATGCCGCACCACCACGGTAGGCATGCGCGATACGAAGAAGGGACGACCTCCCAAGGAGACCGCCCCTCGCAAACGCAAAATCAGCCGTTAGTCCTCGACAAGCTCGAACATGTCAGGGCCGACGCCGCAAACCGGGCACACGAAGTCCTCGGGCAGCTCGGGAGTGTCGACGGTAACCTCATAGCCGCAGACGGTGCAACGGAACGTGTACTGCTTCTTCTCGTCAGCCATAGTTCTTCCTCTCTCGCCCTCTTGAATACCTTGGCAAATGCTATCACAACGGCTGCGCTGTTCGCCGCCGCGGTGGTCGTGCTCGCTTATACCTCCACGTAGGAGGATGCCTTCTCGGGCGTCTTGCCTTTGAGCGTGCCGTGATAGTACGCATAGGTCATCGGAGGCTCGGACGAGAGGTTGCCCGCGTCCGTCATCTCCCCAACGAATACCAGGTGAGTACCTACGTCAAAGGTCTTGACCACGCGACAGGCCACGTAGGAGCAGACGTGCTCGGTGGGATAGAGGTCTCCCGTGGAGGCCGTCGCATGCGCGACGCCATCGAACTTGTCGCACGTCTCTGAGGTCCTAAAGCCAAAGCGTCCCACGAAGGTCATGTCCGCCGTCTCGTCCACGACCGCAAGCGAGAAGTGCCCGGCCTTCTGGATGACGTGCGCCGTGTAGTTCTCCTTGTTGACCGTCACCGAGACCTGAAGAGGCTTTGACGTGAGCTGCAGGCCCGTGTTGATCAGGCAGGCGGAGACGCACTCCCCGTCGTTGGCTGACACGATGTAGAGACCCGACGAGAACTTGAACAGTGCGGTGGCGTCCATACCCTCTCCTCTCCTTTCGAGCGGTCCCCTCAGACACGCCCGAACCGGTGCTCTAGCGGCTCATCTCCTTGATTGCGCGGGCAACCTCTCGGTCGGAGTCGCGGCGCGCCATATCAGCGCGCTTGTCGTAGAGCTTCTTGCCTCGCGCGAGGCCCAGACACAGTTTAACGCGGTTGTGATCGTCGAAGTAGAGCTCGAGCGGCACGAGCGCGAGACCCTTCTGACGCAGTTTGCCGTCGAGGTAGTCAATCTGATGACGATGCATGAGGAGCTTGCGCTTGCGGTCGGGGTCGACGTTCCACACGCCCCCGTTGGAGTACGGGTGGATGTGCACGCCATGCAGCCAGATCTCATGGCCCCTGACCAGGCAGAAGGCGTCAGTGATCTGGCAGGCGCGCTCGCGCAGGCTCCTGACCTCGGTGCCCGTGAGCACGAGGCCCGCTTCGAAGGTCTCGTCGATGAAGTACTCGTGGCGTGCGGAGCGGTTCCGGGCGATGGTCTTTTTCTCGCGCTTAGTGGGCTGCATCGCTACCGTCCTCTTCGCCCTCGTCCTCGTCGGCGTTGATGAGCTCGAGAAGGGCGCGCGCCGCCGGCTCCCCCACCAGGTCCCGCGCGCGCAGCGTGAGGCTGGCGGCAAGCTCGCGCTCGTCGGCATGGGCGGCGTCGCCCGCGCACATGAGCAGGCAGATCGCGATCTCGGCGTTGGCACCGTCAGGGAGCCCCTCGTTGCCAAGAAGCTCCCCGATCTCGGCGTCAGACACGAGGTCGGGGTCGTGATCGGTCCCCGTCGCCTGCTCAAGCGCCGCGTCGAGCGCGGAGTCGGATGCGCCAAGCATCCGCCCGGCATGCAGGGCAGCCGCAGCAGCGCGCGGCTTCTCGGAGGTCTCAAACCATCCTGCGAAGTTCGCGAAGGCGCGCGCGAGGTGGCGCACGTCGCTCGCGCGCTCGAAGACGCTATAGGTGAGCGCGAGATACTCCTGCATGTTCCCGTTCACGCGAAAGAGGTCGGCGAGGTTGAGCCGGGAGCCGCAGTCCATGGGGTTCCAGCGGACGGCGCACTTGAGCGCCTCGACGGCCTCGCCGTAGTCGCCCACCTGCACGCTGGCGAGCGCGAGGTCCCCATAGAGACGGTCGAGCGGCTCTCCCACATCGCGCAGCTCGCGCGGGTCGTTCTCCACGCGTCGATATGCGAGGCGCTCAAAGATCGCGGGGAAGCTGAACCACTGCACCTCGTCGGTCGTGGGGCAGTTCTTGTCCACGTACTCCTCGACGTCCTCCGCCAGACGGGCGAGAAGCTCCACGGCGGCGTCGGGCTGCCCCTGGACCATGAGCCCCTCGGCGCGGTCGAGCTCGTCCGTCAATCCTGTCTGCTCCATCTGCCCTCCCTGCGGCCGGAACTTCCCGAGCCTCTTATCTGTCCTCTCATTATTGCTCAGGGCGCGGTGTCGGTCGAGCGCTCAGCGCAAAGTCAATCTGCCCTCGCGCCTTGTTCGTGCCCGCGACCTCCACCACGACGCGACGGCCCAGGCCCCAGACCTCGCCCGTCTCCTCGCCGGTGAGGGTCATGCGCTCCTCATCATAGGAAAACCACTCGGTCCCCAGAGCCCGGACGGGGAGAAGCCCCTCGGCCCTGGACTCGTCGAGCGTCACGAAGAGCCCGTAGCGCTCGCAGCCGCTGACCCGTCCCGCAAATCCCTGTCTCACCTGAGTCGAGAAGAGCTCGGCCATCTTGATCTTCTGCGAGGCGCGCGCCGCGGCGTCGGCGGCACGCTCGCGCTCGGAGCACGTGCCGCAGAGCTGGGGAAGCGCGGCCGCCTGAACCCGCATCGCGTGCCCCTCGAGCTTGCCGGAGATGAGCGCCTTGAGCGCGCGGTGCACGAGCATGTCGGGATAGCGACGAATCGGGGAGGTGAAGTGGCAGTAGGCCGAGGCCCCGAGCGCATAGTGCCCCTCGTTGACGGGAAGGTAGACGGCGCGCCTCTGGGCACGCAGGAGCAGGGCGCTCGCGAGGTAGGCCCCCTCGGTGCCACGCGCGCGCGCAAGCACGTCCTGAATCGCAAAGGGGTCACCCGCGAGCAGGCCCGATGCGGCGTCGCCCTCAAGCAGTCCCAGCTCGCGTAGGGGCAGAGCGCAGGCGCGCAGGTCCTCGGGAAGGGGACGCTCATGGACGCGGTAGGCGGCCGGGGCCTCGGCGTCCGCGAGCATGCGAGCCACGCACTCGTTGGCCACGAGCATGGCCTCCTCGACGAGGCCCGTCCCCCGCGTGCGACGACGCACCGAGACGCCCGTTGGAACGCCCTTGGCATCGAGCGTTACACGGGACTCCACGGTGTCGAAGTCCAGGGCCCCTCGCCTGCGGCGCACCTGCTCACGCAGGTCCCGCACCTCGTCCAGGATAGAAAGCATCTCGGCCACCTCGTGGGCGCAGGAGCCCTCGCAGGGCAGGTCGCCCTCTGACACATGCCCCTCAAGCAAGGCGTCGACAGTATCGTAGTCAAGGCGCGCCGACGAGCAGATCACCGAGGCCACAACGTGGGATCGCTCGACTTCACCCAATGAGCCCAGGCGCATAAGGACGCTCATGGCCAGGCGATCGGATTCGGGGACGAGCGAGCACACGTCATTGCAAAGCCTCTCGGGAAGCATGGGAACCACGCGGTCCACCAGGTAGGCCGAGCAGGTCCTTCTCTTGGCCTCGTTGTCGATCGGTGAGTCCGCCTCCACGTAGCGGGAGACGTCCGCGATGTGGACGCCCACCTCGAAGCCTCCCCGAGGCAGGCGACGCGCGCTCACGGCGTCGTCAAAGTCGCGCGCGTCGGCGGGGTCAACGGTCACGCAGAGAAGATCGCGCAGGTCACGACGACGCGGGTCTGAGGCCAGAGCCTCGCCGGGGCACACCTCGATCCCCTCGGCCTGGTCGAGCGCGGAGGCGGGAAAGTCCCCCGCGAGGCCAAAGGAGGCCATCACGGCCTCGACGTCAAGGTCAAGCTCGTCAGAGGAGCCCACTCGGCGCTCCAGGGTCACCACGGCCGCGCTTTGCCTCGTGGGGTACTCCGTGATCCGCGCGACCACGACGTCGTCCTCCCCCGCCCCAAGGCGCTGCGGGCTCGCGTCCTCGGGAACTACGAAGAAGTCGTGCCCCAGGCGTGCGTCGAGCGGGGTGACGGCGCCGAGAGGCCCTGCGTGGGAGAATCGGCCCAGGAAGGTGCTCGTGGCCCGCTTCACGACGGAGCGGACCACGGCACGCGGGGAACCCCGACCCTCCACGAGCACGATCTGGACCACGTCTGCGTTCATGGCCTCGCGCTGGCCACGGTGTGCCAGGTCGAAGCTGCCCTCGGGCGTCTCGACGTGCCCCACCCCCGCGCGCGTGAGCACGAGTGTTCCCTCGAGCGTCTGACGCTGGGCGGGCGCGCGGCGCCCTGAGCCGCGACGACGGTTTCCATGGTGCGGCTTCTTGCGCGCCACGAGATCTCCTCCCTTCGCAAACGGGGGCGGTGCACCCTCGCGCACCGCCCCCGCTGCCTGTACGCTAGGTGCGCGAACTATACCTTCAGATAGCGCCTCATGGCGATTGCCGAACCAAAGAAGCCGATGAGGACGCCCAGCAAGAGCAAAAGGCCAAAGGTGGCATACAGGGTCATGCTGGAGACGTCAAATGCCAGAAACGCCATGCTGCTGGAGAGCGCGGGCAGAAGTGCGTTCACGCCCACAAAGAGAACGACGATTGCGAGCAGGGCGCCGATGACGGCCTCGAGCGTGCCCTCCATGATGAACGGACCCCGGATGAACCCGTTGGAGGCGCCCACCAGGCGCATGATGCCAATCTCGCGACGACGCGCCGTGATGGCCAGGCGAATCGTGTTGTTGATGAACACAAAGGCCACGAAGGTCAGCAGGGCCACGAGCACGATTGCCCCGATGCGCAGGTAGTTGGTCACGCTGAAGAGCTTCTCGACCGTCTCTTGACCGTATTTGACGTCACCGGCGGGGTTGTCGGACTGGTCGCAGATCTTCTGGAACGTGCTGCTCTGGGCGATTTTCTGGGCTGTGGACTCCACCTGCTGGGGGTCGGTCAGCTTGATCACAAGAGAGGCGGGCAGCGGGTTCTCGCTGTCCAGGGCGGCCAGGGCGTCCGAGGCATTGCGATTGGACATCGAGGTCTGATAGTCCTCGAGCGCCTCGTCCTTGGACTTGTAGGTCACGGACTCCACGTTGTCCCAGCTGGCGATATCCTCCTGGAAGGAGTTGACCGTCGCCTGGTCGGCATCATCGGAGAGAAATGCCTGGATAGTGACGCGATCCTCCACGCTGCCGACCATGTTGTTGATCATGGCCGACGCAATCACGAACAGCCCGATGATGAAGAGCGAGAGGAAGATGGTGACGACGGCGCCGAGCACCGTTGTCCAGTTGCGGCGAAAGTGATGGCCGCACTCGCGCAGCGAGTAGCCAAAGTTAGAGGGCACCATAGTAGCCATAGCCTCCCTTCTCCTGGTCACGCACCACGCGACCAGCCTCGAGCGCGATGACGCGCTTGCGCATGGAGTCGACCATCTCGCGGTCGTGCGTGGCCATGACGACGGTTGTGCCGGCACGGTTGATGCGGTCGAGCAGCTTCATGATGCCCAGCGAGATGGCCGGATCCAGGTTGCCCGTAGGCTCGTCGCAGACCAGAAGCGGCGGGCGGTTGACCATGGCGCGCGCGACGGAGACGCGCTGCTGCTCGCCGCCCGAGAGCTGGTCGGGAAAGTGCTCCATGCGCTCGCCCAGGCCCACGAGCCTGAGCACCTCGGGAACCTGGGCCTTAATGATGGAGCGAGGCTTGCCGATGCACTCAAGGGCGAAGGCAACGTTCTCGTAGACCGTCTTGTCGGGCAGGAGCTTAAAGTCCTGGTAGACGGTGCCAATCTGGCGTCGCAGATACGGGACCTTCTTGTTCTTCATCTTGGTGAGGTCCTGGCCGGCCACCATGACCTGACCGGAGGTAGCGCGCAGCTCGCGCGTGACCAGACGGAGCAGAGACGACTTGCCCGAGCCCGAGTGCCCGACGATAAAGACGAACTCGCCCGGGTAGATGTCCAGGCCCACCTCATCGAGGGCAGGCTTGTTGGGCTGGGCCGGATAGATAAGGGTTACGTTCCTGAATGATACGGTGGGGGTGCCGGTACGCGAAACAGCCGGTCCGTCCTCGTCCGCAAGGGGCGCGAACACACTGGTAAAGCCCGGCTGCTCGGCAGGATCTGCCGGCTCGGCAGCGGTGACGACATGGACCTCCTCGAGAGGGTCGCTCTGCGAGGCGCTCGAGTCGTTGGAATCGGCGATCTCTGCCTGCGGAGCCGCTTCGGGCACTACAGCCTCGGGCTGTTCGGCGCCGTCCGACCCCTGTTGCTCAGCGCTGCGAAAGTGACTGGCCACAGAAGCTCCTTTTCCTTAGCTCACAATGAATAAATACCTGCTTCAGTCTAAGCAAAGAGCCTTGGTTTCACCAAACTCCTCTCATTTTGCGCCCATAAAGCAGAACCTCCCCACACGCATTGCGGGGGAGGTTCAGGTTCGTCTATGCGTCCGGGCGCCTAGCGGCCGAGAAAGTCCTCGACCTCGCGGGCGACGCCCTCGGCGTCGAGGCCGAACTCGTGGAGCAGGTCGACGGCGGGACCGGAGTGGCCGAAGACGTCGTGCACGCCGATCCTGCGCACGGGCGTCGGGAGGCGCTCGGACAGGGCCTCGCACACCGCGCCGCCCAGGCCCCCTATGACGGAGTGCTCCTCGCAGGTCACGACCCGACCGGTCTTCTCGGCGCTCGCCACGATGGCGTCGACGTCGAGCGGCTTGATGGTATGGATGTCGAGGACCTCGGCGGAGATGCCCTTCGCTTCGAGCGCCTCGGCGGCCCCGAGGGCGGCCTGAACCATGAGCCCCGTGGCGATGAGCGTGACGTCGGAGCCCCCGCGCTGGGTGAAGGCCTTGCCCATGTGGAACTCGTAGTCGGGCCGGTCGTTGACCACGGGCACTGCGAGCCGGCCAAGCCTCAGGTAGACGGGCCCGTCAGTCTCATAGGCGGCCCGCACGGCAGCGCGCGCCTCCACGTCGTCGCACGGGCAGATGACCGTCATGCCCGGGATCGTACGCATGAGGGCGATGTCCTCGTTGCACTGGTGGGTGGCGCCGTCCTCGCCAACCGAAATGCCAGCGTGGGTGGCGCCGATCTTGACGTTGAGGTGCGGGTAGCCGATGGAGTTTCTGACCTGCTCGAAGGCGCGGCCGGCGGCGAACATGGCGAAGGTGCTCGCAAAGGCCACGTGGCCCGCGGCGGCGACGCCGGCGGCCATGCCCATCATGTTGGCCTCGGCGATGCCCGCGTCGAAGAAGCGGTCGGGGTAGGCGTCCCTGAACTTGCCGGTCTGGGTGGCCGCCGCGAGGTCCGCGTCGAAGACCACGAAGTCGTCGTGCTCCGCGCCCAACGCGACGAGGGCCTCGCCGTAGCTCTGCCGGGTGGCTATCTTCTTCACGCCGTCCATTACTGGGCCTCCTTGTCGAGCTCGGCCATGGCCTGGGCGTACTGCTTGTCATTGGGTGCCTTGCCGTGCCAGCCCACCTGGTTTTCCATGAAGGAGACTCCCCTGCCCTTGACGGTCTCGGCCACGATGCACGTGGGCGCGCCCTTCGTAGCGCGGGCCTTCGTCAGGGCCGCACGGATTTGGGACATGTCATGTCCGTCCGCGAGCTCCACCACGTGGAACTTGAAGGCGCGGAACTTTTCGGCCAGGGGCATCGCCGAGTTGACCTCCTCGATCGTGCCGTCGATCTGCAGGCCGTTGTGGTCCACGATCAGGCAGAGGTTGTCGAGCTTCTGGTTGCCGGCGAACATGGAGGCCTCCCAGACCTGGCCCTCCTCGCACTCGCCGTCGCCGAGCATCGCGTAGACGCGATGGTCCTCTCCCCAGTGCTTGGCCGCAAGCGCCATGCCCACGGCCGCCGAGACCCCCTGGCCAAGAGACCCCGTGGTCATGTCCACGCCGGGGGTGTCGCGCATGTTGGGGTGGCCCTGGAGGTGGCTGCCTATGTGGCGCAGACCCTCGAGGTCGGAGGCGGGGAAGAACCCACGCGCGGCGAGCGTCGCGTACAGGCCGGGAGCGCAATGACCCTTGGACAGGACGAAGCGGTCGCGGTCGGGCCAGCCGGGCCTGTCCGGGTCGATGTTCATTTCCTCGAAGTACAGATAGGTCAACATGTCGGCCGCGCCGAGCGACCCGCCGGGGTGCCCGGACTTGGCTGCGTGCACCGCAGTCACGATCCCCTTGCGGACCTCGTTGGCGACCCTCTCGAGCTCCTCGTCGCGCATGGGCTGTCTCCTTTTTTGCTTTTATCTCTTACGTCTTTTGTCCCGCCCCTCTCCCCGCAACGGGGAAGAGCGCAAGATGCTGGCCGGCGCTACTGCGCCGCCACGACCTTGACCCAGTCGGCGTCGAAGGAGGCCATGCCCTGGTCGGTCAGGGGGTGGCGCACGCACCTCCTGAGCGCGGCGAGGGGCACGGTGGCGATGTCGGCGCCCAGGAGGGCCGCCTGCGTCACGTGGCTGGGCGTGCGAACGGAGGCGGTGATGACCTCCACCCGGCCGTCCACGTTCCTGCCCCCCCAGTCGTAGTTGCCGATGCAGGCGACCACGTCGGCGAGCCGGTCGACGCCGTCCTCGCCGACGTCGTCGAAGCGGCCCACGAACGGGCTCACGTAGCGGGCGCCGGCGCTGGCGGCCAGGAGCGCCTGCGGGGCCGAGAAGACGAGCGTCACGTTGACGCGCACGCCCTCGGAGGCCAGCCGGTGGGTCGCCGCCAGGCCGGCCTCGCAGACGGGGAGCTTGACCACGATGTTGGGGGCCAGGGCCGACAGCCTGCGGCCGTCGGCGACCATGCCCTCGACGTCCTTGGCCTGGGACTCCGCCGAGACGGGCAGCCCCTCGCAGAGCTGGGCGATCTTGACCATGTGGGCCTCGAAGTCGTCGAGCCTGCCGCCCGTGCGGGCGTACAGCGACGGGTTGGTGGTGACGCCGTCCAGGCACCCCCACGAGAGGGCCTCCCGGATCTCGCCGAGGTCCGCGGTGTCGATGAAGAACTTCATGGTGCCCCTTCCCTACAAGCTGCCAGACATCTCTACGATACACATCCGAGGTTCCCGCTGCCTTCATAAGACCGTAAACGGCGGCATTTCATCGAGCAGCAGAGGATGCTCCCGCGCGAGTTTCATCGATGATTCTTCTGACCTGCGCCGCGTTGGCGGCGATCTCCTCGGAGGTACCCTTGGTGAGAAGGCTCCCCATGCCGCAGCAGTCGACGCCCGCACCGATCCAGATACTGAGGTTCTCCAGGCTGATGCCACCGGAGGCCATGAGGGGCATCCAGGGCGTCGGGGTCTTGAAAAGGCTCACGAGGGACGGACCGTACACGTTGGAGATGGGGAAGCACTTGATGTAGGCGGCACCGAGGGCGAGCGCATGGTTGGCCTCTGTCGTTGTGGTGCAGCCGGGCGCGTACGGAATCTGGTAGAGGTTGCAGATGCGCGCCACCTCATCCGAGAGGCAGTTGGCCACGATGAACTGAGCTCCGCTCAGGATGGCAAGGCGCGCCGTTGTGGCCTCCATGACCGTTCCGGCGCCCACGAGCATATCATCGCCAAAGCGCTCCTTGATGCCTGCGATCACCTCGCCGGCGTTGGGCAGGGTGTAGCTGACCTCCATAGCGCGGACGCCACCTTTGACCAGCCCCTCGGCAATCTCGCACCCCCTCTCGATGGTGGGGACGCGCACCACGGCAAATGCGGCTGTGTCGTAGAGCGCCTGGGTAATCTCGGCCTTCTGAAGAATCATGAGAGCTGTCTCCTTTTTTTCTCAGTACAAGAACGCCCCCTATACGGAGGCGTTCGGATTCACGCAGTCTTAGTGGTGAGCGATGCGGTAATGGTCGAGCATCGCACGTATTTTATCGTCCACTCCCGCAGCGACCTCGGCGACGGGGAAGCGAGCAGGGCCCACGGGATATCCGGCAAGCTCAAGGGCGCGCTTGAGGGTCTGGGGCGTGGACCCCAGGTGCAGCACGTCGCGGATCGGCTCGACCTCGGCCTGCAGGCGCTCAGCCTCCCGTTCGCTGCCCGACTCAAGAGCATTCCAAAGATCTGCCACGACTTTCGTAATGAGGTTCGCGGTGCCGGCAACGGCACCCGATGCTCCGAGCGCATGTGCCTCCGAGATCTTGCCATCGGAACCCACCAGAACGTCAACGTCCGTGCCCCTCACCGCGTCAAGATAGCCCTTGAAGTTATCCATATTGCCGGAGGAGTCCTTGACGCCCCTCACGTTGTCGACCTGGGCAACCTCGCGGACGACCTCGGGCGAGACATTCATGCCCGTGGCCTTGGGGATGTTATAGAGCATAACGGGGACCTTCACGCTTTCGGCCACCGTGATGAAGTACCCCTTGAGCTGGTCATCGGAGATGCCCAGGAAGTAGGGGTTTATGACGGAGAGCGCGTCGGCCCCTATGGCCTCGGCACGCTTGGACAGCTCGACGGCCTCGTGGGTCGAGCACGCGCCGGTGCCCACGTAGACGGGCACGCGGCCAGCGACCTTCTCGATCACAAACTGGGAGAACGAGATCTTCTCGTCGGGGGTGCAAACGTGGAATTCACCGTTGGACCCAAAGGTGAAGATGCCGCTGGCCCCCTCGGAGATGAGCTTCTCGACCAGGAGCTCCGCAGCCTCGTAGCTAATGGTCTGGGTGTCATCCCGCGTGAAGGGGGTGACCATGGGGACGATGACGCCCTGGAACTTGGACATGCGTGGATTCCTTCTCTTCTCTGGAGTGTGTGATAGCGTGGTGGACGAGCTACTTGGCGTCGCGAATGGAGGCGCCGAGGGCCCCGCCCGGGTGCCACTTGACGTACTGCTTGGGATCGAGGCCGAACTCGTTCTGAAGCAGGATGGAGAGACACTGGAGCTCGATGATCTCGGCCAGGATGGAGGCACGCGGAGGTTTGTTCATGGAGTCGCCCTCCTGCGCGACGCCCGCGATGAGCGCCACGTCACCCTGCCGGGCAAGCCAGCTCTGGGGGTTGCCCGTGAGGGCGATGATCTTGGCACCGTTGCCCTTGAGGCAGCTGACCGTGGCCTTGAGCTCTGCGGTCTCTCCTGAGTTGGAGATCGCGATCACCACGTCGCCCGGACGGACCTGCCCTGCCGAGCCGTGCACGCACTCGGTGCCGTGCAGCTCATAGGTCGGCGTGCCGGTGGACGAGAAGAGCGACGCGGCGTAGCCCGAGACGTGCCCTGGCTTGCCAATGCCCGTCACGTGCAGACGTCCACCCGCTTTCTCGGCAGCAAGGATAAGTTCCTTGGCCGCGCTCAGGGCGTCAAAGTCGATGCCGGACACGTACTCGTCAAGAGACTTCTTGGCGATATCCAAAAACTCGGTGACTTGCTCTTTGTCGGTTGCCATGGTGATGCTCCTTTGTTCGCTGGCCCCTCGTGGGGACTCGAAATACTGCACTCGTGCCCTATACGCGCGCGCTCACGCGATGCTCGCGCATGATCTGCGCCACCTGGTGAGAGAGCTCGTCGAGCGTGTCCGCCTTAAACGGTCGATTGATGTCAACGAGCTGGTAGCCTGATGGATGCGTGACCCACGCGCCCGAGAGCAGCAGGCGCATGGCCCTGCCCTGGCGGATGAGCCGATAGTTCTTTATGTCCTTGTAGGGGATGACGAGGGCCTTCTTGGGGTCTGCCCTCTCGTAGACGAAGATGTGGCGCTCGCCGAAGTCGATGACGTTGGTGTGCGAGAAAAGCCGGTTGAAGCGCTTCCCCATGGCCCTCGACACAAACCAGGCGACGGTGAGAAAAACGATGACCAGCAGCAGAAAGACCACATTACCGGTCAGGTTGGCCGCGCCCCAAAAAACAAGGGTGGCGACAAGCGCAAAAAGCACCGCGAGGAGCAGACCCGCGCCCTGCACGACGAGCCGCGTGCGGTCCTCCTCGACGGCAAGGACGATCTTGTCGTCGGGTCGCTCGAGCGGCTCCTTCTTCTTCCCCCCGACGCCCAGCATGTCGCCGAGGACGTTCTCTGATACCTTCTTGGCAGTTCCCGCAGCCCCGAGGCGCTCCTCCGTCTGCTCAACGGCAGTAGACGCGTCTTTCTTGGTCGCGCTCGCGACCTTTTTCTTCTTTGCCATGTGCTACCTCGCGTGTGGCCGACCCTGCGCCTGGGCGCGCAGTCGGTCGTAGTCTGACGCGGCAGCGGAGAGGGCGGCGCGTAGGATGTGCGCATCAAGGGCAGAGACCATGAGATTGATGTCCGGGGCGTAGCGGGCGATGAGTTCGTTTCCGCCAATGATGCCAAAGCCCTTGTGCGCGGCCTTGCAGGCATCACTGACGCGATCGATGAGCCGAAGCTCCTCGTCGCATCCGACCTCATCCGGGCGTCCCATTGAGATTGCCAGGTCGCAGGGACCAATAATGGCGGCATCGATGCCGTCCACCGCAAGGATCTCCTCGACGCTCTCAACGCCCGCGACGGTTTCTATCTGGACAATTGCCAACGTCTGCGCGTTGGCGTGCTTCATGTTGAGCGCATGGCCTCCCGAGGGGCCGTATCCCGTATGGGCACCGCCCGAGTAGCTTCGACGCCCGAGGGGCGGATACTTGGCCCACGATGCCAGCTGTCGCGCCTGCCCGATCGTCTCGATCATGGGGACCATGACGCCCGTCGCTCCTCGGTCGAGAAGCCGCGAGACGTCGGCGCGGGCAAGCTGCGGCGCGCGTACGATCGAGGGAAGGCCCACGGCGTTTCCCAGCATCATGAGAGAGCTCAGGCGCGCGTCGTCCACGTCTCCGTGCTCGTTGTCGAACAGCAGGAAGTCGATGCCGGCGTTACGTGCCATCATCACGACGGGTGCGGAGTCAATCACCTGCACGAGCAGGCCACCGAGATGGGCGTCGGCAATGCGAGCGGCTTCGAGCATGGGTGTCTCCTTTCACTTTACGAGGCGAGGGCGCCCGTGGGCTTCCACGAGCGCCCTCGGCCAAAGACCTTAGAGCTGAGTAGGCAGAGCGTTCCCAGGCTGGGAACTATGCAAAGATGTGACCAATCCCGTAGATGATCGAGCCGATGATGTTGTAGTCGACGTTCGGGAAGGAGGCCTCGGCGATGCCGAGGTTGGCGAAGGCCGGATAGAGCACGAGCGGGCCTGCGCACAGGAAGATGCCCACGATGAAGGAGCCAAGAAAAGCTCCACGCCATCCGCCGTAGGCGTAGCCGCACACGCCGCAGGTGCCGCCCGAGAAGAAGCAGATGCCGGCAGCCGGGATCATGATGGTCTCGGAGTGGAGGGCAACCATGAAGGCCATGGCCACGAGGCCACCCAGGAAGGAGCCAATGAAGCCAATGATGACGGCGTTCGGCGCAAACGGGAAGATGGCCGGGCAGTCAACGGCAGGGCGAGCGTCGGGGATGAGCTTCTCGGAGATGCCCACGAACGCGGCAGTGATCTCGGCGATGAACTGGCGAACGCCGTAGATCAGGACAGACATGCCTGCAGCGAACTTGAGGCCTGCGAGGAAGGGCCAAATCCACCACACGTCGTTTCCGAAGTAGCTGGTAAAGGCCTTGCCGGAGGCAAGCTCGGTGTCAAACTGGCCCGTGACGAAGCAGGCGATAGTCACGATGTAGAAGAGCACGATCATGAACAGGGCCACCGAGAAGACGAAGTCCTTGAAGAGCTTGAAGAACTCGGGAAGCTCCTTCTCCTCCTTGCCCTCATCGGCGTCGTTCTTCTTGGCGAAGAGCTTGCCCACGTATCCGGAGAAGGCGTAGCCGATGCAGTTGAAGTGGCCAAGGGCGATGCTGTCGTTGCCCACGAGCTTGTTCACGAACGGCTGGCAGAGCGTGGGCAGAGAGGCTCCACAGAAGCCCAGGATAATGCCACCGAGAATGACCGTCACAAAGGTCGGAGCACCGAGTGCGATAAAGACGAGCGCTAGGACGCAAGCAAAATACAGGAAGTGCTGACCCGTCAGGAAGACGGCCTTGAAGGGCGTCACCTTGGCGAACACGAGGTTCATGACGAAGCCGAGTACCATGACGAGCGCGACCTCGGTACCATAGGTGTTCAGGGCGAGCGCCGTGGCGACCTCGACCTGGGTCACAACGCCATGGACGCTAAACGCCCTGGTGAACATGTCAGAGAAGATGGTAATCTGCGCCGACATGGCATCAGATCCGATGTTGAAGATCATGAAGCCGATGATGGTCTTCACCGTACCGGAGAAGACATCGACGGCCGACTTCTTCTGCAGCAGGAGGCCGACAAGGGCAATGACGCCCATGATGACGGCCGTATCCCTAATCTGCATGAGGAGGGCATCAAGCATACGTTTTCCTTCCAAGAGTACCAATAGTTTCGTTTGACCTACTCAGTCAGAGGCAAGGCAAAAAACGCGAGAGGGCTATGCGGCATGCTCGGCGAGCCACGCAGTGAGCTTCTCCTTGATCTCCTTCTTGTCGACGATATTGGTGATACCGATGGCGGAGGGAACGCGGGGGTCGGCGCTGAGCTCATTGGTTAGGTCGGACATGGTGATAACAAGGTCACCGGTAAAGCCGATAAGTGAGTCGAGGTTACCGTGCTCGGTCTCGATGGGGAGCTTCTCCTCATTGATGACCTGGTCACACTTGATCTTGAGCATCATAGACGAGCCCATTCCGGCGCGGCAGCAAACTAGTGCCTGGTACTTTTTCTGAGACATTACGATCTCCCTTCCTTTGTGTGGACAAGGTCCACGACGTCCTGTGGCGTTCTGGCGTTTTCCAGCTGGGCAAAAAAGTCCGGATCGCTCAAGAGCTCAACGAGGGACTGTAGGGCGCTCAGATGGCTGTCGTTATCTTTGGCACTCAGAGGAAACAGGAACTTGACGGGGTCGTTATCGGCGCTGCCAAACTCGACGGGGTCCCTAAGCGTGACAATCCCCACGGCAGACTCAAGCGCGCCGCTTTCGGGACGCGCGTGCGGAAGGGCCACGTGCTCCGTGATGACGATGTAGGGCCCAAGATCGAGGACGCCCTTGATAATGTCGTCGACGTAGCCCGGGGTGACCTTACCGTTTTCCACCAACGGCTGGGCAGACTTTCTGATAGCGTCTTGCCAGTCGGTGGCCTCGACATTAAGCCGAACGAGGCTCTTGTCGAGAAGATCACTCAGCATGCGTACTCACCTCAACTTCCCATGCGTGGTTCACCAGGAGCGATTCTTTGTCGCTCGGCTGCTGAATTTTCCAAATCCAACGTTCGTAAGTGTGTCACTAAATGAACGCCATGGCAACGATTTTTTCACATTAACTTCTTCATTTTTTCAGAAGTTCTGTCAGTGGTCCTTTTTCATCCCTAAAAGGTATATCATTTAATTTACTTTATAAATCTAGTTTTGAGTGTTTAACATCTATATACTATTCATTATTATGAGATTTATACTGTTTATGAATGCTCTATACGAAAAAGTAGGCCTAAGTATTTTTATTTACTTTTTATTCTATTTATATGAGCTTTTATCTTATATTTTATAATTGGTTATGGTTGATTTTTTGGATAGCATTCGTATAATGCTCTGTAACCATCCAGCTTCATCAAGCCACGTATTTTTCAGGGAGCTGTCCATGAAGAGGAGCAAGGCCTTCGTTGCCTCGCGTCGGGATGCCATTATCGCTCTGCTCGAGAGCCAGGGCCAGGTGAGCGTCTCGGATCTCGCCGAGCATTTTGAGGTGTCGGCCCTTACCATCCGCCGTGACCTCGACTACCTCGAGACGCGCCAGGTGGTCTCGCGCCAGTATGGGACTGCCACGCTCCTGAACCCCCTTGGTCGACCCTCCGGCTCGCGCCAGATTCGCGCCAATCGAGCCATCGCCCACGAGGCCGCCCAGCACGTCGAGGACGGGGACTGCATCTTTCTCAACGCAAGCTCGACCGCCCTGGGCATCATCGACTTCATCACGGCGCAAGACGTCACCGTCATCACCAACAATGGCAAGGCGCTGCTTCTTGATGAGTGCCCCAACCTTGCCATCCTGCTCACGGGCGGCGAGATTCGCCCACCGCGCGCCTCCATGACCGGCGAGATTGCCCTTGCCTACATAAAGCGCGTCACGGCAACCAAGTGCTTCCTCGGCCTCACCGGTCTGTCGGCGAACTACGGGCTCACCTCGGCCACAGCCCCGGAGCCCGCCATCAACGCGCTCATGCTCGAGCGCTCCAAGCTGCACGTCATCGTCGCCGACTCCTCCAAGATTGGACTCACCTCGAGCTTCCAGTTTGGCTCGACCGACGAGGTTGACCTGCTCATCACGGACACAGGGGCAACGGACGCACAGGTCTCCACGCTCAAGAATTACGGACTAGGCGAGGTCATACGCGTCGATCCCACGCTCGAGACAGACAGCGGCAGCAGCGGGCGCTAGCCCTCGATCTGCTTGAATCCCTCGCCAAAGACCTCGTGGACCTCAGAGATAATCACGATGGCCTCAGGGTCGCATGCGGCGACGATCTTTTTGAGGCGCGTACTCTCCGAGCGCCCCAGCACGCAGAAAAGAACCGGTCGGGAGCTGCCACTCCAGACGCCACGCGCCTGAAGCTCGGTACAGCCCCGGTTGAGGGTGTAGAGGATCGCGTTGGCGATCTTGTCGTGCTCGACCGAGATGATGTAGGCGGCACGCTCGGTGCGCGGACCGTCCACCACGGCGTCAATGACCTTGCCGCAGATGAACATCGCCACGGCTGCATAGAGCGCCTGCTCAACCGAGAAGACCGTAGCCGAGAAGGCGATTATGATACCGTCCACGATAATGACGGCCGTACCCATGGGCATGCCAAATCTGCGCACGATGACCTGCGCGATGATGTCGGTCCCTCCGGTGTTTCCCCCCGTGCGAAACACGAGACCCAGTCCCACTCCCGTGATGACGCCACCCCATAGGGCGCACAGGAGCAGGTCGCGCTCACCCGTGAGCACAGGAACAATCGGGGCAAGAACGTCGGTCAACACGCCGCAGGCAATGATGCCGCCCAGGGTCCGCGCAATGTATCCCCTATCACCCGAGCGAATGACCACCGTCATAAGCAAAGCGTTCATGACGATGGTCTGCAGGCCCACGGGAAGGTAGAACCCCGCAGTACCGGCCATGGCATGAAAGACCGTAGCCAGACCCGTCACGCCGCCAGCGGCAAGGCCATTGGGAATCTCGAAGCTGTCCACACCCACGGCAAAGATGAGGGAGCCGACCACGATGAGGGTCGCATCACGAGCGATCGCGCGCCACCGGGAGCCGCTCACGAGGAGGACTCCCCACCACCCGCCGCCCAGCGGTGATAGCCCACGATGAACTTGTCCAGGTCACCATCGGACAGGACGGACTCGACGTTGCCGGTCTCCACACCCGTACGCAGGTCCTTCACGAGCTGATAGGGGTAGAGCACGTAGCTTCTGATCTGGTTGCCAAAGCCAATCGCGCGCTTGGGCCCTCTCAGCTCGTCGAGCTCCGCCTCGCGCCTGGCCATCTCCAACTCGTAGAGACGACTGCGCAGAATCTGCAGGGCAGCAGCCTTGTTCTGGAGCTGGCTGCGCTCGTTCTGGCAGGTCACGACCGTGTTCGTGGGAAGGTGGGTGATGCGCACGGCCGAATCGGTCGTGTTCACCCCCTGACCGCCGGGGCCCGATGCATGGTACACGTCGATGCGCAGGTCGGAAGGATCGATGTCCACTTCGACGTCCTCGGGGACCACGGGGAGGACCTCAACGCCGGCAAAGGTCGTCTGCCGGCGCTTCTTGTCGTCCGTGGGAGAGATGCGCACAAGACGATGAACGCCCTGTTCGGCACGGAGCATCCCATAGGCGTTCTTACCGCTCACGGTAAACGTGGCACGGTCGAGTCCGATAACCTCCGCGACCGGGGCGTCGTTGACCGTGACCTTCCAGCCGCGCCGATCACAGTAGCGCAGGTACATGTGGAAGAGCATCTCGCACCAGTCCTGGGCCTCGAGACCGCCCTGTCCCGGCGTCACCGTGACGATGGCGTCTCCGTGGTCGAAGTCACCCGAAAACCAGCTCGAGAGCTCGAGCTCGGAGAGGTCGTGCTCGAGTGACGCACAGAGCTCGGCCGCCTCCCCGAGAAGGTCCTCGTCGTCCATCTCCTCACCCAGCTCAAAGGCGGCGCGGGCGTCTCCCAGCTTGGCCCGGGCCGACTCCATGCCTGAGACGTCATCGCGCGCGCTCGAGAGGCGCGCCATGGTGGCGCGGGCGGCATCGGCGTCGTCCCAGAAGCCAGCCGCGGCGCCCCTCTTCTCCAGGTCCGCGATCTCACCTCGGCGCGCGTCAAGGTGCAGGTAGCCCTCTACCTCGTCGAGCCGCTGCGCAAGGGCATCAAGGGTCGCTTTTGCAACGTCAGCCATCTACCGGTTCCTGCCATGACAGTTCTTGAACTTCTTGCCGCTCCCACAGGGACAGGGGTCGTTGCGACCCACGCCCACGTAGGGATCGGGGTCGTCGGCCTTGCGATAGGTGCGCGGCTTCGCAGCTCCGGGGTTGGCACCCTGGGGACCGGCGGGATCCTGGAGAGTCGAGGGGGCGGGCGCACGACGCGCGCCTTGGTCCCCGTCGACCTCCGACGGTCCCGAGTACTGGGCGCCGTGCAGCTCGTCAGGCTCCTCCTCGCTCGGGGTGGCGCGGGGGCGCATCACGACCTCGAGGCGCAGGATCGTGCGCAGGAAGTCCTCGTACATCGTGCTCACGAGCTCGGTGAAGGCGGAGTAGGCCTCGCTCTTGTACTCCACCAGGGGGTCGCGCTGGCCAAAGCCGCGCAGGCCGATGCCCGTCTTGAGGTAGTCCATCTCCTGGAGGTACGCCATCCAGCGCGTGTCGATCACACGGAGCATGACCTGAGCGGAGAGGGCGTGCATGGGATCTTCGCCGATGCGCTCGGCCTTCTCGGCAAAGCAGCGGTCCACGTAGTCGTCGACGAGGGCGGCCACGTCGTCGGGCTCAGGGTCGACATCGGGGTCGATCGTGGGAACGTCCTTGCGACCCGTGAGCTCCATGAGCCACTTTGAGAGGCCGCGCGCGTCCCACGTCTCGTCATGGTCCTGTGGCGCAAAGCCACTCACCTCACGCTGGACCGTCTCGAGGGCAACCTCGTCGATGTGCTCCATCAGGTCCTTGCCATCAAGAATCTTGTTGCGCTCCTCGTAGATGACCTGGCGCTGAGTGTTCATGACGTTGTCGTAGTCAAGGACGTTCTTGCGCATCGAGAAGTTGACTTCCTCGACCTTGCGTTGAGCACTCTCGACGGCCTTGCTGACCATCTTCGCCTGAATGGGCATGTCGTCCGGCATCTCGTAGCGCTCCATCATGGCCGAGATGCGGTCCATGCGGTCGCCGCCGAACAGGCGCATGAGGTCATCTTCGAGGGAGAGGTAGAACTGCGTCTCGCCGGGGTCCCCCTGGCGGCCGGAACGACCGCGCAGCTGGTTGTCGATGCGTCGGCTCTCGTGGCGCTCGGTGCCAATGACGCACAGGCCACCGGCCTTGATGACGTTGTCATGCTCCCGCTTGCACGTCCTCTTTGCCTCTTCGAGGGCGGCGTCGTGCTGCTCCTCGGTCGCCTCCTCGGGCTCCACGCCCTGTGCGCGGAGAAGGTCGAGCGCGATGAGGTCAGGGCTGCCGCCCAAAAGGATGTCCGTGCCGCGGCCGGCCATGTTCGTGGCAATCGTGACTGCGCCCTCGCGTCCCGCCTGGGCAACGATCTGCGCCTCGCGCTCGTGGAACTTGGCGTTGAGGACGTTGTGCTTGATGCCGCGCTTGTCGAGGATGCGTGAGAGGCGCTCGGAGTTCTCGATGGAGACAGTACCCACCAGACATGGCTGACCCGTTGCGTGACGCTCGGCAACGTCATCGGCGACGGCCTGGAACTTGCACTCGATCGTGCGATAGACAAGGTCCTCGTGGTCGATGCGGACGATGGGCCGGTTGGGCGGAATGACCTCGACGGGAACGTGATAGACCTCGCGGAACTCCGCGTCCTCGGTCATGGCGGTGCCCGTCATGCCGGCGAGCTTGTCATACATGAGGAAGTAGTTCTGCAGCGTAATCGTGGCGAGCGTCTGGTTCTCCTCGCGGACGATCACGCCCTCCTTGGCCTCGATCGCCTGGTGCAGGCCCTCGGAGTAGCGCCTGCCCTCCATGATGCGGCCCGTGAACTCGTCGACAATCTTGACCTCGCCGTCCGTGACCACGTACTGCTGGTCGCGGTGGAACATGTACTCGGCCTTGAGGGCCTGCTGAAGATGGTTCACGAGCTGACCGGAGGCGTCGGAGTAGAGGTCTTCGATGCCCAGGGCGCACTCGATCTTCTTAAGGCCCTCGTCGGTCGTGGCGATCGTGTGCTTGGCCTCGTCCATCTCGAAGTCGACTTCAGACGTGAGACCGCGCACGGCGCGTGCGAAGTCCTTGTAAGTGGTCGCGGACTTGGTGCCGGCACCCGAGATGATGAGCGGCGTACGGGCCTCGTCGATGAGGATCGAGTCTGCCTCGTCAACGATGGCGTAATGGTGACCACGCTGCACGCGCATGTTGGAGCGCGTGACCATGTTGTCGCGCAGATAGTCAAAGCCGAACTCGGAGTTCGTGCCGTAGGTAACGTCCGCCTCGTAGGCAGGCTTCTTGAGATTGAGCCGCATGCCGTTCTGGAGCAGGCCGACCTTCATACCCAGGTAGCGATAGATTCGCCCCATCCACTCGCTGTCTCGCTTGGCCAGGTAGTCGTTCACCGTAACAATGTGGACGCCTTCGCCGGGAATGGCGTTGAGGTAGCCTGCGAGCGTCGAGACGAGCGTCTTGCCCTCGCCGGTCTTCATCTCGGCAACCGTCCCGCGATGCAGGGCGATGCCACCGATAATCTGCACGTCAAAGTGGCGGAGCCCCAACGTGCGACGCGAGGCCTCGCGCACGGCCGCGAACGCCTCGGGCAGAAGCTCGTCGAGCGTCTCGCCTTGGGCATAGCGCTCGCGGAAGGCGGTGGTGCAACCCCGGAGCTCCTTCTCGCTCATGGCCTCGAAGCTTGGTTCGAGGTCGTTTACCTGCGCCGTAATATGCTCAAACTCCTTGAGCTCCCTGTCAGATCCCATAGAGAGCAGCTTGGAGAGAAAGTTTGCCATGTGACACCCTCTGCAATCGGAAGGCGGTACCCCGCCGGGACACTCATCCTTTTTACTTTACTCATAGCGCGCAGTAAGGTTCCCCAAAGGGGCAGGTCTCACTAAAAGCGCAACCTTACCTTGGCCTCCACCCGGCAATCACGACCTCATAGCATGCCTCGTCCCCGTGCCTGTGCGCTGGGTAGGGTCAGACCCTCCTCCCCCACCGCCTGGCGCAGCATGCGGGAGGGAGGACGGCTGGACGCCTGTGCCAGCCTGTGGGTGTAGCTACGGTAGTGCTGGTCAGCCTCTGCGTTTCTTCCGCTCGCCCTGAGTGCCTGGACCAAGACGATAAGGGCGTCCTCTCGCATGTCGTCAGCTAGGATCGCATCGGTCGCAAGGCGGACGGACGTGCGCTTTTGCCCCAGGCGCAGCGCCGCGTCAGCGCCCGCCACCATTGCGTCGATGTAGAGCGTCCTCAACTCTCGGCGCGCCGCCGCGAGCGCCCCCGTCGCATCCATGAGCGGCACATAGAGGTCTCCCTCGTAGAGCTTCTCTGCGCGACGAGCCATCGCGACGGCGCGAGCGTCCCCCTCGCCATCCGAGGCCTCTCGGGCGCACGCCCTGAACTCGTCAACGTCGCAGCTCACCAGACTCATGTTCAGGGTCACCGACTTGCTCGAGCGCGACATGACAAAGGGGTCAAGATCCTCGTCAAGCTCGGAGACGGCCGCGCGCACCGTGCTCGTGGCCTGGTACACCTTGTTGAAGCCGGAGGTGTAGTCGCTCTCGGGCCACACCTGCTCGACAATCCGATGGCGTCTCGCGGTGCCCCCGCGCTGCAGGGCCAGAAACGCAATCATCGACTTCGCGTTGCGACGATCAAGCTTCCATTCGGGAACCTGCGAGCCCCGCACGCGCATCTCGAAGCCTCCGAGCAGGTGTATCTCAAGGGGAGCGGCACGGCCCTCGGCCCCTGGCGCCGGATGAGCCGGCACGAGCACGGGAGAGGAGCCCGCCTTCGCATACGAGGGCCCTCTGCGCGCGCCCCTCGCCCTCAAGAGCGTTCGTGCCCATGAAGGGGGGATCTGCTCTCGCAAGAGCTCGGAGAACTCCCCCATCCCCTCAGTGAGAACAAAGAGCAGCCAGAGCGCATCCCGGGGAACGTCTGGCGCAATTCTATCGCAGGCCAGGGCAGAGTCTCCCCTTGACGTGATCACCTCGCCCACGAGAGCGCACACGACTCCTAGGTCATCGTCTTTGGGCTCCTCGATCCTCTCGGAGTCGTCGCGCTCCCCCAGGGAGAAGGGCGCGACCAGGCCGAACAGGCTTGCCACGCGACCCAGGTAGTCCAGGTGGGCGCTGCGTGCGATGACCTGCGCCAATGCCGCACGAACGTGCGCCCTCGAGTATGCGCCCCGACGCACGTCAAAGACGCAGCCCGCCACGAGTGCCAGCACCCGTACGGGGGTGTCGCCCCCTCGCTCCGCGCGCACCGCAAGCGCGTCTGCCTCCGCAGCCCCCTCGTCGTCTGCAGACAAGAGCGAGGCCATGACCTCAAGGCAATCGGGATAGCCCTCAAGTCCCGGGAGCCCCGACGTGCGAAAAGTCTCCCGCGTCTGTGCGAGGACCTCCTCCGTGCTTGCCGAGCTGTCGAGAAGAAGCAGACGTGTCATTGCAAGATCGCAGCTGAGTAGCGCCACTGAGGTCCCTCTCTGCGACTTAGGACACTGGCGGGCCGCAAGCAGGTCCAGCGCCGCCGAGAGATGTCCGCGCGCCATGAGCCCGCATGCCTCTTGATGCAGGAGAAGGCGCTGGCCCAGTGCGTCTTGCATCCCCTTGGAAGAGACGCACGTCGTAAGTCCGCCCCGCAGCGCCTGACGAGCCGCTGCAAACAGGGCGATCGCGCGCCCCTCCTCATCCTCAATGGACACGCGGAAGGCGGCTTCCCTCTGAGCCAAGGGCAAAGGCTCCGTCTTGTTCCCCAGATTCGCCACGACGCGGGCTAACGCCTGCGAGCGGCCGTCATCCAAAGACGCCCTCTTCTCCACAGCCTCACTCACCAGGGCCATCTCACCGGCTTCGATGAAACCCGACCCACTCGCGATCACGAGGTCAAGCGCACTCTGATCAGGCACCATGCCGATCACGATCGCGGCCCGCGCATAGGCGTCCCTCTTCACCAGAAGCTCCGCACACGCGAGCCCCACGTCCGGAAAGAGGGCGCACGATGAGCTCAGAGCGGGAAAACAAGAGGTGAGAAGCGTGGTCGTGTCGGATCGAAGACAGACAAAGGAGTCCAGTCGTTCCGAGACGCCAAAAAGAGGAGCATCTCCCCTGAGGCTCGCCAGGAGCTCATCATCAGCACCCCCAAGAACCTGTTCGAGATCCCTTACCCTTCCCTGTCCCAGGAGCAGCATGGCAAGACGGGCCCTGAGGTCGCCCTCGGTGAGCGTGACGCGCAGAGATAAGGAAACGAGTCGCGAAAGCGCGTCATAGTATGAGCTGGGCACCACGAGCTCGGTGGCCCCAGAAGTGTCGACAACCCTGAGTCCCCTCACCAGACTGGGAATCCCTCGCGTCAGCGTACGAACTTCGTAAAGCGGGTCGCTCCGAGACGCCGCCACAATCGCGCGAACGAGCAGGTCGTAGGCCCCCACGACCACGCACTCCGGCAGAGCCTCAAGAAGCTGACGCGCTTCGGGAGACAGCGAGAAGACAATCGAGGCCCCCGACTCCCACATCCTGTGCAGGGCACGCGCCTCCCGACGCACGCACGCCTCGTCAGCTGCGGGAAGCTCGTCCAAACCCACTACGACGCCGTTGTCCATACGCGAAACGTTGCGTGCCATTCTTACCAGCTGTGCAGCGGTCGCCTCGGGGCCAACGCCACGAAAGTCGCGCCTGAGCACACGCGCGCCCTCATCCGAGGCCCGCGAGAGCGTAGCCGAAATGACATCACGACGTCCCATTCCCGGCTCTGAGCACAGGGCAAGCATGCGCGGGCGAGCCTCCTCGCCCAGAAAGACCGTAAGGGGAGCTCCCTGGGGAGGAGCATCCTCGGCCTCTTCAACCGAGAGCTCTTCAATTGCCGCCCTATCCATGCTTTGTGCCTCACACGACGCCCGAGTCATCACGCCCGCCTCCCAGCCTCTTGTCCTCGTACAGCAAAAATGCGCTGCCCTAACCTCAAGCTAGCATTCAGCTGGCATTAAAGAGCCGTCAATTCGGCGTATAGAACAATTAGTTTTGGTATCTTATGGAAAGATTACGGGCAGATTCGTGCAAGATGGTGTAACAAAGTAGTTACATCGTCTCGAATCCTCTTAATGATATTTTTTTATAGGCAGCATATAAAAATACAGAAATGAACAGGGGGTGTCGGCAAGGGTAGTGTCTCAAAAGTTGGTGTAAGCGGTGCCTTCGCCCGTGAACCCGCTTCCTCCTAACGCATCCTATGCCGCCCTCCTCCTCGAGTCAACGCCGTCCGCCTTCACCAGCCGGATGATGGCGGCGGCATGCTCGGCCGCGGTTCCCTCGTACGTCGGTGCCGGCGCTGGCGTACGCTGGGAGTCCTCCTCGTAGGCCTCCTGGATGGACCCTGCGGAGAACCAGCGTCTCGACTGCCAGGCCTCGTCCATCTCCGAGAGAGCGGCACCGACGTACCTGAGGAGGCTCCTCCTCGAGGGGAAGACCTGCACGACGCGGCTCCTGCGCTTGATCTCCCGGTTGGTGCGCTCCTGGATGTTGTTGGTCCTGAGCCTGATGTGGTGCTCGTAGGGGAAGTCGAGGTAGGCGAGCGCGTCAGCCTCGGTCTCCTCCAGGAGCTCGCCCGCCGCGGGGCAGATGGCGCCAACCTCGTCGATCGCCAGGTGGTAGAGCTCCCTGACGAGGTCCGGGTCACGCTCCGCGAACACGGCCGAGAGCACCTGCCCCACGAGGGCGCGCTGGCGCCTTGTCCTGGCGAGCGAGCAGCAGTTCCTCTCGAGGTGGACGATGCAGCGCTGCCAGGCGGCGCCCGGGAAGGTCTCCTCGATGGCACGCCTCAGCCCCTCGTGGGCGTCGGAGACGACGCAGATGACGTCCGCCACGCCACGGTCGCGCAGGCCCCCTCAGGAACCCGAGCCAGGACGCGTAGGACTCCGTGTCGACCGCGTCGACGCCGACGAGGTAGCGGTGGCCGTCATCGGCGGCCGCTATCGCCGTCACCACGGCCACGGAGCCGACGTGCCCGCCCTCCCGGGCCTTGATGTAGGTGGCGTCGAGCCACAGGTAGGGGAAACGCAGGTCGCGGAAGACGCGCCCCTGCAGGTCTGCGACCGTCTCGTCGAGCGTGGCGCACATCCGGGAGACGGCATCCTTGCCGAGCCTGTCGGCACCGAGCGTGTGGGCCACGCGCTCGACCTTCCTCGTCGAGACCCCACAGGTGACCATCTCGGCCACGGCCGCCACGATCGCGCGGTCGGTCCTGGAGTATCGCTCCACCAGGTCCTCGGGGAAGAAGGACCCGCGCCTGAGCTTGGGTATGCGGAGGGTGATCGTGCCGACGCTCGTGAGCAGCGAGCGCTCCCGGTAGCCGTTCCTCTGGTTGCCGCCCTCGCACTCGAGGTCGGCCTCGACGCTCATCACCTCGTTGACGACGGACTCGGCGAGCACCCTCGCCAGCTCGCCCACGTTCACCATCCCGTCGTCGAACCGGGGCAGCCCCGGTGTCACACCGTCCTGCCCATCGCCTATGATTGCCATAGCGGTCATCGCCTCTCCTAGTCCCGATACGTCGCTGTTCGGGATTCTAGGGCGATGGCCGTTCCCCTCAGGCCTTCAGGCCTGAGGGGAACGTGCTTACACCAACTTTCGCGACACGATCTCGGCAAGGTGCGAACCAAGCCAAGATGCTCAGGGCAGGCAGATGCTCCTATATGGGACCCCCACCGCTCTCTTTTAAAGCTTTGGATTCCCTCCCGACATGCGGGAGGGGGCGGGGGAGCCGCCGGCTCCCCCGCCCCCTCGACGGGAAAATGCCCCTTGTTGGTCAGCGACGTCCTGCTCTCCCACGGACTACACCGCAGTACCATCGGCGCTAGGGGGCTTAACTTCCGGGTTCGGAATGGGACCGGGTGTGCCTCCCCTGCCATGGTCGCTGACCAACAAGGGGCATTCTTGCCTGGGGACGGCGCTCGACCGTGCCCTCAGGGCCGCACAGCGTGACCTCGATCCCCCTCGCGAGGGTCGCATACGAGACTCGAACACGTAAATGAAGAGGAGAAGAGCTCGGCCGATTAGTACCGCTCGACTCAGCGCCTCGCGGCGCTTACATCTGCGGCCTATCAAACTCGTGGTCTACGAGTGGCCTTACCGAAAGGAAAACTCATCTCGGGACTGGCTTCCCGCTTAGATGCTTTCAGCGGTTATCCGAACCGGACTCAGCTACCGGGCTATGCCGTTGGTCGACAACAACTACACCGGAGGTCCGTCCACCCCGGTCCTCTCGTACTAGGGGCAGCCTCCCTCAGTTTTCCTACGCCCACGGAGGATAGGGACCGAACTGTCTCACGACGTTCTGAACCCAGCTCGCGTACCGCTTTAAATGGCGAACGGCCATACCCTTGGGACCTGCTCCAGCCCCAGGATGCGATGAGCCGACATCGAGGTGCCAAACCTTCCCGTCGATGTGGACTCTTGGGGAAGATCAGCCTGTTATCCCCGGAGTACCTTTTATCCGTTGAGCGACGGCCATACCACACTGAGCCGCCGGATCACTAGAACCTGGTTTCCCATCTGCTCGACTTGTCTGTCTCGCAGTCAAGCCTGCTTGTGCTCTTGCACTCAAAGGGACGGTTGCCGACCGTCCTGAGCAGACCTTACGTGCGCCTCCGTTACATTTTAGGAGGCGACCGCCCCAGTCAAACTACCCACCTGACACGGTCCCCGCGCCGGATAACGGTCGCGGGTTAGGCTGCCAGAACGTCGAGGGTGGTATTCCAAGGGCGACTCCCCAGAGACTGGCGTCCCTGGTTCGAAGTCTCCCACCTATCCTCTACACGACGGACCGGCAGCCAATGTCAAGCTGCAGTAAAGGTTCACGGGGTCTTTCCGTCCTTCCGCGGGTAAGTCGCATCTTCACGACTAATGCAATTTCACCGGGTCTATGGTTGAGACAGCGTCCAAGTCGTTACGCCTTTCGTGCAGGTCGGAACTTACCCGACAAGGAATTTCGCTACCTTAGGACCGTTATAGTTACGGCCGCCGTTTACCGGGGCTTGGATTCGCCGCTTCGCTTGCGCTAACGGCTCCTCGTGACCTTCCGGCACCGGGCAGGCGTCAGACCCTATACGTCGTCTTACGACTTCAGCAGAGTCCTGTGTTTTTGATAAACAGTCGCTTGGACCTATTTACTGTGGCCGGCCTGGGCTCGGGGAGCAAGTCCCTCCACCCTGTCCGGCACCCCTTCTTCCGAAGTTACGGGGCAATTTTGCCGAGTTCCTTAACCATAGTTCTCCCGATCGCCTTGGTATGCTCTACCCACCCACCTGTGTCGGTTTTGGTACGGGCCCCTGCGGGCTCCCTAGGGGGTTTTCTTGGGAGCATGGGCTCGCTGGCTTCGCTCATTCGCTTCGTCCGGCACCTCGGCCCCAGTGGGAGCCGCGTTTCACAAGCTCCCGGCCTACGTGCCATCGCGGGGACGTCCAGAACCCCGTCCAGCTACCCTTCTCCGTCGCCCCATCGGTGATGACGTCCGCTCGGGGGTGCAGGAATGTCAACCTGCTGTGCATCGACTACGCCTTCCGGCCTCGCCTTAGCTCCCGACTGACCCTGGGAGGATTAGCCTTGCCCAGGAAACCTTGGGTGTACGGCGGGGGCGTTTTCCACGCCCCTCTCGTTACTCATGCCAGCATTCTCACTTCCGGCCGGTCCACCGAGCGTCGTCGCTCGGCTTCGCCCCGGACGGAAGCTCCCCTACCACTAATTAGATTAGTCCGCCGCTTCGGTGCCATGCTTAGCCCCGTATATTGTCGGCGCATGTCCACTCGACCAGTGAGCTGTTACGCACTCTTTGAATGAATGGCTGCTTCTAAGCCAACATCCTGGTTGTCTGAGCAAACGCACATCCTTTGCCACTTAGCATGGACTTCGGGACCTTAGCGGGCGGTCTGGGCTGTTTCCCTTTCGAACACACGGCTTAGCCCACATGTTCTGACTCCCGGACTCTGGACCTACGGTATTCGGAGTTTGATTGGATTTGGTAGGCGGTGAGGCCCCCGCGTCCATTCAGTGCTCTACCCCCGCAGGTAAACGTCCGAGGCTAGCCCTAAAGCTATTTCGGGGAGAACGAGATATCTCCAGGTTTGATAGGCCTTTCACTCCTATCCACGGGTCATCCCCCCAGTTTTCAACCTAGGTGGGTTCGGCCCTCCACGGGGTCTTACCCCCGCTTCAGCCTGCCCATGGATAGCTCACCTGGCTTCGCGTCTACGGCATGCGACTCATGCGCCCGTTTGGGACTCGCTGTCGCTGCGGCTCGCTTGCTAGCTTAACCTCGCCACATGCCGTAACTCGCTGGCTCATTCTACAAAAGGCACGCCGTCACGCCACGCGGGCGCTCCGACTGCTTGTAGGCAAACGGTTTCAGGTACTATTTCACTCCCCTCCCGGGGGGTGCTTTTCACCTTTCCCTCACGGTACTGGTTCGCTATCGGTCACAGGAGAGTATTTAGGTTTGGAGGGTGGACCCCCCAGGTTCCCACCGGGTTTCACGTGTCCGGCGGTACTCAGGTACCGTGCGGCAGTCCTCGCGGATTCGCGTACGGGGCTCTAACCCTGTCTCGCCGGCCTTCCCATGCCGTTCCGCTTCCACGAGGTTTTGTAACTGCGCTGTGCGCGGCCCTACAACCCCGGCGGCGCTTGCGCGTCCGCCGGTTTTGACCTAGGTCCCCGTTCGCTCGCCACTACTACTAGGGGAATCTCGTTTGATTTCTCTTCCTCGGGGTACTTAGATGTTTCAGTTCCCCCGGTTGCCTCCCGGCGGCCTATGTGTTCGGCCGTCGGTGCGTGGCAATGACGCCACGCGGGTTAGCCCATTCGGAGATCCACGGGTCGAGCGGGCAAGTGCCCCTAACCGTGGCTTATCGCAGCTTGTCGCGTCCTTCGTCGGCTTCCTGTGCCAAGGCATCCACCGTTTGCCCTTACCATCTTCTTTTCTTCTGATGGTTCGAACATACAAATATGCTGCGGCCCGCGCGTCAGCGCGGCCGCGTCTGAGATGCGATCTTCTTGAAGAAAATCTTGGTCACGCTATGCAGCTCTCAAGGTACGGCGAGGGCGAGCCCCCGAGACCGGACACTGCGCGCCACGGGGGCGCGACGAAGGCAATCAGCTGGGAATGGACGGGACGCACCGTCAAAAAAAAAATCTTACTCTTCTGGAAGAGGTGTTTCTCCCTAGAAAGGAGGTGATCCAGCCGCACCTTCCGGTACGGCTACCTTGTTACGACTTCACCCCCCTTACCAACCACACCTTCGGCGCCTCCCTCTCGTGAGAGTTAGGCCGACGACTTCGGGTGCAATCGACTCGGGTGGTGTGACGGGCGGTGTGTACAAGGCCCGGGAACGCATTCACCGCGGCGTGCTGATCCGCGATTACTAGCAACTCCGACTTCACGGAGGCGGGTTGCAGCCTCCGATCCGAACTGGGGCCGGCTTTGGGGATTCGCTCGGCGTCGCCGCCTGGCAGCCCATTGTGCCGGCCATTGTAGCACGTGTGCAGCCCAGGACATAAGGGGCATGATGACTTGACGTCGTCCCCACCTTCCTCCGGCTTGACGCCGGCGGTCTCGCATGGGTGCCCGGCCGAACCGCTGGCAACATGCGACGAGGGTTGCGCTCGTTGCGGGACTTAACCCAACATCTCACGACACGAGCTGACGACAGCCATGCACCACCTGTCTAGGCTCCTCTCGGCCACGGCGTTTCCGCCGCTTCACCTAGATGTCAAGCCCTGGTAAGGTTCTTCGCGTTGCTTCGAATTAAGCCACATGCTCCGCTGCTTGTGCGGGCCCCCGTCAATTCCTTTGAGTTTTAGCCTTGCGGCCGTACTCCCCAGGCGGGACACTTAATGCGTTAGCTGCGGCACGGAGGGCAGATCCCCCCACACCTAGTGTCCATCGTTTACGGCTAGGACTACCAGGGTATCTAATCCTGTTCGCTCCCCTAGCTTTCGCTCCTCAGCGTCAGTTGTGGCCCAGAAGGCCGCCTTCGCCACCGGTGTTCTTCCAAATATCTGCGCATTCCACCGCTACACTTGGAATTCCGCCTTCCCCTACCAAACTCAAGTCCGCCGGTATCGGATGCGAACGGGGGTTGAGCCCCCGGATTTGACACCCGACCAGACGGACCGCCTACGAGCGCTTTACGCCCAATGAATCCGGATAACGCTCGCCCCCTACGTATTACCGCGGCTGCTGGCACGTAGTTAGCCGGGGCTTCTTCTGCAGGTACCGTCACCTCGCGGCCTCGTCCCTGCTGAAAGCGGTTTACGACCCGAAGGCCTTCGTCCCGCACGCGGCGTCGCTGCGTCAGGCTTTCGCCCATTGCGCAATATTCCCCACTGCTGCCTCCCGTAGGAGTCTGGGCCGTGTCTCAGTCCCAATCTGGCTGGTCGGTCTCTCAACCCAGCTACCCATCGTTGCCTTGGTGGGCCGTTGCCCCACCAACGAGCTAACAGGCCGCGGGCCCATCCCCCTCCGTCTGGGCTTTCCCGCGCCCCCCATGCGGGGGTCGCGGAGTATCCGGTATTAACCACGGTTTCCCGAGGCTGTCCCGGAGAGGGGGGCAGGTTGCCCACGTGTTACTCAGCCGTTCGCCACTCTATACGCACCCGAAGGTGCCTTAATCGTTCGACTTGCATGTGTTAGGCGCGCCGCCAGCGTTCATCCTGAGCCAGGATCGAACTCTCCGTTCAAATTGGACCGGCCTAGGGCCGGTGCGATTCAAAGCTTGGTCCGTCTCTGTCCTAAGATCCCGCTGATCTCGGATTCGCTGAAAAATGAATTGACGAGCCGGGCTCTCGCCCGGCATCATTCGAATCTCGCTAGTCTGTCTTCGTCGATCTTTCGATCGCAGTATCCGGTTTTCAAGGTTCGCCGCGCAGGTCGCGGGCTCTGGCCTCGTTGCTGCGCGGGGAATTACTATACGCACTCGGCACCCGCCGCCCGGCGGGAATCGGCGGGCACACGGTTCCTACACAACTGAAACCGCTTAAGGCACCAAAACAACCGCTGGCATAGGTTTACCCACGTGCAGCTTTGGATTCCCTCCCGACATGCGGGAGGGGGCGGGGGAGCCGCCGGCTCCCCCGCCCCCTCGACGGGAAAATGCCCCTTGTTGGTCAGCGACGTCCTGCTCTCCCACGGACTACACCGCAGTACCATCGGCGCTAGGGGGCTTAACTTCCGGGTTCGGAATGGGACCGGGTGTGCCTCCCCTGCCATGGTCGCTGACCAACAAGGGGCATTCTTGCCTGGGGACGGCGCTCGACCGTGCCCTCAGGGCCGCACAGCGTGACCTCGATCCCCCTCGCGAGGGTCGCATACGAGACTCGAACACGTAAATGAAGAGGAGAAGAGCTCGGCCGATTAGTACCGCTCGACTCAGCGCCTCGCGGCGCTTACATCTGCGGCCTATCAAACTCGTGGTCTACGAGTGGCCTTACCGAAAGGAAAACTCATCTCGGGACTGGCTTCCCGCTTAGATGCTTTCAGCGGTTATCCGAACCGGACTCAGCTACCGGGCTATGCCGTTGGTCGACAACCCGTACACCGGAGGTCCGTCCACCCCGGTCCTCTCGTACTAGGGGCAGCCTCCCTCAGTTTTCCTACGCCCACGGAGGATAGGGACCGAACTGTCTCACGACGTTCTGAACCCAGCTCGCGTACCGCTTTAAATGGCGAACGGCCATACCCTTGGGACCTGCTCCAGCCCCAGGATGCGATGAGCCGACATCGAGGTGCCAAACCTTCCCGTCGATGTGGACTCTTGGGGAAGATCAGCCTGTTATCCCCGGAGTACCTTTTATCCGTTGAGCGACGGCCATACCACACTGAGCCGCCGGATCACTAGAACCTGGTTTCCCATCTGCTCGACTTGTCTGTCTCGCAGTCAAGCCTGCTTGTGCTCTTGCACTCAAAGGGACGGTTGCCGACCGTCCTGAGCAGACCTTACGTGCGCCTCCGTTACATTTTAGGAGGCGACCGCCCCAGTCAAACTACCCACCTGACACGGTCCCCGCGCCGGATAACGGTCGCGGGTTAGGCTGCCAGAACGTCGAGGGTGGTATTCCAAGGGCGACTCCCCAGAGACTGGCGTCCCTGGTTCGAAGTCTCCCACCTATCCTCTACACGACGGACCGGCAGCCAATGTCAAGCTGCAGTAAAGGTTCACGGGGTCTTTCCGTCCTTCCGCGGGTAAGTCGCATCTTCACGACTAATGCAATTTCACCGGGTCTATGGTTGAGACAGCGTCCAAGTCGTTACGCCTTTCGTGCAGGTCGGAACTTACCCGACAAGGAATTTCGCTACCTTAGGACCGTTATAGTTACGGCCGCCGTTTACCGGGGCTTGGATTCGCCGCTTCGCTTGCGCTAACGGCTCCTCGTGACCTTCCGGCACCGGGCAGGCGTCAGACCCTATACGTCGTCTTACGACTTCAGCAGAGTCCTGTGTTTTTGATAAACAGTCGCTTGGACCTATTTACTGTGGCCGGCCTGGGCTCGGGGAGCAAGTCCCTCCACCCTGTCCGGCACCCCTTCTTCCGAAGTTACGGGGCAATTTTGCCGAGTTCCTTAACCATAGTTCTCCCGATCGCCTTGGTATGCTCTACCCACCCACCTGTGTCGGTTTTGGTACGGGCCCCTGCGGGCTCCCTAGGGGGTTTTCTTGGGAGCATGGGCTCGCTGGCTTCGCTCATTCGCTTCGTCCGGCACCTCGGCCCCAGTGGGAGCCGCGTTTCACAAGCTCCCGGCCTACGTGCCATCGCGGGGACGTCCAGAACCCCGTCCAGCTACCCTTCTCCGTCGCCCCATCGGTGATGACGTCCGCTCGGGGGTGCAGGAATGTCAACCTGCTGTGCATCGACTACGCCTTCCGGCCTCGCCTTAGCTCCCGACTGACCCTGGGAGGATTAGCCTTGCCCAGGAAACCTTGGGTGTACGGCGGGGGCGTTTTCCACGCCCCTCTCGTTACTCATGCCAGCATTCTCACTTCCGGCCGGTCCACCGAGCGTCGTCGCTCGGCTTCGCCCCGGACGGAAAGCTCCCCTACCACTAATTAGATTAGTCCGCCGCTTCGGTGCCATGCTTAGCCCCGTATATTGTCGGCGCATGTCCACTCGACCAGTGAGCTGTTACGCACTCTTTGAATGAATGGCTGCTTCTAAGCCAACATCCTGGTTGTCTGAGCAAACGCACATCCTTTGCCACTTAGCATGGACTTCGGGACCTTAGCGGGCGGTCTGGGCTGTTTCCCTTTCGAACACACGGCTTAGCCCACATGTTCTGACTCCCGGACTCTGGACCTACGGTATTCGGAGTTTGATTGGATTTGGTAGGCGGTGAGGCCCCCGCGTCCATTCAGTGCTCTACCCCCGCAGGTAAACGTCCGAGGCTAGCCCTAAAGCTATTTCGGGGAGAACGAGATATCTCCAGGTTTGATAGGCCTTTCACTCCTATCCACGGGTCATCCCCCCAGTTTTCAACCTAGGTGGGTTCGGCCCTCCACGGGGTCTTACCCCCGCTTCAGCCTGCCCATGGATAGCTCACCTGGCTTCGCGTCTACGGCATGCGACTCATGCGCCCGTTTGGGACTCGCTGTCGCTGCGGCTCGCTTGCTAGCTTAACCTCGCCACATGCCGTAACTCGCTGGCTCATTCTACAAAAGGCACGCCGTCACGCCACGCGGGCGCTCCGACTGCTTGTAGGCAAACGGTTTCAGGTACTATTTCACTCCCCTCCCGGGGTGCTTTTCACCTTTCCCTCACGGTACTGGTTCGCTATCGGTCACAGGAGAGTATTTAGGTTTGGAGGGTGGACCCCCCAGGTTCCCACCGGGTTTCACGTGTCCGGCGGTACTCAGGTACCGTGCGGCAGTCCTCGCGGATTCGCGTACGGGGCTCTAACCCTGTCTCGCCGGCCTTCCCATGCCGTTCCGCTTCCACGAGGTTTTGTAACTGCGCTGTGCGCGGCCCTACAACCCCGGCGGCGCTTGCGCGTCCGCCGGTTTGACCTAGGTCCCCGTTCGCTCGCCACTACTAGGGGAATCTCGTTTGATTTCTCTTCCTCGGGGTACTTAGATGTTTCAGTTCCCCCGGTTGCCTCCCGGCGGCCTATGTGTTCGGCCGTCGGTGCGTGGCAATGACGCCACGCGGGTTAGCCCATTCGGAGATCCACGGGTCGAGCGGGCAAGTGCCCCTAACCGTGGCTTATCGCAGCTTGTCGCGTCCTTCGTCGGCTTCCTGTGCCAAGGCATCCACCGTTTGCCCTTACCATCTTCTTTTCTTCTGATGGTTCGAACATACAAATATGCTGCGGCCCGCGCGTCAGCGCGGCCGCGTCTGAGATGCGATCTTCTTGAAGAAAATCTTGGTCACGCTATGCAGCTCTCAAGGTACGGCGAGGGCGAGCCCCCGAGACCGGACACTGCGCGCCACGGGGGCGCGACGAAGGCAATCAGCTGGGAATGGACGGGACGCACCGTCAAAAAAAAATCTTACTCTTCTGGAAGAGGTGTTTCTCCCTAGAAAGGAGGTGATCCAGCCGCACCTTCCGGTACGGCTACCTTGTTACGACTTCACCCCCCTTACCAACCACACCTTCGGCGCCTCCCTCTCGTGAGAGTTAGGCCGACGACTTCGGGTGCAATCGACTCGGGTGGTGTGACGGGCGGTGTGTACAAGGCCCGGGAACGCATTCACCGCGGCGTGCTGATCCGCGATTACTAGCAACTCCGACTTCACGGAGGCGGGTTGCAGCCTCCGATCCGAACTGGGGCCGGCTTTGGGGATTCGCTCGGCGTCGCCGCCTGGCAGCCCATTGTGCCGGCCATTGTAGCACGTGTGCAGCCCAGGACATAAGGGGCATGATGACTTGACGTCGTCCCCACCTTCCTCCGGCTTGACGCCGGCGGTCTCGCATGGGTGCCCGGCCGAACCGCTGGCAACATGCGACGAGGGTTGCGCTCGTTGCGGGACTTAACCCAACATCTCACGACACGAGCTGACGACAGCCATGCACCACCTGTCTAGGCTCCTCTCGGCCACGGCGTTTCCGCCGCTTCACCTAGATGTCAAGCCCTGGTAAGGTTCTTCGCGTTGCTTCGAATTAAGCCACATGCTCCGCTGCTTGTGCGGGCCCCCGTCAATTCCTTTGAGTTTTAGCCTTGCGGCCGTACTCCCCAGGCGGGACACTTAATGCGTTAGCTGCGGCACGGAGGGCAGATCCCCCCACACCTAGTGTCCATCGTTTACGGCTAGGACTACCAGGGTATCTAATCCTGTTCGCTCCCCTAGCTTTCGCTCCTCAGCGTCAGTTGTGGCCCAGAAGGCCGCCTTCGCCACCGGTGTTCTTCCAAATATCTGCGCATTCCACCGCTACACTTGGAATTCCGCCTTCCCCTACCAAACTCAAGTCCGCCGGTATCGGATGCGAACGGGGGTTGAGCCCCCGGATTTGACACCCGACCAGACGGACCGCCTACGAGCGCTTTACGCCCAATGAATCCGGATAACGCTCGCCCCCTACGTATTACCGCGGCTGCTGGCACGTAGTTAGCCGGGGCTTCTTCTGCAGGTACCGTCACCTCGCGGCCTCGTCCCTGCTGAAAGCGGTTTACGACCCGAAGGCCTTCGTCCCGCACGCGGCGTCGCTGCGTCAGGCTTTCGCCCATTGCGCAATATTCCCCACTGCTGCCTCCCGTAGGAGTCTGGGCCGTGTCTCAGTCCCAATCTGGCTGGTCGGTCTCTCAACCCAGCTACCCATCGTTGCCTTGGTGGGCCGTTGCCCCACCAACGAGCTAACAGGCCGCGGGCCCATCCCCCTCCGTCTGGGCTTTCCCGCGCCCCCCATGCGGGGGGGTCGCGGAGTATCCGGTATTAACCACGGTTTCCCGAGGCTGTCCCGGAGAGGGGGGCAGGTTGCCCACGTGTTACTCAGCCGTTCGCCACTCTATACGCACCCGAAGGTGCCTTAATCGTTCGACTTGCATGTGTTAGGCGCGCCGCCAGCGTTCATCCTGAGCCAGGATCGAACTCTCCGTTCAAATTGGACCGGCCTAGGGCCGGTGCGATTCAAAGCTTGGTCCGTCTCTGTCCTAAGATCCCGCTGATCTCGGATTCGCTGAAAAATGAATTGACGAGCCGGGCTCTCGCCCGGCATCATTCGAATCTCGCTAGTCTGTCTTCGTCGATCTTTCGATCGCAGTATCCGGTTTTCAAGGTTCGCCGCGCAGGTCGCGGGCTCTGGCCTCGTTGCTGCGCGGGGAATTACTATACGCACTCGGCACCCGCCGCCCGGCGGGAATCGGCGGGCACACGGTTCCTACACAACTGTCCTTAGACCCCCTGGCGCACAATGTCGCAGGCTCCCTCCAGAAGCTCATCGCGTTCGCACTCGGAGGGGGCCTCGGCATAGACCCTCACCAGAGCACCTGCCCGCGACGGACGCATGAGCACCCAGGAGTCGTCTTCGAACTGGAGGCGCAAGCCGTCGGCATGGCTCACCTCGACGGGCACCCGTCCGGCAACGTCAGGGGGGTTGAGCCCCGGCAAGACGTTTCTGAAGGCCTGAGTCACGGCGGGATCGAGCCGCACGTCCCGTCTCGTGTAGCGCATGCTGCCTATCTTGGACTCAAGTTCGCTCACGAGCTGGCTCATCGGCACGCCCGAGGTCGCCAGGAGCTCGACCGCGAGCAGGGCCACGAGCAGGCCGTCGCGTTCGTGCAGGTGCGCAGGGACGCAGATTCCACCGTACTCCTCAGCCCCTAAGATGACGTCTCCCTCGAGGACCTCCCGGTAGATGCGCGGAAAGCCCACTGGCACGCTGACCATCTCGCACCCAAGGCGCGCTGCCTGCCGAGAGACGAGCGCCGAGCAAGTCAGCGTGGTCACGACGCGTCCCGTGGCACCGTGTCCCTCGACGAGGTGTCCCATGACGAGGGGAACGAGCAGGCGCGCGGGGAGAATGGACCCGTGCTCATCCACCACGGCGGCCCGGTCCCCGTCACCGTCGAGGAGCACGCCCAAGGCGGCTCCCTGAGCGACCACCGCCTGCTCGCAGGCATCGGCCCACGGGTCTTGGGGGGCGGGGTGGATGCCGTCGAAGTCCTCGTGGGGCTCAACATGAATCTCCACCACGTCGCAGCCCACGGCGGTGAGCAAAGCCGCAAGATGGCCGGAGCCCGCCCCGAACATGGGGTCGACGACAACCCTCGGTCGCGCGGCCGCCAGTGCGCCAGCGTCCACAAAGGAGGTGAGGGCAGCCATGTAGGGTCCCATGAGGTCGCGCTTCTCGATGAGCCCGCGCTGCTTAGAGGGGCTCGACGAGATGGTCTGCTCGACCTCGTCGAGAAACGAGCGCGGGCAGGGGCCGCCGTCGGCCGCGCGCACGAGGATGCCCCCGTACTCGCAGGAGCGCTCGCTCGCCGTGATGACGAGGGTGCCGAGAGCCGCCTCGTCCTGAGCGCAGGACCACGCCACGGCAGGCGTCGGGCAGGCCACGTCGGACACGCAGGCCCTGAGGCCAAAGGACGAGAGGACGCCCGCAGCCTCACGCGCGAGCACAGAGGAGTCATGGCGCCGGTCGTAGCCCACGTAGATGGTGGCGCCCGGCGCGTCGTCGGACCAGAGCAGCCCGAGCGCGTCGACGACTCTCACTACGTTGGCCTCACTGAAGCCGTCGTCGAAGCGAGCGTGCCACCCATCGTTTCCGAAGCGGATGATGTCGGGCTGTCTATCCAAGGAGCGCCGCGTTCCTCTCCCCCAGCGCCTCGCGGAAGGCGTCGGCCTGCGCAGAATCGTCGAGTGCCATGCGCGCGTTCGTGGCGGCCCACGCGGCGGGGGTGCCGGTGTCGCATCCCTCGGCTGGGTCGACGACGAGCGCGTACATCTCCTCCTCGGCGAGCAGGCGCTCCAGGGCGTCGGTCAGCTGAATCTCGTTTCCGGCGCCGGGGCCCTGAGTCGCGAGCAGCTCCATGACCCGCGGGGAGAGCAGGTAGCGACCCACGATGAACAGGTGGGAGGGTGCGTACTCGGGCCGGGGCTTCTCGACGAGGCCCGTCACCTTCCAGACGGCCCCCTCCTGCTCCCCCGTGGCGTCAAAGCCCGGAAGGCTCCCCACGCACGTCCCGGCGATGATGCCATAGCGGCTCACCTGGTCGGCGGGAACCGGGGCAACCGCAATTACCGAGGCGTCGCCGTGCTCGTGTGAGATCTGGTCCATGCGGACGCACATCTGGTGATCGGGAACGAAGTAGTCGCCGAGAAGCACGAAGAACGTCTCGTGATGAATCTCGTCGGCGGCCATGAGAACCGCGTGGCCCAGGCCGCGCGCCTCGTTCTGATAGACGAAGGAGACCGGAAGCGTCGAGGCCTTGTGCACGCGCGCGGCCTCCGCTGCCTTGCCGCGCTTGCGCAGGAGGGACTCGAAAGCGTGATCCACCGAGAAATAGGCCTCTATCTGGGGCTTCTCGTGGGAGTTGACAATGACGACGCCGTCGACGGCATCCGGCTCGAGAGCCTCTTCGACCACATACTGAATAACGGGCTTGTCAAGGACAGGCAGGAGCTCCTTGGGCGTGCACTTCGTGGCCGGCAAAAAGCGCGTGCCTAGTCCGGCCGCAGGAATGATTGCCTTCATGGTGATCCCCCTTGGGTTGTATGCTCGAGCCTGCCAGACGCGTGTCCGACGGCATTCACGACAAGCAACCACAACATACCCCAACGAGCCGCAGAGAATTCCGCCGCTCCCGCAGACGGACAGAGAAGTGCGCACTCCGTAAGGAGGAGGACGCGCCACCACAGCATGTCCATGCAGGTTTGAAAAAGAGCTACTCGGGGACGGGGATGCCCTGCCTCTCGAGATAGTCAATCAGCCGCTGCATGGTGTCTGCAGACAGCACGTGCTCCATCAGACACGCCTCCTCGTCGGCTGACTTGGGATCGACGCCCAGGTCAGACTCGAGAAAGGTGCGCAGGGCGCGGTGCGAGCGCCACACAAGAGCCGCGTACTTCTCGCCTTCGGGCGTGAGGCTCACGCGCCCGTAGCGACTCTGAACCACCATGCCCCCCTCCTTGAGCATGGAGAGGGCCTTGTTGACGCTCGCCTTGGAGACGCCGAGCTGGTCGGCCACGTCCACCGAGCGAACGGACCTGTCTCCGGTGGCCTCCTCGAGTGAGATACGGTAGATGGATTCGAGGTAGTCCTCTCCGGCCCTGGTCAGCGTATGGTCCTCGGTAACCCCCGTGTTCATCATGACAATCCCCTCGCTTCTCTCCGACTCCAGATATATCTGCAGCCCCCTCTGTGGACGAGCTCGACCCTAGAGGGGCGCGTCCTCGTCATCGGGTACGCTCGCGCGCGTCACACGAGCCCCCAGACTCGTGAGCTTCTCGACAAACCCCTCGTACCCTCGATCGATGTGATGAATCTCGGAGACCGTCGTCAGACCGTCGGCCACCAGGCCGGCCATGACAAGGGCCGCGCCGCCACGCAGGTCAGGCGACTTTACCTGCGTGCCCGAGAAGCGTTCCACCCCATGGACGATGGCGTGATGGCCCTCTATGACGATGTCCGCCCCCATGCGCGAGAGCTCGCTGGCAAACATGAAGCGGCTCTCGAAGACGTTTTCGGTGATGACGCAGCTTCCCTTGGCGAGCGCGAGCAGACACATGGTCTGCGCCTGCATGTCGGTGGGAAATCCGGGAAAGGGCAGCGTCTGAATGTCGGTGGGCACAAGTGGGCGATCTCTCCAGACGGTGCAGGAGCGCTCCTGGCGCTCGACGGAGGCGCCCATCTGCTCGTACTTCTTGAGCACCAAGCCCAGGTGCCGAGGGTCAAACCCGCTCGCCGTCACGGGGTCGCCGACGAGCGCCCCCATGGCCAGAAACGTGCCCGCCTCGATGCGGTCGCCCACGACCTCGTGGGTAACGGGCACAAGCTCGCGAACCCCCTCTATCTCGATGACGGGCGAGCCCGCCCCGGAGACCTTGGCCCCCATCTCGTTGAGTAAGTTGGCGAGGTCAACAATCTCGGGCTCGCGCGCCGCGTTGTCAATGGTAGTGGTGCCCCGAGCGAACACCGAGGCCATCATGAGGTTCTCGGTCGCGCCCACGCTCGCAAAGGACAGCGTCACGGTGTCTCCCACCAGGCCATGCGGGGCATGGGCGTGGATGTTGCCGTGATCGACCGTAAACTCGACGCCAAGGGCCTCGAGCCCCAGGATGTGCATGTCAATCTTGCGGGCGCCGATGTTGCAGCCACCCGGCATGGCCACGATTGCCTTGCCAAAGCGCGCCAGGAGCGGTCCCAGGACAGCCGTCGACGCGCGCATCTGGGCTACCAGATGATAGGGGGTCTCCCATGAGTCCACCTGGGAGGTGTCGATTCTGAGCTCGTGCGCGTTCACGACCTCGATACGGGCGCCGATGTTCTTGAGAACCTTGCCCATAACGTGGACGTCGGCGATGTCAGGGACGTTGCGCAGGGTGGTCACGCCCGGGGCCATGATGGTGGCCGCCATGAGCTTGAGCGCCGAGTTCTTGGCGCCCTCGACGCGCACCTCTCCCGCGACGCGGTGTCCACCTTCGACCTGAATGACGTCCATACGACCTCCGTACTAGCGGGAGCTCGCAGCAGCGTCCCCCATGACCTGTTTCAACAAAAGGTTACACCAGCTCACCTTGTTTGCGTAGTAGGCGCGCCGGTGATCGCCCTCGGGAATGCCCTCCATCTGCTCGATCGCATGGTCGCGCGTCTCGCGCACGACGTCAGGATCGATGTCGTCCGCGCGACGGGCGTGGTCGGCCAGGATGATCACGCCGTCGTCGTCTATCTCGGCATAGCCGCCCGAAACCACGACGTCATACTCTGCGCCCCCGTCCTCGGGCCGGCGCCTGATGCGCACCACGCCGTCTCCGAGTGCCACGATCTCGGGCGCATGTCCCGGCCAGACGCCAAGCTCGCCCGCATAGGTGACCAGCACGAGGTTCGCGACAGGCCCCTCGAGGAGGGACCTGTCGGGCCTGACGAACTGACAGTTGAGTTCTGCCATGGCGCTTCCTAGCTCTTGGAGTCCGCGGCGGCCATCGCAGCGGCGCGCTGACGAACGTCCTCGATGTTACCCGCAAAACGAAACGCCTGCTCAGGAAGGTCATCGCACTTGCCGTCGATAATCTCCGCAAAGGAGCGGACCGTATCCTCGACGCTGCAGTAAACGCCTGGGTTACCCGTGAACTTCTCGGCGACATGGAAGGCCTGCGAGAGGAACTGCTGGATCTTGCGCGCGCGAGAGACCACGTTCTGCTGCTCCTCGGAGAGCTCGTCCATGCCCAGGATCGCAATGATGTCCTGGAGGTCGGAGTACTCCTGGAGCGTCTCCTGGACGGCCGTGGCCACCCGGTAGTGCTCCTCCCCCACGATCGAGGGGTCGAGCGCCGAGCTCGAGCTGGCCAGGGGGTCGACGGCCGGGTAGATGCCGAGCTCGGTGATCGAGCGAGACAGGACCGTCGTGGCGTCGAGGTGCGTGAACGTGGTGGCCGGAGCCGGGTCGGTGAGGTCGTCCGCGGGGACGTAGACGGCCTGGACCGAGGTGATGGAGCCCTCCTTGGTGGAGGTGATGCGCTCCTGGAGCTCGCCCATCTCGGTGGCCAGCGTGGGCTGGTAGCCCACGGCGGAGGGCATGCGGCCGAGAAGGGCTGAGACCTCGGAGCCAGCCTGAGAGAAGCGGAAGATGTTGTCGATGAAGAGCAGGACGTCCTGGCCCTGGTCGCGGAAGTACTCGGCCGTGGTGAGGCCGGCAAGCGCGACGCGCATGCGAGCTCCGGGCGGCTCGTTCATCTGCCCGTAGACCAGACAGGTCTTCTCGATGACGCCGGACTCGGTCATCTCGAGGTAGAGGTCGGTGCCCTCGCGCGTGCGCTCGCCGACGCCGGTGAAGACCGAGGTGCCGCCGTGCTGCTGCGCGAGGTTGTTGATGAGCTCTTGGATGAGGACCGTCTTGCCGACGCCGGCGCCGCCGAGAAGGCCCGTCTTGCCACCGCGCACGTAGGGCTCGAGCAGGTCGATGGCCTTGATGCCCGTCTCGAAGACCTCGGTGGTCGTGGTCAGCTCGTCAAAGGAGGGCGCCGAGTGGTGAATGGGGTAGTACTGCAGGTCATCCGGCAAGCCCTTGCCGTCGACGGGCTGGCCCATGACGTTCCAGACGCGCCCCACCGTGGAGGGCCCGACCGGCATCATCATGGGATGGCCGGTATCCTTGACCTTGAGGCCGCGCCTGAGGCCGTCGGTGGAGGACATGGCCACCGTGCGGACGATGCCGCCGGGCAGCTGGGACTCCACCTCAAGGGTCGTGCTCACGTGGCCGACGGGCGTGTCGCCGTCGACGACGAGAGCGGTGTAGACACGCGGGATCTGATCCTCGAACTTGACGTCAACGACCGGGCCGACGATGCGCACGATCGTGCCCGTACCCACGCTCTTATTGAGCTTGTGGTACGCGGCCTCCTCGAGGGCGCTGCGCTGCTCCTGACTGCACTCTGACATTAGTTGTCCTCCAATGCGGACGCACCACCAATGATTTCGTTGAGCTCGGTGGTGATAGCTCCCTGGCGCTTGCGGTTGTAGATGCGGGCAAGCGAGCTCAGGACCTCCCTGGCGTTGTCGGTCGCGGACTGCATGGCACGACGGCGCGCGCCATGCTCCGCCGCCGCCGAGTCGAGCAGGGCGTGGTAGATAACCGTCCTGAAGTAGGCGGGCATGAGCTGGCCCAGGACCTCCCCGGCGGACGGGTCGAAGGCGAAGTCGGTGTACTCATGGGTCCCGACCTTGGAGAGGGCCTCGGGAGTACGGGGCTTGTTGGGCATCGTGAGCTGCTCCTTGCTGATGGGAAGAAGCTGCTCGGCGACCTGGTCCTGCTCGACGCGGTTCTTGGCGTGCCAGTAGTACAGCATGACGCGGTCGACCGCTCCCGAAGAGTATCCCTCCATGACGTAGGAGGCTATGCGATCCGCCTCGTCCATGTTGGGATCCGACGAGATGCCCACGAAGGACATCGCCGGCGCGACTTTGCGGTACGTGAAGTACTCAGTCGGCTTGCGCCCGCAGGTGATGACCGAGGATGCGACGCCCCTGGTCTCGAGGCGCTGCATCGCATGCTCGACCGCGCGCTGCTGCACGATGTTAAAGCCGCCCGCAAGCCCTCGATCGGAGGCGATGAGGACGAACAGGACGTGCTTCTCCTCCAGGTGCTTGGCCAAGAGCGGCTGGGAGTCGTCGAAACCGGAGGTGGCCACGTTGGCCAGCATGCGCGTGATGGCCTCCTTGTACGGCTCGGCCTCCTCGGCACGGTCCAGCGCCTTGCGGATGCGGGCGGTGGAGATCATCTCCATCGTGCGCGTGATCTGCATGGTGCTCTTGACGGAGCTTCTGCGCCTGGCTATATCACGAAGGTTCGCCATCGCACGCTACTCCTGCGCCAACGTCGTGGAGCCGGAGTGATCGACGGTCTCTTCGGCTGCAGCTTCGACGTCCTCTGCACGCTTCTTGTTGGGGTTCTCGTCGAGGAACTGCTCCTTGAAGTGCGCGATGTGCATCTTCAGGCGGTCCTGCTGCTCGTCGGAGAGCTTGCCCTTAACGAGCGCGCTGCGCAGCGCCGGATGCCGCTCGGCCATGTGCTTGGCGAGCCCGTCGCGGAACAGGTTCACGTGGTTCAGGTCGATGTCGTCCAGGAAGTCCTCCTTGGCGGCGAAGATCGAGATGATCTGATCGCGCACGTCAAGCGCCGAGTAGCGTTGCTGCTTGAGCATCTCCATCATGTGCGCGCCATGGTTGAGCTGGTATTGGGTCGTGGCGTCAAGATCGGAGCCAAACTGCGAGAAGGCCTGCTTCTCTCGGTAGCTCGCAAGATCCAGACGCAGCGTGCCCGCGACCTGCTTCATGGCCTTGACCTGGGCGTCTCCACCCACGCGCGAGACCGAGATGCCCACGTCGACCGCAGGGCGCTGGCCCTGGAAGAACAGGTTCGACTGCAGGTAGATCTGGCCGTCGGTGATGGAGATCACGTTGGTGGGGATGTAGGCGGAAACGTCGCCCTCCTGCGTCTCGATGATCGGCAGCGCCGTGAGCGAGCCCGCGCCGTTGGCGTCCGAGAGCTTGCATGCGCGCTCGAGCAGGCGAGAGTGCAGGTAGAAGATGTCGCCGGGATAAGCCTCGCGTCCGGGCGGACGATGCAGCGTCAGCGACATCTGACGGTAGGCGACGGCCTGTTTGGAGAGGTCGTCGTAGACCACCAGGACGTGTCCGCCGGGGTGCTTCTCGTCGGCGGGGTTGCCCTCGGCGTCGTTGTACATGAAGTACTCGCCGAGCGCGGCGCCGGCCATGGGGGCGATGTACTGCATAGGCGCCGAGTCGGCGGCCGTGGCAGCCACGATGACGGTCTTCTCCAGAACGCCGTGACGTGCGAGCGACTCGCGAATAGCGGCGACGGTCGAGGCCTTCTGGCCTATGGCCACGTAGATGCAGACCATATCCGTCTCGCGCTGGTTGACGATGGCGTCGATGGCGATGGCGGTCTTGCCGGTCTTGCGGTCGCCGATGATGAGCTCACGCTGGCCACGGCCGATGGGGACCATCGCATCGATGGCGAGAAGGCCCGTCTGGACGGGCTCGCACACCGGCTGGCGCTCCATGATGCCGGGGGCCTTGAACTCGATGGGGCGACGATGCGTCGCGTTGACGGGGCCGAGTCCGTCGATGGGCTGGCCCAGGGGGTTCACGACGCGCCCGAGCATGGCGCGACCGGCGGGGATGTCCATGACGCGGCCGGTCGTGCGGCACTCGTCGCCTTCCTTGATGTCCTCGACGTCGCCGAAGAGGACGGCGCCGACCTCGTCGCGATCCAGGTTCTGCGCGAGGCCGTAGACGTCGCGGCCTGTGGATGAGCTTGTGAACTGCAGAAGTTCGCCTGCCATGGCGGTCTTGAGACCCGAGACATGTGCGATGCCGTCGCCGACCTCAGTGACGACCGAGGCCTCCTGGCGATCGACCGTCACGCTGATGGCCGCGAGGTTCTCGCGCAGCGTGTCCATGATCTTCTGCGAGCTGATGGTATCCGTCACTTTTCCTCACCTCCGATAAATGAAGAGGAAAGCGTCTTTCTGATGTTGGCGAGCTGCGCGCGGACGGACGCGTCGTAGCGCTTGCCGCGCGCCTCGAGCATGATGCCGCCGATGATGGACGAATCGACGCGCTCGACGAGGTACACCGAGGCCTTGATTTCCTTCTCGGCCTTGGCGCGCACCTTGGCACGCAGTTCATCGTCCATGGGGACTGAGGTGGTCACCGTCACGAGGACCGTGTTGTCCCGCGCGTCGAGAAACTCCTTGTACTGCTTGGAGACCGCCTCGACGAGGTCGATGTCATCCCCATTCTGCATGGCAGCGATGGTCGCAATGACCTCAGGCGAGAACTTGCGCGCGTGCTGCCACTGCACGAGATCACAGTCGGCGCGGTCCTCGGCGCGTGCCGCATCCATGAGAGCTCGGGTGTAGGCCTCGATCTTCTCCGACTCACCGTGCTTACTGGCCATCGGAGGTTCCAACTTCCGCGAGGTACTTCTCCGCGAGCCTGCGCTGCGCGTCCTCGCTCAGATCGTTGCCAATGATCTTGCCCGCAATCTCGACGGAAAGGTCAACGACCGAGCCCGAGAGCTCGATCATGGCCTTGTGGCGCTCCGACCCCACGGCCCCATGGGCCTTGGTGATGATGTCAGAGGCCTCGCGCTGAGCCTTGGCAAGGATCTGGGAGCGCTCCTCCTCGGCCTCCTTCTTGGCCTTGGCAACGATGGCCTCGGCCTCATGATGCGCGTCGGCGATCTTTCCCTCGTAGTTCTTGACCTCCTCGGCTGCCTCGAGCTTGGAACGCTCGGCGGAGTCGAGGTCGGACTGAATCTTCTCCTGGCGTTTCTCCATCATCTGGAGAACCTGCGGCATGACGAACTTGGCAAGCACAAACCAGATGATGAGGAAGGCAATAAGCGCGGGGATGAACTCGGCGGGCTTGGGAATCAGGATGTCTGCCCCCACCGCCGACTCATCGGCAAACGCAAAGGCCGGCGTCGCCAGGACGCCAGCGGTGGCAATGCCGCCTGCCGTGCCCGCGCGGACGAGAAGACCTCTCGTGGTGCTGTTCATACGTGCCTCCAACTCGCGGTGTTCTGCCGACAGCGTCTTACTTGACGATGAGGCTGACGACAAAGCCGATGAGGGCGAGTGCCTCGACGAAGGCCGAGCCCAGGATGAAGACCGTAAAGAGACGACCCTGGACCTCAGGCTGACGAGCCATGCCCTGCGCGACACCGTAGGCGGCCAGACCGATGCCCAGCCCCGCGCCGATAACGCCGAGACCATACCCAATGACACCAAGAGCTCCCACTGTTCCTCCTTTGTCATACGCCCCTCACCCTGCTTCTTCTCCGGGGCGCGTTTAACCATGTGACGTACTGCTATGCACTGCGGGCGTGCCCGCGAATTGCTTGGGTGCTAACCCTCGTCGGACTCGGCGATCTGAACGTAGACGGCCGTGAGAAGCGCGAAGACGTAGGCCTGGATGACCGCGACCAGAAGCTCCACCGCGTAGATGATGAGCAGAATGCCCACCCACAGAACCGAGGCGCCCGCCTGCGCGATCGTAGCCAGCGAGACCGCCTGCAGCAGAGGCTCGAAGAAGAGGGATGCCAGAATCGCAAAGGTGCCCATGACGACGTGGCCGGCAAAGAGGTTGCAGAAGAGTCGCACAGCGAGCGTGATCAGGCGCAGAATCGTGGAGAAGACCTCAATGAGCCAGACGAGTGCGTTCAGCGGAAAGGTCACGCCGGCGGGGGCGAGACTCTTGACGTAGCCGAGCGTCCCGTGCTTCTTGATGCCACAGGAGATGAAGTAGACGAACGAGCAGAGCGCAAGGGCGCCCGTGGTGGAGATGGTGCCCGTACCCGGCTTCATGCCCGGAATGACCCCGATGATGTTGTTAATCAGGACCACGAGGAAAATCGAGGCGATGAAGGGGAAGTGCTTCTTCCAGGTGTCTCCGAGCAGGCCCTTGCACATGTCGTCACGGATGAACTCGATGCCCCACTCGACGCCGTTGACAAAGAAGCCCTGGGGCACGAGGCCCTTCTGCTGCCGCTTCTTAAACGCGAAGAGAGCCACGAGAAGCACGATCAGGGCGACGGCGAACCAGAACGAGTACTGGGTGAAGCCGACCGTGTCCAAGTTTCCAAAGATTGCCTGGGACTTGAAGCTCGAGACGAGATCGTTCACCTCGGTGCTGAGACTGTCCAGCGGATTGCTCACGCTCGTCCATCCTCCTCTCAGCCCTGCGCCCTGCCATTGGCAGCTCGCCAGGCCCTTAGTGCTTCCACTGCCCAGAAGAGCAGAAAGGAGGCAACCATCGCACACCCAAACTCCAGAAGCCCCGTGTCCGTGACGAGGTACACCACGAGCAGGACCCCTGACAGTACCAGAAACGAGACCATGATGCTGGCGATCCCGGCGCTCATGCTCACCCTTGTACCCGGCCTGAGAGCCCGCTCAAACACAACGGCGGGTGTCACGCACCCCACGAGCCCACAGATGCCCCCGGCGACGATGGCCGTCGAGAAGTCCATGAGCCCTCCTCAAGGACGGTTTTCAAGAGCGCGACTAGTCTAGTGAAACCATTTTTGAATGCAAGCCAGCAGAGCCGAGACCGTCTTAGTTTCATCACATTTCGCCCGGGAGTGACGGCGCTCCCGGGCACCGCCCTACTTTGTGCCGTAGATGCGGTCGCCTGCGTCACCCAGACCGGGAAGGATGTAGGCGTTCTCGTTGAGCTCACGGTCGAGGGCGCAGGTGTAGAGGCGCACGTCCGGGTCAAAGTCAAGCGTGGCGCGCACGCCCTCGGGAGCCGAGACGAGCGTGAGGCAGCGGATGTCGCGCACGCCCGCGTCGCGCAGGAACTTGATGGCAGCCGTGAGCGAGCCACCGGTGGCGAGCATGGGATCCACGATCAGGCAGATGCGGTTCTCGATGTCGGCGGGGAACTTGCAGTAGTACTGGTGCGGCTCGTGGGTCTCCGGGTCGCGATACATCCCCACGTGCCCCACGCGAGCGGACGGGACGAGCTGGAGGATGCCGTCGACCATGCCCAGGCCGGCACGCAGGATCGGGATGATGGCGACCTTCTTGCCGGAGAGGCGCCGACAGGTGGTCGTCTCGAGCGGGGTGGTGACCTGGACGTCCTCGAGGGGGAAGTCACGCATGGCCTCGTAGCCCTCGAAGATGGCAAGCTCGTTCACCAGCTCGCGGAACTGCTTGGTGGCCGTCCGCTGGTCGCGCAGGATGTGAAGCTTGTGCTCCACGAGGGGGTGGTTGATCACCATGAAGCGCTTTGGATCGAACTCTTCTGCCATGTGAATTTCCTCTCCGGCCCCGAGGGGCCTTGCTCTTTCTAACCGAGCTCAGGGTATAGGGGGTGCCCCTCGAGCAGCTCGCGAACCTCGAGACGAGTCCTCTCGGCCAGCTCCTCATTGGCAGGGCTGCTCACGACGGCCCCGATAAGCTCGCCCACGCGCTCACACTCGGCCTCGGTAAAGCCGCGTGTGGTGACGGCCGCCGATCCCACGCGAATCCCGCTCGTGACAAACGGGGAGCGCGTCTCTCCGGGAATCGTGTTCTTGTTGACCGTGATGCCCGTGGCGTCGAGGGCGTGCTCGGCATCCTTGCCCGTAACGTCGCCGGCCGGTGTGAGGTCAACGAGCAGCAGATGGTTGTCGGTCCCGCCGGAGACCAGGCGCAGGCCCCGGGACTCCATGCCCCGTCCGAGCGCCCGCGCGTTGACCAGGACGGCGTCCGTGTAGTCGGCGAAGCTCGGCGCGAGGGCCTCCTTCAGGGCCACGGCCTTGCCGGCGATGACGTGCTCGAGCGGGCCTCCCTGCGTTCCGGGGAAGACCGACGAGTTGAGCCGCTTGGCAAGGTCGGGGTCGTTTGCCAGGATGAGGCCGCCGCGCGGGCCACGCAGCGTCTTGTGCGTGGTCGTGGTCACCACGTCCGCGTAAGGAATCGGAGACGGGTGGCGCCCCGTGGCCACGAGGCCCGCGATGTGGGCCATGTCCACGATGAGGTAGGCGTCCACGTCGTGGGCGATCTGAGCGAAGCGCTCGAAGTCAATCGTGCGGGGGTAGGCGGAGGCACCGGCGATGATGACCTTGGGGTGGTGCTTGTTAGCCAGCTCGGCCACGGTGTCGTAGTCGATGCGCTCGGTCTTCTGGTCGACGCCGTAGGAGACCACCTGGTAGAGCTTGCCGGAGAAGTTGGCCGGCGAGCCGTGCGTGAGGTGGCCGCCGTTGTCGAGCGCCATTCCCATGATGGTGTCGCCGGGCTTGGCGAGCGCGGCCAGGGCGGCATAGTTGGCCTGGGCACCGGAGTGCGGCTGCACGTTGGAGAAGCCCGCGTCAAAGAGCTGGCAGGCGCGGTCGCGCGCGAGGTTCTCGACCTCGTCCACGGCCCAGCAGCCGCCGTAGTAGCGCTTTGCGGGCAGCCCCTCGGCGTACTTGTTGGTGAGGGGCGACCCCACGGCCTCCATGACCGCCAAGGAGACGAAGTTCTCCGAGGCGATGAGCTCGATCGAGGAGCGCTCGCGGCGCAGCTCGTCGTGGACGGCGGAGAAGATCTCGGGGTCGGATGCCCTCAGGTGCTCGTCGAACATGGAAGCCTCCTCGAAGTGACGGGCCCACGGCCCTTGGCCGCAGGGACCCTGCAGACAGGACGGCCGCAGACTAGCGACCGAAGCCGGCGGGAACGCCGGGAAAGTCCGCGTCGTCCTCGCGCATGATCTTCTCGACGCGACCGGCGTGACGACCACCCGCAAACGAGGTGGTAAGGAAGGTGTCAAGAATCTGCTCGTTGTCCTCGAGCGAGACGAAGCGCCCCGAGAGGCCGATGACGTTGGCGTCGTTGTGCTCGCGGGCCAGACGGGCGAACTGAGTCGTCTGGATGGGCACCGCACGCACCCCGGGGACCTTGTCGGCGGTCATGGCAACCCCGAGGCCCGTTCCGCAGATGAGAACGCCGCGCTCGGCGTCGCCTGAGGCCACGAGGCGCGCGACCTTATCGGCAAAGTCGGGGTAGTCGCAGCGCGCGTCCGTCGTGGGGCCTAGGTCGAAGACCTCGTGACCCTGGGAGCGCAGGTACTCGGCGAGAGGATCCTTCTGAACGAAGCCGGCATGGTCTGACGCGATAGCAATGCGCATGTGAGCTCTCTCCCTTGACGCAGGCGTTTCATGGCCACTGCATAGAGTACCACGATGGCCGGGCGCGCCCTGCCGCAGGGCCCCTCACACGGCGAGAAGGACCTCGTGCCCCGAGAGGGCGCCCTCGCGCAGGATGCGAGGGGCCTTACCCGTGGCCTCCACGATCGTGGAGGCCACGGCAAGCGGCGCCGCCCCCCCGTCGAGCACGAGGTCGGCCTCCCGGGCGATGGCGGGCTCGACGCTTTCCCCGGAGGTGGCTGAAGCCTGGCCGTGCGTGTTGGCGCTCGTCTGCGCAAGGGGCCCGACCTCGCGCACGAGGGCGCGCACGAGCTCGGAGCCAGGAACGCGCAGGGCGATGGTGGACGGCCCCCCATCGAACGCATGCGCGTACTCGGGCGGGACCTCCGAGGAGGCGCGCACCACGAGCGTGAGAGCCCCCGGCCAGAAGCGCGCGGCAAGGCGATGGGCCCACGCGGGCACCTGGGCACCGTAGCGATCGAGGTCAGACGCGTCCGCCACGAACCACGGCAGCGTCTGGGCGCGGTCGCGGTGCTTGATGTCAAAGATGCGCCCGTGAGCGGGATTTGCGGGCGTGGCCGCACAGGCGAGGCCGTAGACGGAGTCGGTGGGAAGCACGAGCACGCCTTGCGAGCGAAGGGTCTTGGCAGCCTGCTCCACGACCTCGGGGCTGGGGTTGTTCTGGTCCACGTAAAGCACGGGGGTCATCGTTTCTCCGCCTTTCTGACGGCCACAAGAATGCGCGGGCGATGGGTGAGGTCCTCGCATATCTCGACCCTCTCCCAGCCGCCCTGGGCTCGCGCGAGCGCGGCGGCAGCGTCGAGCGAGCCCTCGTAGAGCTCGACGGCGAGCATGCCCCCCGGTGCGAGCGCAACGGGGGCCAGCCCCAGGAGGCGCCGATAGACGTCGAGTCCGTCGGAGCCGCCGTCAAGGGCGAGCGCGGGCTCGTGGTCGACCACCTCAGCTGGCACCTGCTCGGAGAGGACCGAGGTGGGAATGTACGGTGGGTTGCAGACAAGCACCGAGAAGCTCCCCATGAGCGACGGGTCAACGTCGGCGGCAAGGTCCGTTTGCACGATGCTCACGACCTCGCCCAGCTCAAGCGCTTCGCAGTTGCGCGTGGCCAGGCGAACGGCCTCCTCGGAGAGGTCAGTGGCCACGACCTCGGTGCCAGGACGCTCCGAGGCGATCGAGAGCGCGATGCAGCCGGTGCCGGTCCCCACCTCGAGCACGCGCGCGGGATCCGCGCCCACGTCCGCCGCGCGGTCTACGCCCTCAAGCGCCGCGTCCACAAGAATCTCCGTCTCGGGACGCGGGATGAGCACGCCCTTCTCGCAGCGCAAGACGATGTGGCGAAAGGGCATCTCGCCGGTCACGTACTGGAGCGGCTCACCAGCCGCACGTTGCTCGATTGCCGCGTGCATGCACGCGAGCTCATCGGGCGAGAGGGGCCGGTCGAAGTTGACGTAGAGCTCCACGCGCGAGAGGCCCGTGACGTCGGCGAGCAGCCACTCCGCCGAGAGACGCGGGTGCTCGTCTCCCTTACGCTCGAGGTAGCCGCTCGTCCAGTCGAGGATGCGCTTGGTGGTCCATGGTTCTTGCGCCACGAGTCACGTCCTTCCCTCTCGCGGACCGGTTGGTAGCCCGCATCATATCCCAGGGCTCACACTGCCTGGGCGAGCTTCTCGGCGCGCTCGGCGGCCGCGAGGGCCTCGATGACGCTGGGCAGGGTGTCACCCAGAAGGACGCCGTTATAGGTTCCGTTGAAGCCGATCCGGTGATCAGTCACGCGATCCTGCGGCTGGTTGTACGTGCGAATCTTCTCGGAGCGGTTGCCGTGGCCGATCTGCGAGAGGCGCTCGGCGCCCTGCTCGGCCTGCTGGCGCTCGAGCTCCTTCTCGTAGAGGCGGGCGCGCAACATCTGCATGCAGACCTCGCGGTTCTGGATCTGCGAGCGCTGGTCCTGCGACTGGACCACGGTATTGGTGGGCAGGTGGGTGATGCGCACCGCCGAGTAGGTGGTGTTGACGCACTGGCCGCCAGGGCCGGAGGCGCAGTAGGTGTCGATGCGCAGGTCCTCCTGGCTGATCTGGATGTCTATCTCGTCGGCCTCGGGGAGCACGGCCACGGTGGCCGTGGAGGTCTGGATGCGGCCCTGGCTCTCGGTCTTGGGGACGCGCTGGACGCGATGGACGCCCGACTCGTACTTAAGGATCGAGTAGACCTTCTCGCCCGTGACCTTGAACTCGATGGTCTTGAAGCCACCAGCCTCCGACGGGCTCGAGGAGAGAGCCTCGATCTTCCACCCGCGCATCTCGCAGAGATGCTGGTACATCCTGTAGAGGTCCCCGGCAAAGATGGCCGCCTCGTCGCCGCCCACGCCAGCGCGGATCTCGACGATCGTGTCCTTCTCGTCGTTGGGATCGCCGGGGATGAGCATGACCTTGATGTCGTCCTCGAGGGCGGGGAGCTTGGCCTCGTTGGAGGCTATGTCATCCTGGAGCATGGCCTTCTCGTCAGCGTCCGCTGCCTCGTGCAGCATCTCCTTGGCCGCCTCGATGTCGTCGAGGGCCGAGAGGTACTCACGTGCCTTGGCCACGAGCTCGGCTTGGTTGGCGTGTTCCTTGGCCAGGCGCGCGTACTCCTTGGGATCCGAGACGACGTCCGGATCCATGAGCCTCTTCTCGAGCTCCTCGTAGGCCTCGATGATTTTGATGAGCTTGTCCTGCATGATTTCTCCTTGGGTAGAAGCGCTTGGTCTGAGTTTTTGCAGCCGTCACGGACACGCTATGCGCGCCCGGCAGAGCTAGAGCTTGTCAAACCTCAGATACATGCGGTCCTCCCTCGTGTGAACCTTAGTATCATACCCCGTCTGCGAAAGGCTCGAACGGGCGGGCTTGGCGCTCCACGACGCGCCCTCGATATGCGACACTAGGACATCATCCACAGGGAGGCCGCATGTCAGAGTCCCAAGAAAATAAGGATCGCGCACGCGACGACGCAGGGCCCGCCGCCGCGGATGACACGCTCGCCGGAGAGACTACCCGCATTCCCGACACACAGCCAACCAAGGAGCACCCCCTCCTTGAAGCGGAGTCCACGGCCGCACGACCTGCTGACCAAGAGGATGCTCCCCACCTGCACGACGTGACCCTGACGCTCGGCAGCTATCTGCGAGGCCGCGCGAATCGCATCAAACATTTTTCTAACGAGCACCGGGCCGCCTTTGTCGCCCTAGCTCTTTTTGCCGTAGTTGTCATCGTCTTCCTGGCGCTCGCCTTCGCTCGTGCCAGCAGCGTCCCCTCCACCAAGGTCATCTCGGATGACGCCCTTGAGCGCGTGGGTGCTCCCTCCTACTCCAGCGGTACCTTTGGCCCGGACGCCATCCTGGTGGCACGCGACGTCGAGGTGCGCTCGAGCAAGCGGACCGCGGTGGCCATCACCAGCAACGACGCCCAGTTCGGGGCCTCCGGCTACGCGAGCGCGAACGTCCTGGTCACGTTCTCGAGCGACGCCGTGCGCGCCGAGAAGACCGCGACTCTGGGATACGCGCACGTGGACGGAGCCTGGGTCGCAATCGGAGGCGAGACCGACGCGAAGGTGGCCTGGCACGCCACCTCAGGCGTTGACCAGCAGAAAGTCGTGGACAACCTGAGCGTCGTGCTGACGCGCGCCGAGAGCTCCCTTGACTCGGACGACGACTCCGCCCCCCACGAGATGAGCCTTGCCAGCATCTACGCCACGAGCGACGTGAAGATTGCCCGTGAGTCCTTTGACGAGGACGCCCAGACCGACACCCTGCAGATAAACTGCGTCAAGGCGAGCTCCTACGAGTCCTATACCTGCCAGCTCAACGTCACCTTCGCCTTTAGGCCGGCCAGCGGGCAATGGGAGATTGACCAGGCCACGGTGAGCCAGAGCGCCAAGACGCGCACCTTTGATCCACTTGAGGGCACATGGACGGGCACCTTCCAGAGCCAGGAGACCGATGGGACCAAGTGCCTGGCCGCACGGGACGCGGGCCTTACGGTCACAATCGACGCAAACAGCGTCACCGCTAGCGGAGCCCAGCTCACCGGCACGATCAGTGGCCTGGCTCACTATCACGACCACCCCTCCGAAGACGCCCAGAGCTGCGAGGGAGACAGCGCCTTTGAGGACGTGCTCTTCACGGCCACGCTCGTGGGAGGTTACAACGAGGCGACCGGCAGCGATCTTGCCTTCGTGGCGACGCTCCCCGAGGATGTGGGAGGCACCGTCACCGTCACCCTGGGCTTTGGCTCGTCGGACGATCCGGACCGCGCGGTGGCCGTGGTGCAGACCACCTATCCGCACACTGGCTCGTTCCTGTTCATCCCCTACGACGAGACGCTCGTCTACACGGACCTCTTCGTGATGAAGCAGGCGGACTAGAGGCGCGTGGTGCTTGCTCCTTTGCCGACCATACCCGAGCGCCGATTTTAGGTGAGTTTTGGCCCCGGACTTGGCGTTCGGGTATGGTCGCGTTTTTAGAGCACGGGTTTAGGGCCACTCGAGCGCGTTCCGGCATAACGTTTCGGCATGAAAGGGGCGCCCCGCAGAGCCTTCTCTGCGGGGCGCCCTCGATGTTGCTTGTGGGTAGGATTACTCGGCCTCAGTGGCCTCGGCAGTCGCGGCAGGAGCCTCCTCGGCGAAAGCGGGGGCAGCAGCGACCTCTACTTCGGCCTTCTTGGCAAACTCAGCTGCGCGCTTGGCCTTCTCGGCGGCCTTGGCCTCCTTGGCGGCCTTCTTGGCAGCGGCCTCCTCAGCAGCCTTGGCGGCCTTGGCGGCCTTGGTCTCCTCGGCCTTCTTGAGCTGCGCCGCGGCGGCGCCACCGAACTTGTTGGAGAAGCGCTGGACGCGGCCACCGGCGTCGACGAGCTTCTGCTGACCCGTGTAGAACGGGTGGCACTTGTCGCAGAGGTCTACGACAATCTCGCTCTTGGTGGAGCGAGTCTTCCAGGTGTTACCGCAGGTGCATCGAACGGTGCACTCCACATAGTCGGGATGAATTCCTTGCTTCATGGCAAAGCTCCTCTGCATCGGCCCTGGTTTCCGACCAGGGCAGGGGTCGCCTCGAAACCGAACGAGGCACGTAAACTGTTGGATTGTATCAGAAAGTCGATGGGACATCTGTGAAGACGTCTCCTGCTGGGGATAATCAGGGGGCATGCGCCCAGACAGAGAAAGAGGCACCCATGTTCCTTGCCATCGACGTCGGCAACACGCAGACCACGCTCGGCCTCTTTGGCCCAGACGGCGCGCTCGTGCACGGCTGGCGCATGGCGACAAACGCCAGCGACACCACGGACACGCTGCACGCGAACACCTACGCCTACTTTGCGAAGGACGGCCTCGACCTGGCGGGCGTGACCGACGCGGGGGTCGCCTCGGTGGTTCCCGCGCTCGAGCGCGGATGGCGCCAATGTCTAGGGGACCATCTGGGCCATACGCCCCTTGTCGTGAGTGCGGCCCACGGCTATGGCATGAGCATCGCGATGCCCGACCCGCTCCAGGTGGGAGCCGACCGCATCGCCAACGCCATCGCCGCGCGCGCCACCTATGGGGTACCCGTCATCGTGGTGGACTTTGGCACCGCGACCAACATCGACGTGGTCGACCAGGCCGGTGCCTATCGTGGGGGGGCCATCTCCCCGGGCCTCATGCTCTCGGCGGAGGCGCTCTTCTCCAAGGCGGCCAAGCTCGCGAGCGTGTCCGTGGAGGCCCCGGCGCACGCGCTGGGGGACTCGACCGAGACCGCCCTGCAGTCAGGGCTGGTGGTGGGTGCCGCCGCGCAGGCCGAGGGGCTCGTCAGGCGCATCCGCAGCGAGCTGGGCGCACCCGAGGCGACCGTGGTGGGGACGGGTGGCCTCGCACGCACGGTGGCGCAGGCGACCGACCTCTTTGATGCCATCGACCCCGACCTCACGCTGCGCGGCATCCGAGAGATCTGGCTGCGGGAGAACGAGCGGAACCAGGACCGCCGAAGCTAGCCGTCGGAGCTAGTCTTGCTCGCCGACGGGGCGAAGCCCGCCCTGCTCGGGGGCGAGCTCGAGCGTGCGCCCGTCATCCAGGTGCACCGTCACACGACCCCAGACGTCCATCCCGCCGAGAAGGCCGCGTCCCAACGAGCGACCGGAGCGCACGACCTCGACCGGAGCGCCCATGAGCGGCATCGCGTCGAAGAGGTCCGACAGCACGGACGCAAGCGGACCCGCCGCCGCGCAGCTGGCACAGACGGAGGCCGCCCAGGCGTCCACGCGAGCGCGCACGGCCTTCTTGACTGCCGAGGCAAAACCCGCAGCGTCATTCATCAAGACGTTGCAGACGGCGAACATGCCCTCCTCGTCGTAGCCCGCACGCACACGGACCTCAGCAAGAGGCCCCTGGGGCGTGACTACGTCATACGGCCAGGCCACCCCCGCCTCGGTGATACCCGCCTCCCGCAGTGCCTCGCAGACCGCGAGCGCGCACACGAAGGGCACGCCCCCGAAGTAGCCCATGGGCACCGGGGGGCGAAGCGTCACGGACACGGTCGCGTCCGCGGCATCTCCCTCTACTCCCATACGACCTCTCCTAGCTCAGCGGTCACATGACCCACGCGCTCCTCGCGCGGAGCCACCCGCACGCCCGCATGTGCGAGGAAGCGCTCGGGATCGTGCATGAGGTCCTCCATGGGCACGATCACGTAGTCGCGCTCCCCCAGGCGGGGATGCGGCAACGTGAGCTTGGCACCCACGTGACTCTCGCCCTCAATCCAGACCAGGTCGCAGTCGATCGTGCGCGGACCGCTCCCGGCCTCCTTGGGGTCCCGGTCATCATCGCGGATGCGTCCGAGGGAGTCTTCGACCTCGAGCAGCTTGTCCATGAGCACGAGGGGGTGGAGCTCGGTGCGAATCTCGGCCACGGCGTTGGCCACCGGGGTAGCGATGCCGTAGGCAGGCTCGGTCTCGTAGGCATGGCTCGCGTTGACCACGCAGGTCAGCGGAATCTCGTCGATGAGCTGCACCGCGCGCGCAAGGTTGGCGACGCGGTTGCCCACGTTCGAGCCAAGCGAGACGAACCCCTGACGCGAGTCCTTGTGCGAGACGGCCCAGTAGGCGTTTATGGCCTGCGAGACGCCGGCCACGTTGTGGACGCGCACGATGCGCGCGCCCTGGTCGATGGCGGAGATACAGATGCCAGCCGTGGCCGCGTCGCGCGACGTGACGTCAGTCGCGCCCGAGACGGCCCCCACGAAGCGCTTGCGTGAGACGGCACACAGGAGCGGATAGCCCATCGAGACCATGGAGTGCGTGGCGCGCTGGATGACCACATCCTCGTCGGCATACTTGTTGAAGCCCGGGCCCGGATCCAGGCAGATGCGCTCTCGGGCGACGCCGGCACGCAGGAGAATGCGAGCCTGGTCCCCCAAAAAGCCCATGACCTGGCGCATGATGGGGGCCTCCTCGGGAAGGGTGAAGCGCCGCTGCGAGGTCACGGGGTGGGGCACGGCGGACCCGTTGGGACGGCTGTCGTCGAGAAGGACCTGGCGGCGCGCAACGTGCGTGCCCAGCCCCCCCTCGTCCTGGTCCCAATGCATAATCACACAACCACAGGAGGTATCCGCGGCAACCTTGACCATATCGGAATCCGTGAAGCCCGTGACGTCATTCACGATTGAGGCTCCCAGGCGCATGCACATCCGGGCCACGTCCGCGTGGCGCGTGTCCACCGAGACGATGGCACCCTCCTCCACGAGCGCGCGCACCACGGGCACAATGCGCTCGGCTTCCTCCTGAGGGGAAACGGCAACATGACCGGGACGGGTGGACTCGCCGCCCACGTCGATGATGTCGGCACCCTCGTCGAGCATGGCCAGGCCCCGCGCGACGGCCGCCTTGGCGTTGAGGTTCTGCCCGCCGTCAGAGAAGGAGTCGGGCGTCACGTTGAGGATGCCCATAATCCGCGGGCGGGAGAGCGAGATCTCGTGCGCACCGCATCTCCAGGTGGTGTAGCTCTCTCTCAGCATGGCCTTCCCTTCTCCAAGCCTCTTCACATGCGTCTCATTGTACCCGCCGCGCGAGGACGCGGGCGTCCTTCTCAACAGCTCTAGAAGTCGAGCTAGAAGTCGAAGGCCTGCGCTATGTCGCAGGCGCACACGAGGTCCGCCCTGCCGTCGGCCGGTGTGGGGTCGCGGTTGACCACCACGAGCTCGGAGCCGCCAAAGTAGCCCAGAAGGCCTGCTGCGGGGTACACCACGAGCGACGTGCCTCCGATGACCATGAGGTCCGCCTCCGAGATGGCCCGAACGCTGGCGAGAAGCACCTGCTCGTCGAGCTGCTCCCCATAGAGCACCACGTCGGGCTTGACGAGGCCGCCACAGGCGTCGCAGTGGGGGACGCCCTCGTGCGCGAGGACCCACGCGGCCGAGTAGGTGGCGCCGCACTCCTGGCAGATGTTGCGATGAACGGAGCCGTGCAGCTCCAGGACGTGCTTCGAGCCCGCCATCTGGTGCAGGCCGTCGATGTTCTGCGTGACCACAGCCGCCAGGTGCCCCTGGGCCTCGAGCTCGGCGAGCTTCTCATGCGCGCGATTGGGCCGCGCGTCGGGCGCGATCATCCGCTCTCGATAGAAGTCGTAGAACTCGGCGGTGTGCGTCATGAAGAAGTCATGCCCGAGCATCTCCTCGGGCTCGTGGGAGAAGTGCTGGTGATAGAGGCCGTCTGCGCTGCGAAAGTCCGGAATGCCGCTTGCCGTGGAGACGCCCGCCCCGCCAAAGAAAACCGCGCGATGAGCGTGCGGGAAGCGCCTCGAGAGCTCCGAGGCGGCCTCTGCGGGATCGGTAATCGTGCGTGCCATAGCTGCTCCTTTTCTGGGTTGTATGCCATGGTAGTCCATGCGCCGCGCGTGGTTTTTCTCCCGCGTGATTTTTGACCTGCGTTCAAAGTGGGATACTAGGTAAAATTTTCTATGATTCTGCACGGCAAGGTACCGAGGAGGTCCCATGGAAGCCCTCGTCAACAACGTATTCGACTGCGCCCTCGTGTTCGAAGGGGGAGGCTATCGCGCGAGCTATACCTCGGGCATTGCGAACGTCCTTCTGGAGCAGGGAATCTACTTCGACTACGCCTGCGGCCTCTCGGCGGGTGCGAGCAACACGATCAACTATCTCTCACGCGACCGTCGGCGCGTGAGAGACTCGTTCATGGTGGACCAGCGCACGCGCAACGCCGTGGGCATTCGCTCGCTTCTGCACGGCAAGGGCTACTTCGACGCGGACGCCCTCTATGCCGGAGCGCTCGCAGACGACGCTCTGCCCTTTGACTGGGAGGCGTTCTCCGCCAACCCGGCACGGGCGCGCATCCAGGCCTTCGAGCGCGACACCGGTCGCACGGTATGCTTTTGTCGCAAGGATATGAGCGACCTCGTCAGGACAATCAACCTCGTACGCGCCAGCTCGACCCTGCCGGGGGCCATGACGCCTTTGCCCATAGACGGCCGGGTGCTCTACGACGGCGGCATGGGGACGGGGGCCGGCATTCCCATCTGCATGGCCGAAGACGACGGCTTCAAGCGCTTCTTCTTCGTAGCCTCCCGGCCGTGTGGCTACCGCAAGGAGGCCCCCACAAACGGCGAGCGACGCATGTACGCGCGCGTCGCCAAGGACCATCCCTACCTAAGAAACGCGCTGCTCACCCGATGGGAACGCTACAACGCTGCGCTCGAGCACGTCGAGGAGCTGGCCGAAGAGGGGCGCGCCCTCATCGTCTACCCTGACGAGATGCCCGTCTCCAGCACCACGACCAGTCCCAAGAAGCTCGCGGCCGCCTACGAGGCGGGGCACGCGCAGGGGGTCAAGGAGATCGGCCGCTGGCGCGAGTTCCTCTTTGGCGCTCCCGACGCAGGACCCCCTGCGGGCCCCGAGACGCCCGCCGAGCCCGACGGCTACGTCACAATCGAGTAGGTCTCACCCTGCGAAACCCAAAACCGAAGGGGGCGCCCGCGCGGCAAGGTACACTGGTGCGCGTTAATGAACTGTCGAACGGAGAGTATCGTGCCCACAGACACTCGCGAGCTGAGGCTCGTTTCCTGGAACGTCAACGGCCTGCGCGCCGTCGCAAAGAAGGACCCGAGCTTCGTGGAGGTGGTCGAGACCGCAAACGCGGACGTCTTCGCCATCCAGGAGACCAAGCTCCAGGAGGGACAGATTGACCTCGTACTCCCCGGCTACTATCAGACGTGGAACTACGCGGAGCGCAGGGGCTACTCGGGCACCGCGGTCTTCTCGCGCGAGGAGCCCCTGCGTGTCATCAGGCAGATAGGCGCACCGGCCGCAGACGACGAGGGACGCGTCTGCGCGCTGGAGTTCGATACCTATTGGTTCGTGGACGTCTACACGCCCAACTCCCAGGGCGAGCTCGCGCGCCTAGACACGCGCCTTGCCTGGGACGCGACCTATCGCGCCTTCCTCACGGAGCTTGCTGCCGACAAGCCCGTGGTGACCTGCGGCGACTTCAACGTGGCCCACCAGGAGATCGACCTCAAGAACCCCGGTCCCAACCGCGGAAACGCGGGGTTCTCGGACGAGGAGCGCGAGAGCTTCACGCGCCTTCTTGACGCGGGCTTCACCGATACCTTCCGCGCGCGCCACCCCGGCCTGACGGGCGCCTACAGCTGGTGGAGCTACCGCTTCAACGCGCGCAAGAACAACGCGGGCTGGCGCATCGACTACTTCCTGGTCTCCAACGACATCGCGAGCCGCGTGACGAGCGCCTCGATCCTGAACGAGGTCTACGGGAGCGACCACTGCCCCGTCGAGCTCGCCATCACGCTGTAGGAGGGGCTTCGCCCCCCTGGAAGTGACCTCGCTCCCTCCGCCGACAGCCCCGCCAAGGATCGGGCGCTCTTTTGATGTGGGCGCGTTCTTCTCGGCACTCTCAGGAGCGTCAACAGGGAAAACGTCAGAGCGAGAAAGCGCTTTGACGCCACCTTCTCGCAGGTGCATAAAAATAGCGCCCCGATCCAGAAGGTGTCCAGGGGCCGGGCGCTGAGCGACTGGCGAGAAACCGGATGGCCGGAAGGCCGGGCGGCGAGGAGCTGGGCGGCAACCGGCGGGCCTTACGCGGAAGCGTCAAATCCCGCGCGGCCCATCGCGCCGAGAAGCGCCTCGGCGTCGCTGCACGCCACGAGCGCCTGGGGGAAGTCGATGCTCTCCAGCAGGCGCTTCACCTTGAGATAGCGTCCCACGTCCGTGCAGATGTGGGCGTCGCTGCCAAACGAGACCTTGCAGCCCAGCTCGGCACAGCGCTCGGCCACGTGCGTGCAGGGCTCGAGCGAGCGCTCGCGGTTGTGCCCCGCAAGGCTCGACTCGTTGATCTCGATCAGCTTGCCCATGTCGCGCGCGGCCTCGAGCACGGGGTCGAGCTCGAAGTCCACGTGCGAGCGCCCCACGTGACCCAAGACGAGCACCTTGGGGTCCTCGAGCGCGTGGATGTACATCTGGGCGTTTTGGGCGGGAGAGGCATCACGCGTGAACGTGCGGTTGTGCACGCTCGCGATCGCGTAGTCGCAGTGGTCGAAGACAAGCTCCTTGAGGCTGCGCTCGCGCATCGGCGTGTCGGAGATCTGCCGATCGACCCTGACGTCATGCCCAAAGAGGTTCCCCTGCCCGTCGACGATGTCGACCTCGCAGCCGCGCAGCAGTCTCACGCCATGCCACGAGCGCGGCCAGACGTCCAGGTTGGTGAAGAACTGGAAGTTTTTGAGCGTCTGCTCCTCGAACAGCATGTCCGAGAAGTGGTCGGTGACGCCCAAGAGCTCGAAGTCCTGGTCGGCCGCGGCCCACACGTCCTCCTCGACGGTGGAGTAGGCATGACGCGAGAAGAGCGTGTGCGTGTGGATGTCACAGGAAATGCGAATCATGCTCGTCCTTCCTACCGGTAGCTCTGCGCCAGCTTCTCCCACGCCGGCAGCGAGTTCACGATGATCTCGCGCGAGACGCAGTAGCCCACGCGCACCCAGCCGGGGCAACCAAAGGAGTCGGACGGAACCGGAAGCAGCTCAAGGGCTCGAGCCCGTTCAAAGAAGGCCTGCGCATTGGGCTCCAGAGCTTTGACCCACAGGTAGAACGCACCGTCAGGCTCCACGAACTCGTAGCCCAGGCGCGTGAGGCCCTCCGTGAGCGCGCGACGATTCTGGGCGTAAGCCTCGACGTCCGAGGGCACGTCCACGCAGTCCACGAGCACGCGCTGGAAGAGCGCCGGCGCGCAGACGAAGCCCAGCTTGCGGCCGGCCCCCGCCACGGCACCCACGAGCTCGTCGTGCTCGGGGCTCGTGGGCGGCACGAGGACCCACCCGATGCGCTCGCCCGGCAAGGAGAGCGCCTTGGAGTACGAGTAGCACACGACCGTGCGCCCGTAGAGAGCCGGCACCCAGGGAACCTCGACGCCGTAGGTGATCTCGCGGTAGGGCTCGTCGGAGACGAGCGTGACCTCGATTCCCAGGCGCTTCTCGGCAGCACGCAAAACGTCCGCAAGCGCCGTGAGGTTTGCGGACGCATAGACCGATCCCACGGGGTTGTTGGGTGAGTTCACGATAATCGCGCGGGTGCGCGGCGTCAGGGCGCGCTCGACGGCCGCCACGTCGATCTGGAAGGTCTTCTGGTCGGCCAGGACCTCAACGCAGGTGACACCCGCCGCCTCTATCCAGACGCGGTACTCGGGGAAGTACGGGGCGATTACGATGACCTCGTCACCGGCCCTGAGCAGCGCGTGAAAGCTAATGGAGAGCGAGGCCGCGGCCCCACAGGTCAGGTAGACGTCCTCCGCGCGCGCAGCGTCCTCGCCAAAGCGGCGGCGCAGGCTCGCCGCCACGGCCGCGCGCGCAACGGGCAGGCCCGAAGCAGGCGTGTAGCCGTGAAGCTGGGTGGGCGGCAGGGCAAGGCTCTTCTCGATGGATGCGCGCACGGCATCCGGGGCGGGAACCGAGGGGTTGCCGAGCGAGAAATCAAAGACGTTCTCCGCGCCGATCTGCGCCTTGCGCTCACCGGCGTAGGCCGCAATCTCTCGGATGGAGGACTTCTGCGTCCCATAGGCGTAGCTCTGTTGGTTGATCGGCACGGGCTTCTCCCCTTCTGCGGCCGGGCCGCACGCACGCTGCTGCGCCCCATTGTACTCGCGTGACAGACGAGCAGCTCAGTCGCGATGCGAGGAGGAGGGGTCGTGCAAGGGTAGGCGCTGGGGGCGCATGGAGCCCTGAAGGGAGAGGACCTCGCGACCCAGGACCGTGATCTCATAGGTGTTGGCGTCACGTCCACCGTCGCGCCGGCGCACGCCGCGCACGATGATGAGGCCCCTGTCCACAAGGACCCGACAAGAGCGACGAACCGTAGCAAGGCTGAGCTGCAGCTCGTTGGAGAGGGCGCGCGCCGTGAGCGAGACGGGGCCCGTGGCGACCGGCGAGAGCCTTCCCAGGAGGTGAAGCAGGGCGAGGTCGCTCTCGTTGATGAAGATATCGAGCGAGACATGAAACTTGACCTTGCGCGCCATAGGTGCCGGCACCTCCCCTACAAAAAGAAATCGAAGGGCATGCGTAGTAACATACCCCCTGATATATACAGACACTAGCATTAACGTTAATCTACTAACAAGTTTATTTATAGTATTCTACCTGCATATATTTTAACTAGTGGGTCATTCAATCCGAGAAAATCGCCGTTATTTTAATGCATTTTATCGTGCAAGTTATACATTTATGATGAGGGGTATAGTCACTTTTTACTCACAGATAAGAAATTCCCTCTTCTAGGAGAAAAATAAGGGCAGAAATCTACCCCCTAGTCATAAAAAGGGCCCGTATATGCGGGCCCTTCGGATTCTGCCATTCTCTTGACGAGCTACTCAGCGCTTCTCGTAGAATCATGCTCCCCGTGATGTGCCGCAAGGTATTCGTCCCACGTTCCGTCCAGCAGGGCTGCGACGGCCTCGCCCTCGACGGTTTCGCGCTCGAGCAGCACCCGGGCCATCGTGTCCATCTGCGCACGCCGCGCCTCCAGCACCGTGCGCGCTCGCTCGTGGGCCCCCCGCATGATGCGCTCGACCTCGTCGTCGATGCGCTTAGCCGTCTCGGCGGAGTAGTCCTGACGCTCAGCGTAGTCCCTGCCGAGAAACACCTCGTGCTGCGCCTCGCCAAAGACCTGCGTGCCCAGCTGCTCGCTCATGCCATGACGCATGACCATGGTGCGTGCGAGCTTGGTAGCGCGCTCGAGGTCGTTGGAGGCACCTGTGGTGACGTCGTCGCAGAAGAGCTCCTCGGAGGTGCGGCCGCCCAAGAGCACCGCGATTTGGTCGAGCATGCCGCTACGCGTCTCCAGGAAGTGGTCCTCCTCGGGCACCTGCATGGTGTAGCCGAGCGCCTGACCACGGCTGATGATCGAGATCTTGTGAATGGGATCGGAGTTCTCGAGCACGTGGCCCACGAGGGCGTGGCCGCTCTCGTGATAAGCGATGATGCGACGCTCCTTCTGGGTGATCAGGCGGCTCTTGCGCTCGGGGCCGGCCATGACGCGCTCCATGGCCTCCTCGACCTCGCTCTGGTCGATCTTCTCCTTGCGCTGACGCGCAGAGAGCAGGGCCGCCTCGTTGATGAGGTTGGCAAGGTCGGCACCCGTGAAGCCCGCCGTGACCTTGGAGAGCCGCTCGAAGTCAACGTCGTCGGCAAAGGGCTTGCCCGCCGCGTGGACCTGCAGGATCTGCTCGCGACCGCGCACGTCGGGACGGTCCACCGTCACCCGACGGTCGAAGCGGCCCGGCCTCAGAAGGGCAGGGTCAAGGACGTCGGGGCGGTTCGTAGCGGCAATGAGGATGACGGATGAGTTGTCCTCGAAGCCGTCCATCTCGACCAGCAGCTGGTTCAGGGTCTGCTCGCGCTCGTCGTGGCCGCCGCCCAGGCCGGCACCGCGCTGGCGGCCCACGGCGTCGATCTCGTCGATGAAGACGATGCAGGGGGCGGACTCCTTGGCCTGCTTGAAGAGGTCGCGCACGCGACTCGCGCCCACGCCCACGAACATCTCCACGAAGTCGGAGCCGGAGATGGAGTAGAACGGCACGCCCGCCTCGCCGGCCACGGCTTTGGCCAGAAGCGTCTTGCCCGTGCCTGGGGGTCCCACGAGCAGCACGCCGTGAGGGATGCGCGCGCCCATCTTGTGATAGCGCTCGGGATCGGAGAGGAAGTCGCGCACCTCCTGGAGCTCCTCGACGGCCTCGTCGATGCCCGCAACGTCGGAGAACTTGACCTTGGGCCGCTCTCTCTCGGTGGTGAGGGCCTTGGTCTTGGCGAACGACATCGTCTTGTCGTTCTGGCTGGACATGCGCCGCATGTAGAAGATGAAGACCCCCACGAGCAGGACCGTGGGCACCACGGAGAGCAGGATGGTCTCGAGCATCGCCGACGAGCTCGTGTCGATGCGATAGGTGACGTTGGGGTGCGAGGCCATGAGGGCGGCCAGCGAGTCGGAGCCCACGTAGACGCTCTTATAGTCGTGGGCGTCATCGTCGACCTCGTAGGTGCCCGAGACGCTGCCGTCGTCGGTCTTGTACGTGACGCTCGTGACCCGCCCCGCCTCGACGGCGCTCACGAACTCGTTGGTGGCCAGCACGTCAGGGGGAGACGCACTGGGGAAGAGGTTTCCCCCCATCGTAAAGAGCAGGTAGACGACGATCGCGGCAACGACGAGCAGCGAGAGCACGGCGGAGCGCTGCTGCTGGTCGGGGCTGCCCTTTCCCCCGGGAAGGGGGGTGTGGTCGGAAGTGTTCTTGTCTGGCACGCTAGCTCCTCGCATCCCGTGTGAGACAACCCTTGTGAAGGGCCGCTTTACTTCTTATAGGCCTCGGGCTTGAGGATGCCAATGTAGGGAAGGTTGCGATAGCGCTCCGAGAAGTCGAGCCCGTAGCCCACGATGAACTCGTCAGGCACGTGGGCACCCACGTAGCGCGGGGTGACGGCCGGCGTGTTGCCCTCGACGTCCTTGACGAGAAACGCCGCAACCTCCACGGAGGCCGGGTTGCGGTTCTCGAGCATGCGCATGAGGTAGGAGAGGGTGAGGCCCGAGTCCAGGATATCCTCGACGATAAGGACGTTGCGACCCTCAATCTTGGTGTCCAGGTCCTTGACGATGCGCACGACACCGGAGCTCTTGAAGCCCTCTCCGTAGCTTGACACGGCCATGAAGTCGATGGCCAGGGGACAGTCTATCTCGCGCATGAGGTCTGCGGTGAAGACCACGGCCCCGCGCAGCACGGCCACGATGAGCGGGTTCTTGTCGGCATAGTCAGCCGTAATCTGGGCTCCCATGCGGGCGACGATGTCGTGGATGTCATCCTTGCTGAGCAGAATCTTCTTGACATCCGGGTGCAGTGACTCCATGGTGCTCCCCTCTGACGTGCCACGCGGCGCGCGGCAGGCCCTTTTTTTGACTTTCCCAGCATAGCGCATGCTCGCTACGGTGCTGGTAGAAGGCTCAATTCTAGCAGCTGAGACGTAGCGGGGACGCACTTTGCGCGCTCGTCCGCGCGAATCCCCGCCACCCACACGACCGCGCCGGTGGGCGACGTACGCACGATGGGGACCAGGGGGCGCTCCTCAACGGGCACGTGGGCCTCGCCGAGCAGGTCCGAGAGCTTCTTGGACTGGCCGTGCATCCCCAGGGGGCACAAGACGTCGCCCGCATGGGCAACGTCGACCCAGAGCCTGCCCCCCTGGACGGGGTCGATGCCGACGGCCGCGGCGTCAAGCAGGACGGACTGGCCGACCCACTCGAGGGCATGGGAGCGCGCATAGGCGCAGACGTCGCCCGGCGGCACCAGATGCAGGCGTGCCGCGAGCACGCGGCCGTCGGACAGGGGAAGACGTCCGGGCACCTCCAGCCACGCGGCCACAGCCGCAGGAAGCGCCTGCCTGGACCGTATGACCAGAAGCCCGTGCTCCACGCGCGCCTCGACGCCCAAAGGGACCGTGGTCGCCCCCTCACCCGCCGCGACCAGCTCGAGCACACGGGCCACGTGCCGCGCCTCGAGACGCAGTTCGGAGCAGACGCCAAGCAGCGCCTGGCGCACCATGCGGCGCGCGAGGGCGACCTCCGTCGCCGCAAGGCGGGCCGCGTCAATGACCACGAGACCAAGGCCCTCCCTGCGCACGAGCTTGCGCAGGGTCCGCGCGGCCACGGACGTGAGGTAGGCGTCCTCGTCGGAGAGAATGTCGCAGGTATTGGCCAGGCTCGCCACGACGTGCGGGTTACGATGCTCCACGACGGGCATGACCTCGTGGCGCACGAAGGCACGCAGATAGCGCGTATTTGCGTTGCCCTCGTCCTCACGCCAGACGATTCCGCGCATGCGCAAGAGGTCGCAGAGCTCGTTGTGCGCGCAGTCCAAAAGCGGCCGCACGATGCGGTTGCGGCGACGGGGGATCGATGAGAGGCCCGCGGCGCCCGTCCCCCGAATCGCATTCATGAAGAAGGTCTCGGCGCGGTCGTCGGCCGTGTGGGCCGTGAGGATGCGCGCCGCCGAGCGCGGCGTGCCAAACGACGCAGACAGCTCGTTGGCAAGGCGCGCCGCCTCCGCGTAGCGCACGATGCGTCCCGCATTCTCCACGTTGCCGTCGGTCGACGCGGCGCGCGCGGCTATGTCGACGCGACGGATCGTGCAGGGGATGCCATAGCGTCGGGCCAGATCGCTGACGAACTCCTCGTCCTCCTCGGCGTCAATGCCGCGCAGCTCATGATTCACGTGCAACACGTGGAGCCGCTCGCGGGCGATGCGTGAGCGCCCGCGCCCGTCGTCGATGTCAAGCGTGGAGGTCACCGCCAGGACCAGAAGGGCCGTGGAGTCTGCCCCACCCGAGACCATGAGGACCACGGGAGCGGCAAGCTCGTTATTGGCGCGCCCGCTCGGGCGCTCAAAGCGGTTCTGGCCCGTTGCGTAGCGGCGAGAAACACTCGGCATAGGTGTCACCTCCAGCATCATCTCTGCGCGTCTCAGTGTATCAACTCGAGCCCACTATTATTGTCCTAGAGATGCACCATACTATGGCATAGGATACGCGGAGGGTTGTATATGTCTTTGGGCAAAGTCATTTCATTCGGAAATAAACTCACCGCACTAGAATTCTTCTCGGGCATCGGGCTCGCTCGAACAGGGCTGGAGCAGGCTGGGGTAAACACCATCTGGACAAACGACTTTGACTCCACCAAGTGTGCAATGTATCAGCAGCAATGGGGGGTTCCGAGCTCCATCATGAGAACGTCCATCAAGTTGATCCCCTGAGTGTCCCCCAGGCTGACATCGCTTGGGCGTCGAGCCTCTGTACTGATCTCTCTCTTGCAGGAAGGCGCGAAGGCCTTGCTGACGGGAGGGAGTCAGGCGCGTTCTCTGGATTCACCCATATCATTGAGATGATGCCTAAAGACAAACGCCCCAGCGCATTGGTGCTTGAAAATGTTACTGGTCTTGCCTCGTCTCATGATGGCAATGATTTTCGCACTATAGTTAGCATATTTAATGAACTGGGATATTCTGTCGACGCACTAGAAATCGATGCGCGAAGGTGGGTTCCTCAGTCTCGTCCAAGGCTGTTTATCATCGGCCTGCGGTTCCCCGTAGATTCTCCTGATTTACTCAGCTCATCTCTTCGGCCCGATCGAGTCGCCTGGATACATTCAGACCCTTCTCTTCGTACACATGTCACATCCTTGCCTGAGTATCCTCCCCTGCTCTCAAGTGGCTTTTCGGCCATTGCGCTGGAAGCGCCAAAGACAACCGACGCTTGGTGGTCCACCGAGAGAAAAGTGCGTTTCATTGATTCACTCTCTCACGTACAGGCAGACCGGTTGCGTGGGCTTGTGGGGGGGCGACGCATTCATTTTTCGAACCGCCTATCGACGCACCCGCTCGGGAGTATCTCACTGGGAAATTCGAGGGGATGACATTGCGGGATGCTTAAGAACCGCGCGCGGAGGATCCTCTAGACAGGCTGTCGTAATGGCGGGCCGGGGGAACCTCAAAATCCGTTGGATGACCGGGGCGGAATACGCTCAGCTCCAAGGTGCCATCTGGTTTAACCTCTTTTCTAAACAGCGATTAAAAGTTGATTTTGATTCCTCAAAGCCTGTATTATCAATTATTCGTGATATTCTTGATGTTGCTGACGCGCGCAACGATAAGCCCACTGGACTGGTTGCCCAGCATCTTGTTGGAGCAAAGCTTGAGCTTCGCTTCCCCGAAGCAGAGATTGGGCGCGACAACGCGACCGCTGCTGACGAACAAACTAATCGCGAAGGAGACTTTTAAATTGGAGATACCGCATTTCATGTAACCATTTCTCCTATGACAAAGCTTGCTCAGCGCTGTCAAGAGAACCTTGTAAATGAATTCAGGCCTGTTGTCCTTGTCCCTGACGAAAAGGTCATCTTTGCACGTGTCCTCTTTGAATCGGAGGGGATGAGCGCTCGCGTCCAAGTCCAAGGTATCGAAACTTACGTGGGGACCAACATCGAGGAGCTTGCTCTATACAGTTCCGCTGGCATTGGGACTGGCGTCTCTATACTGATACGGCAATACAATGATCGTATTCAAGAAATCGAATCCGATCAGTCTCTTCGTATAGAGGAACCAAAATGGATGACTTCTCTTTTGAAGGGTTATCAAACCACATGACCCCCCAGATTCACCTGCACGTCCTTGTCAGCGGATCAAAGGGCAACGCGGCGGTGGTCGAGGGACCCCAAGGCTCCGTGCTCGTGGACTGCGGCATCTCACGCCGCGCGCTGTTCGCGCGCGCCGACGAGCTGGGACTTGACATGAGCCGCATAGAGGCCGTGCTGCTCACGCACGAGCACACCGATCACGTGGGCGGCCTCACGGTCTTCTGCAACCACTTTGACGGCGCGCTCGTCGCCACTGCCGGCACCGTGGCTGCGCGCCCCTTCCTCTCCAAGCTCCCCTTCACGCTCGTGGGGCACTCGGACACCCTGGAACTCGCCGGCATGCAGATACGGACGTTCCCCACCTCGCACGACGTGGCCGACCCCATGGGATTTCGCTTCTCGACGTCCGACGACGCGCTCGGATTTTGCACGGACACGGGCGTGCTGGGCGACGAGGCCCTCGAGTCCCTCTCCAACGTGCGCATCCTTGCGCTCGAGTCCAACCACGACGAGCGCATGTTGGCCGCGGGTCCCTATCCGGGCTACCTCAAGCAGCGCGTGGGCGGAACGCGGGGACACCTCTCCAACGACCAGGCCGCAGAGGCGCTCGGCCAGCTCGTGGGCAAGGACACCGAGACCGTGGTGGCCATGCACCTCTCGCAAAAGAACAACCGCCCGAGCGTCTGCGTGCGCGCGCTCGCCGAGGCAACAGGGGCCGAGCCCATAAACGACGTGGCCACCCAGGCGCGCACCCCCGATGGGCATCTGAGCATCTGCGCCGCCGCGCAGGACCGCCCTCTTTCTATCTGGTAGCCGCACGCGCAAAGAGCGGGCCGGTACCCGAAGGCACCGGCCCGCTAGAACCTCATAGCGCAATTCCGAGCTAGTCGATGGAGACCTTGGTGACGTTGGCCTGCTCGGCCTGCTTGGGAACGTTCACCGTAAGAACGCCGCCCTCGAGCTTTGCCGTCAGCCCCGCGACGGCCGCATCCTTAAGGTAGACGCCACGCGTGGCGCTCCACTCGCTGCTCTCCTTGTAGAGGTAATTCTTGCCCTTGTCCTCGTCGCTCTCCTTCTTCTGGACGCCGATGGAGAGACGGCCCTCGTTAAGCTCAACGTCAATCTCGTCGCGCTTGACGCCCGGAAGCTCGGCGGTGACCACGTACTTGTCGTCCGCGTCCTCGACGTTCATCTTGAACGTCGAGCCGGGGGCCGACAGGGACTCGATGGGTGCCTCAAAGAAGTCACCCAAGCCTCCGAACGGCCAGGTGCGCAGCGCTCGCGCGTAACGATCGTAAGGAACCATGCTTGCCATAACGATCACTCCTTCACAACGTGTGAGCGTCTCAGAGACGCTCTCTTTGTACATAGATAGTTGTTCCCGCCTCGACGAGTTCTATACGCGCTCCTCAAATTTTCTTAGTCGTATTTACTCATACTATCTAAGCGTATATAACTTAGATATGACCTGTGCCGTGAGAAAACCTTATGCTTTGTACAGTCTTCTCGATGAATTTCACTCAGGACCCGACCTGCTTTATCATGACCCTATTGCCGTGCACAATCGCTATCGGAGGCACGAAGATGACTGACGAGAAGGACCTTCACAAAATCGCGGCAGCCGACCCCGAGGAGCCCTCCTCTCCCAAAGACGCCGCCAAGGCCCCCGCGCCGTCCGTCCCGTACGTGCGGGAGCGGCCCGCGCACCGAAGCGTTGCTCCCATCGACGGCCTTTCCCAGGAGGACGAGGACCACGAGCAGGTGGCTCACGACTCCGGCTTCACCACGGGAGGCGGCGCCCTGTCAGGCCGAGCGTATCGCCGCTCGCGTGCCGAGGGCCAACAGCTCCGGCGCGATCTGCACTATGGCCAGTACCTCGAGATCCCCAAGGGCCGTCGCGACATTTTCGCGTCCCGCGAGCACAAGACCCGTGCCAAGACGATCGTGGCGCTCGTGGCCGTCATAGCGGTGCTGGCCGTGGTGATCTTCTTCGTGTGGGAGTACATGCAGATGAACTGGGGCGCCGTCAGCTAGGGCGAGGCGATCAGCCGGCGCGATCGAGTCTCGCGGCCTCTACATCCTACGTCCAGGGGTCGCGCTCGAAGAGTGGCTCGGTTCGGGGGCGACGATCGGAGTAGGGATCGTAGCCGTCGTCGTCCTCGTTCTCGGCGCGTGCGAACTCGGGGCTTACCTGCTCGCCCGTGGCCTTCTCGGTAGGGCTCTTCTGGCGCTCGCCCTGTGGGTCCTGTCCCTTTGCGGTCTCTTCGTCCATTCCCGTTACTCCTCGTACAGATTGACGTAGGCAACGTAGTCGCAGACGCTCTGCCCATAGGCGGAGAGGTCAAGGCCCGAGAAGTGCTCGGTGGGCACGACCAGCGCCACGACCTTGGTCGCCTCGTCGCGGCCTCCTATGGCTACGGCCCACGTGTAGCCATCCTGCTGCCCGTGGCCGCAGATGAAGTGCACGTGCCCACTGTCCCTCTCGACGCCTTCGGGAAGCGCTACGTCATCTTGCGTACAGGTGTCCACAAGGTTACTAAGGCCGCAGGCAGACATGACCGTGCGCACGCCTTCCGCGCTCTCGCTCGCGGCCCCCTCGGGAAGCGAGTCGGTGGAGAAGGCGTAGCGCACTCCCCCGAGGGGCGCGCCCTTCGCGAGAATGTCTGCCTGAGAGCCGCCCGCATAGCTTCCCGACTCGGGGTCGTCGGAAATCTGGAGCACGTCGCCCGCGGCGTTCTGATAGGCCGCGTGCGCATTGCCGCCTGCGGCGTAGAGCTCCCCATAGAGCAGGGAGAACTTCTGATCAGAGAGGTAGGACGAGAGCTCCTGCGGCGTCGCCTCAAAGTATTCCAAGAGGCCCCACGGCTGCGACGGGTAGGGGCTCGAGACCTTGAGCTCCACCGTGGCACCGGATGACAACCGCTCGCCGGCTGCGGGACTTGTCCCCACGACGGTGTTCTTCTCCGCCGTCGAGTCGACGTAGGTCACGCTTGCGGTGAGACCCTCGTCCTCGAGGGCGGCCTGCGCGTCCGCCAGCGACATCCCCCCAAGGTCGGGGACCGTGTAGGCGCGCGCCACCGTGAGCGTCACCGTGTCGGAGGAGGTGAAGGCCGCCCCCTCGTCGGGGTCAACGGAGAGCACCGTCCCCTCAGCCTGGTCGGAGTTGTGATATGTAAGATGAATGGTCCCGACGCCAGCATCGAGCAACGCCTGGCGAGCGGCGGACACGTCCATGCCCACAACCGAGGGGATCGTGCGCTGCGCGGAGACGACGATTGTGACGCCTGCGGAGGGATCCACACGCGTGCCCGAATCAGGAGAGCATGACAGCACGACGTCAAAGCCATCGTCGGCGGCCTGATACTCAACGCTCACCGAGAAGCCACGCGCCTCAAGAGCCTGGGTCGCCTTGTCCTCGCTCATACCTATGACGGAGGGGATGGTCCGACCGCCCCAAATCTCCTGGTCATAGGCATAGTATGCCACTCCTCCCGCCGCCGCGAGCAGCGCCACGATTATGAGCGCCACGGCCCAGCGGGGCAAACGGTGCTTGCGCTCGGGCAGGCTCTGAACTGGCGACGGAATGGACACGGGGCTATGGGGCGCCGTGAGATCCTCGGGAACGACCGGCGAGTAATACGGATCGTCGAGCGCATCAAGGCCGTCGGGAGCTTCGGCAGGGGCCACGTCCCCTTGCAGGGGTCCCACAACCGTGGGGAGATCGTCAGAGGGGACTGCTATGCGCGTGGGGGCCGCGTCAGCCACCTGCGCGGCATTGGGGTCGACGCGCTGGGCGTCCTCGGTCGAGAGCTCTGCGGGTTTGGGTTCATTCGCGTACAGCTGCGTCGCGTCGGGGTCCTCGCTGGGACGCGACGCTGCGTCAGGGGAGGAGCCCATGGCCACCGTCTTGTCGTCCTTCTTGTCCATGACGCCCCCCCCCCCGCTCTTCCAGCGCCATCAAAAGCGGCACGCAAAAGGCCGCCGCCGCGAAACCACGGTTCCATCGTATCAGTTCCCCTCGTACGCTTCGCTTGCTCGCGTGGCCCCGCGTCTGATGGGTGCAGTTTTGCCCTTCGATGCATGAAATCTCAAAAGCGAATGTAGTTTTGCCCTTCAACGCGCACTCTCCTAGGGTTCGCCACTGACCCATCAGGAAAATATGCAATGGACATGGCTGGCAACGGCTGTTTTGCGGAAAATGTTCATTCGACATATGATTAATTTCGATTGGATCAGAAAAGATGCGCGTCGAAGGGCCACTCTACATCCGAGCCGGGGAAAACGCGCATCGAAGGCTTAGACTGCAGGGATAAGCGCTGCGTGCCCAATAAATATGCATGTTTGAATATGCTGGGCAGCAGAAGAGCCCCGAGCTATTGCCCGGGGCCCCTGAAGATCAACAGATCCTTCCTTCTAAAACCTTTCTTTAGCTCTTGAGATGACGAGAATCCTTACCAGGCGTTCGGCTATTCCTGAGACGAAGACCGATGCCCGCGCCTACGGCTGCAATACCCACAACCACGATGCCGATGATGAGGGGCAGGCTGGTGGCATCACCCGTGTTGGGAACGCCCGGCTTCTTCCCGCCGTTGTTGGTATCGCCCTTGTTGCCGGCACCACCATGGGAGCCGCCACCGTTGTCGTATCCGCCGTTGTCGCCGTTTCCGCCATTGGTGCCATCACCATTGTCGGTGCCGCCACCGGCCAGAAGGATTTCGTTCATGACCTTCTGGAGACGCACGAAGGCAGCGTTGACCTCATCCTCCGTGGCGTCGTCATCGGCCAGGGCGGCCTTGGCGTTCTCGAGCGCATCCTGGAACTCGGTAACCAGATCCGCCGGCATACCCTCGGTGCTCATGTTCGAAGCCACGTCAATGAGCGGCTGGAGGTCGCTCTTGTCCACCTCGACAGGCGCTGCCACGAGGTTGCTCGCGGCGGTGCTCAGACGCGTGTGGGCATCATTAATCTGGACCTGCGTGGCGTCGCCGTTTGCCAGAACGGCCAGCGCGTTGGTGAGCGCCGCACGGTACTCCGTGACCACATCGTCGGGCTTGCCCGCAGCCGAGAGGTTGGAGACCTTGCTGATCAGGCCCTGGAGGGCGGACTTGTCCGGATTCTCCACGGGCGGGGCAACGTCCTCGATCAGCTCGTCGCGAGCGGCCTGGAGCGCCGTTGTCGCGGCGTCCACCTCGGCCTGCGTGGCGTCATCGGTGTCAAGCAGGCGCTGGGCGTCGGCCAGGGCGTTCTCGAACGGGGTCCAGCTGTCGGCCGTGTAGTCGGACTCGACGAGGTTCTCGTCGGTGATCTTGTCGACGAGGACCTGGAGGTCATCCTTGACCACCGAGGCAGGCTCCTCGTGCTTGGTACCGTAGAAGCGAATCTCGGACAGGCTGGCGGCCGTAGGGTTCACATCCTTGGTGACCTCAAACCTCACGTAGCGTGCGGCCGTGGGGGCAAAGCTCGCACGACGGAAGATGGCACGGCTCACACCATCACCGCCCTCGAAGGTATAAGTTCCCAAGAGGGTGTATCCGTCATCGTCCTGGGCTTTGGAGCGGGTCAGGCCCTCGGAGTCGCCGTTCGTGGCCACGTATGCGTTGACCTCGAGGACGTCGGTCTTACCGTTGGACTGGCGTGGGAGGAACGTGACATCAGTGAGGTCGTACGTGTCACCGAGGTCGAAGGTCAGGCTCTGTGGAAGGCCCGCACTGTGGAGGTAGTCACTGTGCCAAAGGGTCCCGTTGTCGTAGTCAAGCACGTTCTCCTTGGCGTTGCCCTCAAAGCCAGCCTCACTCGTGGCGTCAATGACCGTGACGTCCGTATCGGCGCTCGTGTTGATCAGGTTAGCCTCGTTCAGGGGTTTGACCACCAAGGCGTCGATGGCATTGCGGATGTCCCCCGTAGCGGCCGCGATGTCGGTAGCCGTGTACTCGTCTGAGGCGAGCAGTTCGGTTCCGACCTGAACGGCATCGGCGAGCGCCGCGTAGCTCTCCTCGGTATAGGTATAGCGAGAGTAGACGGCCGCATCATGGAGGGCCGCCTGGAGCGCGGAGACGTCCACGCCTTCGTTGACCATGAGCTCATAGGAGGCGCTCTTGGTGGAGTCGAGCACGGAGGCGACCGTGATGGTCACGATGCCAGGGGCGTTGCCGCGCACGAAGTTAAGCACGTCGTCGCCGGACTGTGCCTGCGTGACGCTCGCGATGGAATCGTCGGAGCTGGTGACCGTGAAGTACGGGAAGTCGATCGTGTCGGGCAGGACCGTTGCGGTGACCGGAGCGAGGTCGCCCACGTAGATGCTCGTGGCGTTATCACCCAGCCGAACGCCCGTGACCTCGTCGACTCCTGTGATGTAGTTGAAGTTGATCTCGCGCAGCGTGAGCATGCGGTTTGAGGGGTTGTCGCCAGCAGCCGTTCCCGCTGCCGCAAGCGGTGTGATGTTGACGTTGGTGACCAGCTTGTCCTTGTTGGACTCGTCCACGGGGAGCGTGTACACGCTCTGTCTCGTATCGAAGTCCCCGCCTGCGAACTCCTGTGTGGTGCCATCCTCGAAGGTGATGGTCGCCTTCATGGTAGCTACGGAACCATTTCCGCTTGGCCGGTTGACGATCTGGACGTTGTCGAGCTTAGAGGGCTCCTTGAAGGAGAAGCGCAGCGTGGTGGGCAGCGTCACGTAGCTGGGGAGCTCACCGTCAATGCGGTTGACATCGGTGTCCCAGAGGAATTCGAAGTCGTTAGTCGTCTCGCCGCCGTCGAACAGGCCGGCGTAGGACTTCTACTGGATGAGCTTGGTGACGTTGGTGCCGTCATCGGTCGTGCGCTCGTCGTTGGTCATTGTGATGTCAAAGGCATCCTGGGCATACTCGGCTGCCGTGGGCTCGGGGACGTCGGGGAACTCGACGCTGCCGTCGCTTGAATCCTCCACGTAGTCGAAGCCGGGGCCGACAAGATAGGTGGTCGAAGGCAGGGCAACGTCACCGTCGGCCTTTGCGCGGAGTTGGAAGCTCGCGACCATGCCCGAGCCATTGTACAGAGCCTTATCGCCCCTGTTGGCAAAGGCAAGGTTCACCGTCTGCATTCCGTCTGTGAAGTCCGTGACAGCAATGGAACGGTTCTCCATACCAGAGATGTGGGGACTCTGAGCGACGCTTCCGGCCACGAATTCAAACTGGGAGCTGTTGAAGTTCACGAGGGCTCCGAGCGCGTTGGCGTTTTGAACACCATCGGCATAGAGGTCGACCGTAATGACGTCTCCCACCTTGACTGCGGTGGAGCTGGGGATGACGGCGAGCTCCCCGCCGATTTCGCCCTTCTTCTGGGTACCACCGTCAAGCTTGGTCATCGTAAACGAGAGATCATAAACGTCATAGACTCCGTTGCCGTTGAAATCGACGGAACGATTCGAGACATTTGTCTTGAAATCATCCGCATGCGGATCCCGATTCTCCTTGCCAATAACCTGGCTCAGATTTCCATAATCGGTGTCGGTTACGCTCTCATGATGGTCAAGGGACCCCACCTCATACCCACTTGTTCCGTCTTTCTTATAAAAGGCCAGTTCAGAGGCTGAGAAGTAACCGCCCACACTTGCGAGTGGAGTCAGTTTGACATATCGCGACGAGAAGTGAGTCCCCAGGTCAACGGTCTTGACATCGCTGCTCTTCTCCCATTCGACCGTCTGCTCGGCCCAATGGTTGCCGTCAAGGCTCGTCTCTATCTTCATCTTGGTAACGGTGCCATTTCCTGCATTGGCACGCGGATAATACTCGAACGTATTGAACTCATACGCGCTACCGTAATCAAGTGTCAGGGCATGATCAATGGCATTCGAATCGGTATGGAAGAGATTGTCATCGACCGAGTGGTCAAACGCGCGGCTCTCGACGCTGTTGCTGTAATAGCCTCCATCCCAGTCTGCTGCAACGGGAACCGGGGCGTTACGCCAAGGATCGGGTTTGGAGGCAAAGCTCTGCTCCGGGCTCCACACGGAGTAGCCGTTGGCATTGCGCGCACGAACTTGATACGTATGCGTGCTGTTATAGGCGAGATCTTCGTGGACAAAATCAGTCGCACTTCCCACGTTGAAGATCTGGCCATCAATCAAGAGCTCATAACTTGTAGCACTCTCAGAATTCTCGTCGCTCTCCCCTGCCCTTACTTCGTCCCAAGCAAGCGAAATGCTCGTGGGAGTGCTGGAGGTATCCGTGAGATTCTCCGGCGCGTCCAGGTGCTCGTTCAAGGTGTCCGCAGAAATCTCGCCGTCATTGACGAAGCCCGTGAGCGTCAGGATCTGGGCGTTCTGCTGGACGTCGGTCATGGCGAACTTGACGTAGAGCTTGGGCGTGGTCGTAATCTCGGTGTTGGAGAAGTCCTCGTCGGAGGGCGTGGCATTGAGGTTGGGGGCCTCGTCATAGAAGACGACGGCCTCGCTCGCAGCCGGCTCGACAGCGTCGAACTCGTCCTTGGAGGAAACCGCGATCTGCGTAAGCTCGGCATCGCCGTTTCTGGCAACGATCGTATCGGGCTCCTGGGACACGTTGACCACGAAGGTACTCGCGCGGTTGGAGTCATACCCGTCGTAGCCGCCCGTGGAGGCATCGATGGTGAAGGTCGCGGTACCATCCTCGCCCACGTGAGAGCTGTAGCTCGTGCTCACGTGGTCGCCGTAGGAGATGTTGTCGATCGTGCCGTAGGCCCCGTCGGACTCGTCCGTGTCGTTTTTGATGGATGCGCCATCGTCCTCGTAGGAGGTGTAGGACCCGTCGCCCGCGATGGCAAAGAACTCCGTGGTGCGCCGCGTCTTGTCCAGGCCCTCGGGGTTGGTGTCCGAGGGGACCACGGGGTTGTTGTTCGGCTCGTACATGGGGATGATCGCGTTGCCCTTGACGAACAGCGGGAGCTTCCACAGCGGGGCGTCAAAGTTATTGAGCACCTGGCCACCGCTGTACTGCTCGCCGGTGAAGTAGTCGATCCAGACCTGGTCCGCGTCACCGGGCAGGTAGATGTTGTTGCGGATGTCGTTGCCGGCATCGTCAGCGGCAGTGTCCTGGTACACCAGGGCCACGAGGAAGCTGTCACCGAACAGGTACTGATACTGCGTGGCGGTGCTCGCCGCGTAGTCGGAGTCGTCGTAGAGGAACATGGCGCGGATCATGGGCAGGCCCTCGTCGCCGTTGCCCGTGTCGATGTTGGACGCGCTCGCGGCGCTCGTGTAGATGTAGGGCATGAGCTGGCTTTTGAACTTGAGGTACATACGCGAGATGCCCGTGTAGGGGTCGCCGCTCGTGTACGGGCTCTTGACCAGGTTGCCCCAGCCGTCCATGTGGAATGCGTGACCGTGCTGACGAAAGAATAACTTAGTCGGTCAACCGACCAAGATAAGCGACTAAGTTACCGACTAAGATAAAGAAGAGTCCCTTCATGTTTAAGCGTGAAGGGACTTTTTTGTCCAATTATTTGCTCTTTCGTTCAAAATGGGACCCCGGACGAACGATCGGACCTTCTTGGTCCGGGAGGGAGCCCGGGATGTATACCAAAGGGGAGCGCGAGGGGACACTCTGGGAGTTCCACCGTAGCGGGATGAGCGTGGCGGAGGCCTGCCGCAGGCTCCCGCTGTTCCCCAACGAGTGGAACCTGAGACGGTGGCTGCGCATGGAGGAGGCGGGGGAGCTCGCCGCCCGCGAGATGCCCGAACGGGCCTCCCGCATGCACTGCGCCCACGGCGAGGGCAGCCCCGCGTACCGGAGGGCGCGCCCCCGCCCCGGGCCCGCGGCACGCGCGCGCACGGAGGGAAGGGGGCCCGACTTGGCCGGCACCGAGGGGCGCGAGGGGCAGACCGACTGGCGCGACTGGGGCGCCGACCTGCCGGAGGACCCGGCCGAGCGGGCGAGGGTGGCCGAGGCCAGGCTCGCCGAGGCCCTGGCGGTGTTGGACGTCCTAAAAGCACCCGGCCCTGGCTCTTTGACCAGCGAGGAGAGGTACCTCGCGGGCCAGGCGGCCAGGGAGGCGAGCCCGGCGGTGAGGCTCGCTGACGTCTGCGAGACGCCCTCCATACCCAAGAGCACCTACCTCTCGCAGCGGGCGAGGCTGTCGCGGCCCGACCCCGAGGCGGCCCTCAGGGCGCGCGTCCGCGCCTCCTTCGAGGCGTCCGGCGGCGCCTTCGGCTCCGAGAGCGTGTGGGCCGACCTCAGGCGCGGGGAGGGCGAGCCGGTCTCCTGGCGCGGCCTCGCGGAGGGCGACATGGCCACGCCGGTCGTCGTCTCCGAGAAGGTGGTGCGCCGGGTGATGCGCGAGGAGGGCCTCGTGCCCCGCAAGGCGGCCCAGGTGCGACGGAGGGCGAGGTGCAGCAGCTACGCCGGGGAGCGCGGCGAGAGGCCGGCCAACCTGCCCCTCCGCGAGGACGGGGCGCACGACTTCCACGCCGCCGAGCCCGGCCTGCTCTGCGTCACCGACGTCACCGAGTTCCGGCTGGGCGGCTTCAAGGCCTACCTCAGCGCGGCCGTCGACTGCTTCGACGGCTGGCCGGTGTGCTGGAGGGTGTCCCCGCACCCCGACGCGGGGCCGGCGCTCGGCACGCTCGGGGACCTGGTCGCCGCCGTGCGCCCGACGGAGGGGAGGCCGCTGGTCCTGCACAGCGACGGGGGCGCGGTGTACATGACCGACGAGTGGGCGGCGGCGTGCGCCGCCGGCCACGCGGCGCGCTCGATGTCGCGCAAGGCCAGGAGCCCGGACAACGCGAGGTGCGAGGGGTTCTTCGGCACCCTCAAGAGCGACTTCTTCCACGGGACCGACTGGAGGGGCGTGACGTTCGCGGAGTTCCGCGAGAGGCTGGGCGCCCACGTCGAGTGGCACGGGGGCGGCAAGCCGAAGAAGGCGCTAGGATGGAGGACGCTGAGGGAGCACCGCGCGGCGCTGGGCTACGCGGCGTAGCGGTGGTCCAGAGGAACGTCCGGGGTCCCGATCGGGCAAAATTGGACGAAAAAAGAGCTGGCTGGACGAAAGGAGCAACAGTCACATGAAGACAACTTGGCAAAAAGATGGCTTTACAATCCGCCTGGCAAAGGCCAGTGATGTAGACGATTATTATTTCCAGAACTACTGTCCCTTGGACAAGGAAGTGGCCAGACCTTGATAGAAATCAATTGGGGAATCCTGCTTTCCCGGTATATTAAAAGCATCAAAGCAAGGAGGTCAAAAGATCAATGCAAAAATGGTTAATGAAAAATCGCAACCGGCTGACGGCCGCTACGGGCATCTTAATCGTCCTGGCCTTTGCCGCAAAATGGTTATTTAAAAGTGAAACAGCAGAGTCCGGCCTGCTCCTGGCCGCCTCCCTCATCGGCGGCTTCCCGATCGCCGCATCCGCTTGGCAGGCCCTGAAAGTCAAAGTCATCAGTATCGACTTGCTGGTGACCCTGGCCATCTTAGGTGCCTTCGTCATCCAGGAATTCGAAGAATCCGCCATCGTGGCCTTCCTCTTCTTGTTTGGGGCTTACCTTGAACAAAAGACCCTGGCCAAGACCCGGTCAGCCATCAAGGAACTGGTGGAGATGGTGCCAGAAACCGCCCTCCGGCAGACGGCAGACGGCGACTTTGAAGAAGTTGACTTAGACGACCTGGACGAAGGGGACATCCTTTTGGTCAAGACCGGCGGCAAGATCCCGGTTGACGGGGAAGTCGTCTCCGGTTCCGGGACGGCCAACGAAGCCAGCATTACCGGTGAATCCATGCCTTTAGGCAAAAAGCCCGGCGACCCGGTCTATGCCGGTACTATTTTGGAAAACGGGACCATCCGGATCAAGGCGGAAAAAGTCGGGGATGAGACGACTTTTGGCAAGATCATCGAACTGGTCGAAGAAGCCCAGGACTCCAAGTCCCAGGCTGAGCGTCTAATTGACCGCTTCTCCAAGTACTACACCCCAGTCGTCCTGCTCCTGGCCATTATTGTTGGCCTCATCAGCCAAGACCTGGAACTGGCTGTAACCATCCTGGTTCTCGGCTGCCCGGGTGCCTTGGTTATCGGGGTTCCGGTCTCCAACGTGGCCGGAATCGGCAATGGGGCCAAGCAGGGGATCCTTTTTAAAGGCAGTGAAGTCATCACCAAGTTCAGCAAGGTCGACACGATCATGTTCGACAAGACCGGGACCTTGACTTACGGCGACCCCCGGGTCAGCCAGGTGAAAAAGTACGGCCAGGGCCAGCTGGCTGAACAGCTTTTGGTCAGCGTGGAAAAAGAATCTGCCCACCCTTTGGCGAAAGCCATCACTGGCTACTATGAAGACCTGGAAGCTAAAGAAGTTGAAGCTTCCCAGGTCCTCCAGGGCGGCGGGATCGTTGCTCAAGTAGCTGGCCAGCAGGTCCTGGTCGGCAACCGCTACCTGCTTGACCAGTACCATGTCCCAGTCACAAAAGAAATGGAAAGGGACATGGAAGAGCTGGCAAGTGCTGGTAATTCCCTGGTTCTGGTGGCTGTTAACGGGCAGCTGGAACTTGCTTTAGGCTTAAAGGATGAGATCCGGGCCGGGGTCAAGGAAGACCTGGCTGCTTTAAAGAAGCTGGGCGTCAAGAACCTGCTCCTCTTGTCCGGTGACAACCAGAAGACGGTTGACCTGGTAGCGGAAGAACTGGGCCTCACTGAGGCATATGGCCAGCTTTTGCCAGAAGACAAGGCCGAATTTGTCAAAAAGCGGCAGGCAGCCGGTGAAATCGTGGCCTTTGTCGGCGACGGGATCAACGACAGTCCGTCACTGGCCCGGGCAGACATCGGGATTGCCATGGGCAGCGGGACTGACGTGGCAATTGAGACTTCAAACGTGGTCCTCATGAACGGCAGCTTTGACCGGATTCCGCGGGCCCTGGCCCTGGCTAAGGCCACCCGGCGGAACATGATTGAGAACATCACCATCGCCCTGGCTGTCGTAGCCGTCCTGCTGGTCAGCGTGTTAGCCAGCTCATGGATGAACATGGCCATCGGGATGTTTGTCCACGAAGGCAGTATCCTGGTTGTAATCTTAAACGCCATGCGCCTTCTGGCCTACCGGTCAAAATTACAAAAATCGCGAAAGTTGATAGAAAACAATTTTTCGCAAGCAGCAGGCCCGTATACTAAGGGCATCGAAAGTATCCAATAGAAAAAAGAAAGGACAAGAAATCATGCAAAAAGCAATTTTACAACTTGAAACATTAGCCTGCCCGACCTGCATGCAGAAGATCGCGGGGGCCATCGCCAATGTCGACGGGGTTGAAAAGACCAGCGTCAAGGTCCTCTTCAACGCAAGCAAGGCCAAGGCCAACTTCGACCCGGAAAAAACCAATTTGGACACGATCACTCAAGCCGTGAAGAATATCGGCTATGACGTCTTGAAGGCCAGCGCTAAATAAGAGAAAAAAGCAAAAACAAGAAAAACGACTAATCAAGAAAAAAGGAGAAAAATGATGATCAAGGAATTTTTTACCAAGAACGATGAAATGTTAGACTTATATACGCAGGCAATTACCAAGGCCCACGGCGCCCACCACCCGGAAGTCTTTGAAGTCCGCAAGGTTTATGAAGACATCCAAAAGAAGGTGAAAGCCGGCCAGGAAGACTTGACTGCCGACTTCAGCAAGCTGCGGTCCTTGACCGCGGATTACGCCATTCCGGCCGACGCCTGCGGGGCGATGACTAAGACCTATCAGACCCTGGAAGAATTCGACCACTTGGTCCAGGGCTAATTTTTACCAGCAGAGAAGAGCAAAATGCAGCATATATGTGTCAGCCTGGTTCCCTTATTCGTGGACCTGCCAGAAAAAGACCAGCTTAAGATCAATTCCCTGGCCAGCCACCGGCGCTATCAAAAAGGTGAGACGATTTTTCAGCCAGGGGATGAAAAGCTGCAGATCGTGGCCCGGGGAAACATGAAGGTTTACCAGCTGTCCGCCAGCGGCCGCGAGCAGCTGCTCCGGGTTGCCCAGCCGGGTGACTATGAAGGGGAAAAGCAGCTTTTTGGCCTGGAAAACGACAGCTTCTTCGGCCAGGCCATGGAGAATACGGAAATCTGCAGCTTGAGCAAGGCCGACTTCAACCGGGTCCTCCTAGAAAATCCCCAGCTCTCCCTCAAACTGCTGGAACTCAGCACCCAGAAGCTGCTGGCCACGGAAAGACAGACCCAGTTCCTGGCCATGAAGCGGGTCGAAGAAAGGCTGGCCAGCTACCTGCTCGACTTGGCTAAAGTGGCTGGAAGCGACCAGGTCCAGCTGTCCATGAAGATGAAAGATATCGCCCTCTACTTGGGAACTACTCCCGAAACCCTCTCCCGCAAATTCAAACTCCTCGAAAAAATGGGCTATCTGAAAAGGACAGGCAAGCAGGTGAAAATCCTTGATGAAGATGGCCTGCTGGACTTGTAATAGACAAGAAAAATCTCCCTCTAGATTACTAGGAGGAGATTTTTTACTATCGAAAAAGAAAGATGAAGACGGCTTAGTGCAAGGCAGTTACAAAAGTGATCAGGCCGAAGATAATGCCAGGGACATTGGCAATAAAGACCGGCCAGTCCTTGTACTTCTGCAAAAGGGCGTAGCTGCACCAAAAGGAGCTGTTGATGGAGGCAACCAGCGGCTGCATGGGATTGCCATATTGGCCGTGCAAGTTGTTGATGATCTGCGGAATATATGAGACGTACATCAGAATTGACATGATGCTGGCAATCCGGCCGACAAGCATGGCTTTCATGCGATTCCTGACTTCAGTAAGCAAAGCATCGCAGACCGGGCTGAGATCTATCTGAGAATGGCAAGTGACATCTGGAATCCAGACGCCATTAAGGAAATCGTTGGTGGATGGGCCGATGACGATGAGAAGGACTTCTTCAAGAACGAGAAGGGCCGTGAATTTACAGTCGGCTATGCAGAAAGAAGCTGGCCAGACGCTCTGGAATACGGATTCCTGTCTGCGAACCTTGGCGGCAGCGGGAAATCTATTTATAACGTTCAGGTCGGAGATACGGTTTATTGCCATATCGCTGGATATGGCTTTGTAGGTATTGGCGAATGCACATCAACCGCTGTGCCGATGAAGAACTTCAAAGTGATGGTCGACGGCGCTTCAACTCCTGTAGCAGACGCGCCGTGGAAATCCGAGGAATCCAAGGAGAAACTTGATCCCAACAAGGAAGTATTTATCGGAGTTGCATGGAAGAAATATGTGACGGATATTAACGACGGCTACTGGGAGAAAGGAATGACGACAGTCCCGCTTGTAGCCTACATGCTTAATGATAAGACGACGCATCAGAAGGTCAGAGACCATTTCGGATACACCGACAGCGCCGATTAAATCTTTCATCGGTGGCCATACTTTTTAACGATTGCAGATTGGAGGTGTCGCGGAGCCAGTAGCAGAATGCCAGTCGAGAATCTGCGACGGTAGAAACCGGACATTGAAAAGCAAAACCGGACATTCAAATAGAAAACCGGACATTGGAGTCATGACGGAACCGGTTCAAGAAGAAACGACTTGATCGGTGACCGACCAAGATAAGCGACCAAGATACCGACCAAGTTAGCGGCAGACAGGGTTGAGACCGTAATAATGAAGTAGCAAGCTGCAATGGAGCAGGTCGAGACGATGGCCTCCCTCCTGCCTGCCGTATATATATGGTAGAGAAAGCGCATGGACAAGTTTCCGCAAACGGAGAGCACCTGTAAAAACGCCGATTTTCGGCTTTGAGCAGTTCCCGCGTACGGACGGAAAATGTAGACATTCAGGTGCTTGTTTCAAGCCATGTCGAGCATGAGCGGAGTGAACGTCTTCCACTCCTGGTCGCGCGTGGCGATAAGGGCTGAGCCGCCAAAGATGCCGTCCATGTCCGAGCCGATGTTGGGGTTACCCGCCAGGCTCTGGCCAATGTAGGTCGGGATGTGGAAGCGGATGTACTCCCAGTTGCCGCCCGTCTGGTCACCAGTCCAGATGGCGCCGAAGCGCTGCGTGCCGGCCCAGCCGCACAGGGTGATGATGTTCGGTCGCGCGTTCACGCCCGTGGTCACGATGTCATAGGCCTGCTTGACGCCGCTGAGCTCCATGGAGTAGCCGGCGCCGACCCAGGCCACGTCGGTCTTGAGCGTGGTAACGCCGCCGACCTTGACCTCGGCGTCGAAGTCGCGCAGGCGCTGCCACATGGTGCCGGAGTTGGAGTCGGGCACGAGGTAGGACTGGGTCCAGAGGCCCGTGCTCACGCCGTGCTTGTTAGCGTAGTCCGTGAACTCCGCGAGGTTGTCCACGTTGGCGGCCACGGCGGCGAGACGCTCAGAGGAGCTCGTGCCGTCCGCGTTCACACCGCCGGTCATGAAGTAGCCGTTCTGGCCATAACCGGCACCGTAACCGTCGTTTGGAAGGAACCACCCGAGCGGCATGTCGTTGTCCGCATAGCGGTCGATGACCGCCTGCGCGGAGAACTCACGACTGAAGTTGACGCCTTCGAGCTTGTCCCCGGAGACGGTGGGGCCGTGGCCGTTAAGCGTCTCAATGCTCAGGCCTGAGGCGACGGGCGCGTCGCCCTGCATGTTCTTCTCGTAGGTAGTGGTGCCCGCGCTCGTGGAGGGCTCCCCCTCCTTGATGGTCCACGCCTTGCCTCCGGAGGAGTTGTCGGTGCTCCAGGAGTCGCGGTTGTAGGCGTTGAGGTGACCGAGGTAGAAGGCGTACTCCGGGAGCAGGACCGGGTTGCCGGTGACCTTGTAGAAATCCTGGAGCATGTCCTGAGTCACGGCAGAGCTGCCCGTATCGCTTGTCACGAAGTAGTAGGCGTCGAGCTCGTTCTCCTTGTGCGTCGTGGTGACGGCGCCCGAGGAGGTCTTGCCGAAGTCGTACGTTCCGTCTTGGAACGTGTTGCGCAAAACGCCGTAGCCGTTGGACGTCCAGTAGAACGGGTTGGGGCTGGAGACGCCCTCGTCGACCCAGCTGGCCTCGTTCGCGATGTTAATGCTATTGCCCGTGTGGACGAAGCGACCGTTCTGGGTTCCGCCGCCAAAGAAGTTCTCGCCGTTGTTCTCCGTGAGGGTCTGCACCGTGGAGCCCGCGCTGAGCGAGAGGGGCGCGGACTCGCTCATGACGGTCTTGTCGCCCACCGAAACGCTCATGAGCGCCGTGTCCTTGTCGAAGGAGATCGTGGTGTCGCCCGCGGAGACCGTGAACGCGTCGCCCGCGTTCGCGATGCTGGTCGCGGGATGGCTGTACTCGTCCGACTTGTCCGGGTACTGCTGAATCCTGGCGGTCTGGCTCGCCTGACGCGGCGTGGCGTACTCGGAGAACGCGCCCGAGGGATCCACGTTGTAGCGGAAGATGCCGTCCTCGAGAAAGGTGATCTTCCCCATAATGCCGTCATTGAAGGTGACGTAGACAACGTTGGCGTCGGTGTCGTCTTGAGTGACGCCCTCCACCGAGGTCAGTGATCCTCCGACGCTCTGCGTACCAACATCTGCGATGCCTGGGGACTTGGCCGCGAGCGCCGCTGTGGGCAGTACTACATTAGCGACGAGTGAGAGGGCCAGGCTGAGACCAACCCCTCCTCGCGCGACTTTCTGTACATGCTTTCTTTTCATGCTACCGTCCCTCCTTGTTCTTTTGGGGCGCTCTTCGAGTGGTCAAACGAGAAAAGGCTCGTGAACAGACCTTTTCAGTCTGTGTTATGAGAGCTGTAAACCTTCCTCGACAAACGGCGAACGGTAGCACTTTATAGTGTGAACGTTACATCATTAAATGAATTTATTTATCAATAAATGACGTGGTATCTAATTATAGGTACCGCATATCTCTAATTTATAATACCAGTTTCTAGATGTATTTTTTATTTAAACACCAAGAATTGACTTGAGTTGTGCTCGGCTCCCAAGACTCTAGGGCTACCAATTGAAGGACGCACGCTTCCGTATGCCAGACTCAAGCGGAGCGCCCCCAGACGGGGTTGCCCCACTTCTCCCGCCGGAGCGCTTCTAGTAGGCGGCAATGCCATACGCAAGCGTCTACTCTTGCAGTTTGGGCCTTCAATACACAAAATCCCAAAGTCGAATGTAGTTTTGCCCTTCGACGCGCACCTTTTTGACCTATCGGGAATTAATCATATATCGAATGATATATTTTTCTGTAAAACAGCTGTTGTCAACTGTGGGTATTGCATACTTTCCTGGCTGGTCGGAGGTGGACCCCAAGGGAGTGCGCGTCGAAGGGCCAAACTGCATTCGGGCCGAGGAAAATGTGTATTGAAGGCCCAAGCTGGGAGGGTAAGCGCTGAATATCAGGCAGGGCTCTTAGATTTAGAGAACAAGAAGACGGCGCCCGACACATACCTGCCGGGCGCCGCAAAAGGGCCAAATCGCAAACTATTACTCCAGCGCGTCCGGCTCAAGCGGAACGTCCTCGGACGCGGCAGGATCCTCCTTGAAGCGCCTCTTCTCGGAGGCCGCATCGTCGCGCGCGGCAAACAGACGGTCGTCGTCCCCCACGTCCACGCGGACCACATCACCCTCGGCAAGCTTGCCGTCGATGATAAGGTTAGCCACGTTGTCCACCACCTGGCGCTGAATGAGGCGCTTGAGCGGGCGAGCACCGTAGACCGGATCAAGACCGTCGAGTGCCAAAGACTGCACTGCAGAAGGCGTGAGCTCGAGCTGAATGCGGTCACGCGCAAGACGCTCGCGCACGTCGCGTAGCTGGATGTCCACGATCTGCTCGATGTCGGACAGGCCAAGCGGATGGAAGACCACGACGTCATCGATGCGGTTGAGGAACTCCGGCTTGAAGGTCTGACGCAGCGCCTCGTTGACCTGGCGCTGGACCTCCTCGGGGTCGCTCGTCGCATTGGCGGCAGCGATGAACTGGCTGCCCACGTTGGACGTCATGATGATGATCGTGTTCTTGAAGCTCACGACGCGACCCTGGCCATCTGTAAGACGCCCGTCGTCGAGCACCTGAAGAAGGATGTTAAAGACATCGGGATGGGCCTTCTCCATCTCGTCGAGCAGGATGACGGAGTAAGGATGGCGTCGCACGGCCTCGGTGAGCTGGCCCCCCTCGTCGTAGCCCACGTATCCGGGAGGCGCGCCGATGAGGCGCTGGACGCTGAACTTCTCCATGTACTCGGACATGTCGATGCGCACGAGCGAGCGCTCGTCATCGAACAGGCACTCAGCGAGCGCCTTGGCGAGCTCGGTCTTGCCCACGCCGGTGGGGCCCAGGAAGAAGAAGCTGCCGATGGGTCGATCGGGGTCAGAGAGCCCCGCGCGGCTGCGGCGCACGGCGGCGGCAACGGCCGAGACGGCCTCGTCCTGGCCCACCACGCGATGGTGCAGCTCATCCTCCAGGTTCTTGAGCTTGTCCATCTCGCCCTGCATCATCTTGGAAACGGGCACGCCCGTCCACGCGGAGACGACCTCGGCAATCTCCTCGGAGGTTACCTCCTCCTTGAGAAGCCCGCCCGCCTCCTGCTTGGCGCTGAGCGCCTTCTCCGCCTCGTCGTAGTCGCGCTGAAGACCGGGAATCGTGGAATAGCGCAGCTCGGAGGCGCGCGCGAGGTCACCCGAGCGCGTCACCCGCTCCATCTCGGCCTTGGCGTCCTCAATCTTGGACTTGAGGTCCTGCACGCGATCGATCGCGCTCTTCTCGTTTTGCCAGTTGGCCTTCATGCTGTCGAGCTTCTCGCGCGTGGTGGCAATCTCGCCGCGCAGGGTCGCGAGGCGCTCCTTGGAAGCCGTGTCCTCCTCCTTCATGAGGGCCTGCTCCTCAATCTGCATCTGGGTGAGCTGGCGGTCGACAGCGTCAATGTCCGCAGGCATGGAGTCGAGCTCCATGCGCAGGCGGCTCGCGGCCTCGTCCACGAGGTCGATGGCCTTGTCGGGCAGGAAGCGGTCGGATATGTAGCGGTTGGAGAGGTCGGCCGCCGAGACGAGCGCGGAGTCCATGATGCGCACGCGGTGGTGCTGCTCGTAGCGCTCCTTGAGGCCACGCAGGATGGAGACGGTGTCCTCAACCGTGGGCTCCGAGACCAGAACCGTCTGGAAGCGGCGGGCCAGCGCGGCGTCCTTCTCTATGTACTTGCGATATTCATCAAGCGTGGTGGCACCGATGGCGTGCAGCGTGCCGCGGGCCAGGGCGGGCTTCAAAATGTTGCCCGCGTCCATGGAGCCCTCGGTCGCGCCCGCACCTACGATGGTGTGGAGCTCGTCGATGAAGAGGATGATCTGGCCGTTGGCCTTCTCAATCTCCTTGAGCACGGACTTGAGTCGGTCCTCGAACTCGCCGCGGTACTTGGCACCGGCCACGAGCGCGGACATATCCAGCTCAACGAGGTCCTTGTCGCGCAGGGTGGTGGGCACGTCGCCGGAGACGATGCGCTGGGCCAGGCCCTCAACGATGGCTGTCTTGCCCACGCCCGGCTCGCCGATAAGAACGGGGTTGTTCTTGGTGCGACGCGAGAGCACCTGGATGGTACGGCGAATCTCCTCGACGCGGCCGATAACCGGGTCGAGCTTGTTCTGGCGCGCAAGGTCGGTCACGTTGCGACCGTACTTCTCGAGGGCCTCGAACTCGGGCTTGGAGTCCTGGCTGGTCACGTGCTCGTCTCCGCGCAGGTCGTCGTAAGCGCTCTCGACGCGCTTGCCCGTGACGCCAGCGGACTTGAGAATGCTGCCGGCATCGGACTTGTCGTCTGCGAGCGCGCAGAGCAGGTGCTCGGAGGTGACGTAGGAGTCGCCCATCTTGGTGGCGAGCTTCTCGGCCGCGTTGCCCACGCGCACAAGCTCATTGCTCACGCCCATCTGCTCGTTGCCGCCACTGACCTTGGGCTGGTTAGCCATAGCCTGATCGACCTGCTGCTCGATAGCCGCGGGATCCGCCCCAACGCGCTCAATGATGGCGGACAGATTGTGCTCGCCGGAGCTGAGCAGGGCCTTGAGCAGGTGAATGGGCCGCAGCTGACCCGCCTCAGCGTCGGCGGCAACGCCGAGCGCCGACTGCAGCGCCTCCTGAGCCGTGACGGCCCACTTGTCTATCCTCATAGTGCTCTCCCTTCCGGGACATAGTTAATCGATACTTAGTGTTCCCCCTTAAGCGTAGGTTTATACGAAAATCTAAGTGCCTTTATATTAGATTATGTGGTTTGCGAGACGTGGGGAAAAAATCAAGCTTGGTATCTCCTTGTCACATGCACAACGAACTCCCCGTCTGGTTTAGTCAAAACAGAGACGAGAAGAGCGCCTCAAAGTGACTAAACCAGACGGGGAGTTCTGGGGGCAAGATCATATGAGCCGAAGCCCAAACCCCTCGCGTACATACGAAAGCAAGTCCAAGTCCTCTGCGTCAACCTGCCCCACCACGTTCGTGCGCACATCTCCCAGCAGATCTCGGCGCGCAATTTCGAGCTCGCCTTCATAGCGCAGATACGCACTGTTCGACACCGCAATGCTCCCCACGGATCGTGGGGCACCGGCTGTTGCGTCAGGCGCAAGAGCCCTCTCGGGGCGAAGGGTCGTCCTTGACTCAGGAGAGCGAAACACCCAGGGGCTCGAGTCAACTCGGTCGTGATGCACCTGGCCGCGAAGGTATTCGTAACCGGATTCCAGCGTACACCCCACATCCACGAAGCCCCTGGAAAGCTGTCCCAGCTGGTCCCAGCCGGAGTCGGTCAGGTCTACGTCCCCCACGATTACGATGTCACACCCACCGTCGAGCGCAAGCTCAAGGGCATTGACGGCAATCCTGTCCCTCTGGTTGCGCTGTCCCTCAACCGTAGGAAGCCCCTCGAAGAGCGGCCCGCGCATCGTCTTGTTTCCCGGTACGAAGCCAATGGTCTCAAACCCATAGGCCGCAAGGCGTCGATTCATGCGTCGCACGTCTGCCAAATCAAGTCCCGTCCAGCGCTTGGGATAGTAGTTGTGACAAGCGGCAAAGCGGGTGAGATCAGCGCCTGACTCGCGCCAAACAGAGACTTCCTGTGCGGACACAGTCGACGCATTACATACAATATGGAAGGTTCTTGAGAGCTGGGCTGTCTGTTGCGGGTCAAAGCCGTAGTCAAGACGCACATGCGTGACACCCATCTCAGCCAGATCCTCGATGCGCGAACAGCCAAGCTTCTCGCAGGTATCCGGACCAACGTCTGCAATCAGCGAGATATCTGCTGCATCAAGTAGTCCCAGCAGATGGCGGACGCCACGTCCGTAGTCGACGCCAGACTCCTCGGGAATATGCAGCGAAGTGAACGCATAGCTCACGTGCGCCCTGCGCGCGCACGCGATAACTCGCTCGTTTACCTCAAGGTCACTCCCCAGATAAAGCGAGATACCCGTCTGCATGTCTGTCTCCCTATGAACGGGGCGACCCCTCTTACAAGGGGCCGCCCGGGCCACCGCACGCGTTAGCGCAAAATCACGCTACTCACCATAGAACTCGTTGATACGCTTCTCATCCACGCCAAAGAACCAGGTGAGGACAAAGCCGCCCAGGTAGGCCACAAGCATGGCAATGACATATGTCAGCTGCTGACCGGGCACCACAATGAGAAGGCCAAAGAGACCTGAGACGCCCTGGGACACGGTTCCGATATGGAACAGGGACGCGAGGATGCCGCCGAATCCCGCGCCGAGACACGCGGTCACGAAGGGACGAACGAGCGGTAGCGTCACCGCATACATCATGGGCTCGCCCACGCCCAGGATGCCAACGGGGATGGACTCCGCCACGAACTTCTTGAGCTTCTTGTTCTTCGACTTGGAGTAGAGCGCGAAGCCAGCGCCCACCTGTCCGCCGCCCGCCATCATGAGGATGGGCAGGAGGTAGTTAACGCCTTGCGTAGGGCCGGTAGGATCATTCAGGAGGGCATGAATGGGCGTGAGCGCCTGGTGCAGACCCACCGAGACCAGCGGCAGGAAGCCTGCGGACAAGATGTAGCCGCCAATCACACCCATCTTGTCATACACGAACTGGAGCACGAAGAAGATGCCCTGGGTAAGCCAGGCACCCACGGGCTGGATGACAAGAATCATCGCAAAGGAGCCAACGATAAGTACGAGCAGAGGGGTAATAAAGGTGTCGAGAATATTGGGCATCACCTTACGAATCTTCTTCTCGATAAACGCAAAGAACGCGCCAGCGATGAGGGCAGCAATCATGCCGCCTGCCGCGGGGTTGTACACCGCGTTGGTAAGCGGCAGGAGGATGGCCTTCTCGGGGTCTGCCGCGCCGGCGGCCAGAAGGGGCATGGCCGCGTTTGCGATGCACATCATGCCAGCAATGCCGCCGAGCGACGCGGACCCTCCGAACTCACGGGCGGCATTGTAGCCAACCAGAATGGGAAGATAGGCAAACAGCGCCCAGCCCATGGAGCGAATTCCCTGGTACCACCACACGCCAGCAAACGCATTACCCGAGGTGACGTTGATAACATTGCAGATGCCATTGATGAGGCCGGCTGCGATAATGCCGGGGAGAAGCGCCACAAAGATGTTGGCGATCTTCTTGAGGAAGGCCTGCACGGGCTTCTGGCTGTACTTCGCCTTCTGCGCGGCCTTATTCTCGGCGGCCGCAGAGGAGGCGTCCTCGTCAGACATACCCTTGGGAATGCCGGTGAGCTGGGAGAACTCCTCGAGCACCTTGTTCACCTTGCCAGGACCGAGCACGATCTGCATCGTCTCGTCGATGACGACTCCCATGACGCCGTCGAGCTCCTTTATCGCGTCGACGTTTACCCTGCTCATGTCCACCACGCCCACGCGAAGACGAGTCATGCATGCCGCGTTGGCCGTGATGTTTTCCCTCCCCCCGAGCAGCACAAGAAGTTGCTCGCTGAGTTCCTTGTCGGTCATTACTTCCTCCTTTGAATACGCTTCCCCATTGAACGCCAAGGCCCCCGCATAGGCCCGCCCCTTACCCAATGGCTGCCCGCACGTGACCGTGGGCATCGTCCAGGCGTGCTCGGGCCCGGGCGGAGCTGCAACCCAGCAGCACGGAGACGATGGCTGTCTTCACCTGGCCATCCGCCTGCTCGAGCGCCTCGATTGCCCTCTCGCGCGTACAGTCACACGCCTGCATCACAATATTCTGGGCACGCGTGACCAGCTTCTGGTTGGTGGCCTGCACGTCCACCATCAGGTTCTGATAGGCCTTGCCCGCACGGACCATGCTGCCCGTCGAAATCATATTGAGGATGAGCTTCTGCACCGTTCCTGCCTTGAGCCGCGTTGAGCCCGTGAGAACCTCGGGCCCCGGGGCCACCTCAATGGCGAGCTCCGCCTCCTTGCCAATGGTGGAGTCGCTGCTGCAGGCAATGGCGACGGTCTTGCAACCCATCTGGCGCGCCAGGCGCAAGCCGCCCACCACATAGGGCGTCCTTCCGCTCGCGGCAAGGCCAATCACGACATCCTTCTCAGCAAGGTCTAGGCCCCCGAGGTCACGCGCCCCCATCGGGGCGTCATCCTCTGCCCCCTCCACCGCCGTCACGAGGGCCTTGGGTCCTCCGGCAATAAGGCCGACGACAAGGTCCGGGGAGACCCCAAAGGTGGGCGGACACTCGGCTGCGTCGAGCACGCCGAGTCTTCCGCTTGTCCCCGCTCCCATGTAGATGATCCGCCCCCCTGCGCAGAGCGCCTTGGTGGCCCACTCAATCGCGGTGGCCACCTGGGGCAACACCCCCGTGATGGAGTCGACGGCCTTGGCATCCTCCGCGTTCATCACGCGGGCAATCTCAAGAGGCGTCATCTGATCGAGATCCATGGTCGCCGGATTACGGGCTTCGGTGGATAGCTTGGTGAGGTCTAGCACGATTCCCTCCTTACTCTTCTCCGGCCCGCCCCTTTGGCGGACGTTTCTCTATGTAGTTCTGGCGCAGGAGGGATACGTTATGCTCTCGATTCCTCATGACGCACATGGCGTAGAGCATGTCCACGACCATGAGCTGCGACATCCTTGACGCCATGGCCCCGCTGCGAACAAGGGGCTCGTTCGCAGCCGTATAGACGACGGCATCCGCGTATTTGACCAGCGGTGAATCTGCGCAGAAGCGCGTGATCGCAATGACCTCCGCGCCCCGCTCGTGCGCAACGCGCGCGCATTCGATCGTCTCACTGGTGAGGCCCGAGTAGCTGATCGCGACCCCGAGGGCTCCCTCACCTGTGTTCTTGGCGCAGAGCAGCTGGCTATGCCAGTCATCGTACACGTGACACTCCTTGTTAATGCGCATGAGCTTCATCTCGAAGTCATGCGCCACGAGGAGGGACGATCCGATGCCAAAGAAGTCGACCACACGCGCGGACAGTATGGACTCTACGCAGGTAGTGAGCGTCTCGTTTGAGACCAGACGCACAGTGAGCTCGATTGACTTCTTACAGCTGCCCGCCACTTTTCTTACGATTTGCTCGGGACCATCTCCCTCGACAATCCCCTCGAGAGAGACGTCTTGCCCCTCAGGGGCCAGGGCAAGCTCGTAGATGAGCTCTCTCCTGAACTCCTTGTAGCCGTCGCATCCGAGCTTGCGGCAGAGGCGGACCACTGTGGAGGGCGAGGTGTACGTTGCCTCGGCAAGGGACTGGATGCTCTGCATGGACGCCTCGCGCGGATTGCTCTGAACGTAGTCGATGACGTTGCGCTCAGCAGGACTCGCGAACTGCTTGTGCTCCTTGAGCAGATAGATCAATCCACGGCCATTCATGCGACTCACCCCTTGGCCCATTAAAGGACAAAGAAACACTCATGTCAGCAGGGTGAGCAAAATAAGAAACTTTGTGCCATCTCTTGACGCATCGCAGGTCAAACCCTGCCACTGACCGCCTGCTCAGTGCCGCTCAGCCTAACAGAAGAATAAAACATGCCGTCCTATCCCCCAGGTGCTCAAGAGAAAACCCCTCGCATCTATCGAGACGAGGGGGTTAAGTACGTTCAATTGATCGAGATAAGAACGCGCTACTCGGGCTCGGGTGCAGCGTCGTCCTCTGTGTTATCCGCCTCGTCAGGAGAGCCTCCCAGCAGCAGACGATGCATGATCTGCTCGGGGCTGCCGTCATAGCGGGCGAGCTCCGTGATCTTCTCCTGCATGCGAAACTCGTGAACCTCGTCCTCGAGCTCGCGCACGCGACGGCGCAGCTCCTCGAGCTCGTCGTCGCGCCTGCGCATGCGCTCCCGCATGTCGATGATGCGCACGACGCCCGCAAGGTTGATGCCCTCGTCCGTGAGCTTGGAGATGAGGTTGAGCCGCTCGATGTCGGACTGGGAGTACAGGCGCGTATTGCCGCGCGAGCGCCCGGGTGTCACAAGGCCCTTCTGTTCATAGACGCGCAGAGTCTGTGGGTGCATGCCCGTGAGCTCGGCGGCCACGCTGATCATGTACAGGGGCTTGTCCCTGCCCTCGCTATCGCTGCGTCCCATAGCGGTTGACCTCCTCGCGATAGTCGCGCGTGTCTGCGTCGCGCAAGGAGGCCAGCGCATCGCGCTCCTTCTTGGTGAGCAGCGTGGGAACCTTCGCGCGCACCGTCACGTAGAGCGCGCCGCGCGAGCCCTTGCGTTTGACGTTGGGAGCGCCCAGGTCGCGGAAGCGGAAGGTCTTCCCATCCTGCGTACCGGCGGGAACCTTGAGGCGCACCTCGGTTCCGTCGGGCGTGGGAACGTCCACCGTCGCCCCGAGCGCTGCCTCGTAAATACTGATGGGAAGGTCCATGCGCACGTCGGCCCCATCGCGCTTGAACAGCGGATGTTCCGCTACGTGCGTGGTAATCACGAGGTCACCGCGCTCGCCGCCCTGGGTGCCGTACTCGCCGCGGCCGCGATAGCGAAGCTTGCCGCCATCCACCGCGCCAGCGGGGATCTTGATGGTGAGAGACTGCTCTTCACCCGTGGAAGGGACCCGATAGCTTGCCTTGCGCGTAGCCCCCCTGAACGCCTCGTCGGCGGTGACGTCGATGGACATGGTAAGGTCACCGCCCTTGGTCGGGCGATTCTGCGCGGCGCGTGCCCCGCCCGCCCCGCCAAAGATCGACGAGAAGTCAAAGCCGCCAAACGCGCCGTCTCCACTGCGCATGTTGTCAAAGATGTCGGACCAGTCACCGCCCACGTTGGTAGTGTAGGTGTAGCCGTTGCCCCGGCCTCCCGAGCCGCCAAAGTCGGCACCGGGAATGCCCCCGAACATGAGCATCTGATCGTACTCGCGGCGCTTCTTCTCATCAGAGAGCGTTGTGTACGCCTCGCTGACTTCCTTGAACTTCTGCTCGTCTCCGCCCCGATCGGGGTGATACTTGGCAGCCAGCTTGCGGAAGGCCTTCTTGATCTCGTCATCGGTGGCATCGCGCTTCACGCCCAGAACATCGTAATAGCTCTTCTTGTCTGCCATGGCCTCTGCACGAGCCCCCTCTCATACCATCGCGCCCGAACCATGAGGTCCGGGCGCCGTTTGTCTACTTCTTCTCCGCCGAATCGTCGGAGACGTCCTGCGCGACCTGGTCGGCACCTGCCGCGCCAGAGCCCTCGTTTTGCGGTGCGGGACGCTTAGGCCCCCCGTAGGCCACGGTCACCATGGCAGCACGGATGACCTTCTCCCCCATGCGATAGCCCTTCTGATACACCTGGGCCACGGTCTCGTCGAAGACGTCCTTGTCCTCGACGCGGCCCACGGCCTGGTGCGCGAGCGGCTCGAACGGCTCGCCCACCGGATCGATGGGCTCGACGCCCTCCTTGTCGAGCACGGAGAGCATCTTGGTGTGTACGGCCGAGACCCCCTCGACGAACTGCTGCATCTGGGTGTCCCCCTCGGCAGAGCCCGCGTGCTCGATGGCGCGCTCGAGGTCGTCGAGGACGGGAAGCAGGTTGCAGACGAGCTTCTCGGCGGCACGCTCCTTCTCGGCAAGACGCTCCGCGGCCGTGCGCCGACGATAGTTATCCCAGTCGGCCTGCAGACGCACGAGACGATCCGTCGCGTCAGCAGCCTCCTTCTTGGCGGCGCCGATCTCATCCGAGACGGACGAGAGCTTCTTCTGGAGCTCGTCGCGCTCGGAGCGAATCTTTCCCACGTTCGAGGCGAGCTCCTTCTCGGCAGTCTCCTCGCCCGCGCGGATAGCGGCCTCTATATGAGCGCGCTCCTCGACCTCGGGGTCGAGAACGTCTTGGTCGGCGACAGACGCGGAATCGGACTCAAAAACTTCGTCGGGCTCGATACCTGCGCTTTCCTTATCATCTGCCTCGATAGGCACCTTCACGTCACCCTCCTCACATCGCTCGAGGAGACGGCGCGAGGCCGCCTCCCCGTCTTAGTCAGTAGGCTAGGTTGGGTTTTGGAAACCGCGACCTAGTTGTTCTTCTTGTCGTCGTCGTCAACGACCTCGTAGTCGGCGTCGACCACGTCGTCTCCGTTGGGGGCACCGCCGTCAGAGGACGAGCCGTCTGCGGTCTGGTCCTGCGTGTTGGCGTAGACGACCTCGGCGAGCTTGTGGCCCACCTCCTGGAGCTTGTCGCCCGCAGACTTGATGGCGTCGACGTCGGTGCCGTCGAGGGCCTTCTTGGCCTCGGCGATAGCGTCCTCGGCGGCCTTCTTCTGGTCTGCGGGGACCTTGTCGCCCAGGTCGGAAAGGGTCTGCTCGGTGCTGTACGCGAGGCTGTCAACCTGGTTTCTAATCTCGATCTCGTCCTTGTGCTTCTTGTCCTCCTCGGCGTGGGACTCAGCGTCCTTGACCATGTTGTCAACTTCCTCGTCCGAGAGGGCCGTAGAGCCGGAGATCGTGATCTGCTGGGACTTGCCAGTGGCCTTGTCCTTCGCGGTGACCTTCACGATGCCGTTAGCGTCGATGTCGAAGGTGACCTCGATCTGAGGCACGCCGCGACGAGCGGAGGGGATACCGGTGAGGTTGAACTTGCCCAGGGACTTGTTGTCCCCGGCCATCTCGCGCTCGCCCTGCAAGACGTTAATCTCGACGGATGTCTGGTTGTCGGACGCCGTGGAGTAGACCTCGGTCTTGGACGTGGGGATCGTGGTGTTGCGGTCGATCATCCTGGTCATGATGCCGCCCATGGTCTCGACGCCAAGCGACAGCGGGGTGACGTCGAGCAGCAGGATGCCGGAGACGTCGCCGGTCAGGACGCCGCCCTGGACGGCCGCGCCGTCGGCCACGACCTCGTCCGGGTTCACGGACATGTTGGGCTGCTTGCCGGTCATCTGCTTGACGAGCTCCTGCACGGCAGGCATGCGGCTGGAGCCACCGACGAGAATGACCTCGTTTACCTGGGAGATCTGAAGGTTGGCATCCCTGAGCGCCTTGGTGACAGGGTTCTTGCAGCGGTCGAGAAGGTCGCGCGTGATGCGCTCGAACTCGGCGCGGGTCAGCGTGTAGTCGAGGTGCTTGGGGCCGCTCGCATCGGCCGTGATGAATGGCAGGTTGATCTGTGCTTGCTGGGCAGAGGAGAGCTCCTTCTTGGCGTTCTCGGCACCCTCCTTCAGACGCTGCAGGGCCATGGGATCGTTGCGCAAGTCGATGCCATTGTCCTTCTGGAACTTGTCTGCCATCCAGTCGATGACGCGCTGGTCCCAGTCGTCACCGCCGAGGTGGTTGTCGCCGTTGGTGGCAAGGACCTCGACCACGCCGTCGGCGAGGTCGAGCAGGGAGACGTCGAAGGTGCCGCCGCCCAGGTCGAAGACGAGGACCTTCTGGTCGATGTCCTTCTTGTCCAGACCGTAGGCGAGGGCCGCAGCCGTGGGCTCGTTGACGATGCGCTGGACGTTGAGGCCCGCGATCTTGCCGGCGTCCTTGGTGGCCTGACGCTGGGCGTCATTGAAGTAGGCAGGGACGGTGATGACGGCGTCGGTGACGGTCTCTCCGAGATACTTCTCGGCGTCAGCCTTCATCTTCGAGAGAATCATGGCGCTGATCTGCTCGGGCGTGAAGTCCTCGCCCTCGATCTCAACGACGGCGCGGCTGCCGGTTCCAGCCTTGACCTTGTAGGGGACGGTCTTGAGCTCGGAGGTAACCTCGTCGTAGCGACGGCCCATGAACCGCTTGATGGAGAAGACGGTGTTGGTGGGGTTGGTGACAGCCTGGTTCTTGGCCGCCTTGCCCACGATGCGGTCTCCGTCGGCGCGGAAGCCCACGACGGACGGGGTGGTGCGGTCGCCCTCGGCGTTGACGATGATCGTGGGCTCGCCGCCCTCGAGGACCGCCATCGCTGAGTTGGTGGTGCCCAGGTCAATACCTAAAATCTTGGACATGATGTTCTCTCCTTCTCCTGTGCGTTAGAGAGGTGATGTCTCCCCGTTGCGCTTAGTTCCCTTTTACACGATTGAGTTTATCCCCTCTGCGCCCAGATTCTATACATAATCTAAGTCTATTCACAATAGATTTGTTGAAGCGCAGATTTTAGGGGTTGAGCGGGGCGGGATGGCAGGCTGTGGGCGTTACGACGGCAGCCGCGGAGTGCACTTAGGGATCCGGGGCGCGGCACATGGCGGGGCCTTCTCTCCTGCCACGGTGACAGATTCGTAAGCAAACCATCCTCGTGCGTGTCACAGCCCCTGATTTGTGAGCGCAGCCACGATCAATGGCGGATTGTGGGCTTTCAGCGTCGAGTGCGCGAAAGTCAGGTCCCTTTGGCGGATAAAAACATCTTTGGGACGGAGTTTTCCCAGTTGGTCTCCAACTCCGACGCGTGCTACGCGTGGACTTTCGCGCGCTCGACGCTGAATGCCTGCCGGGGCGACTACGCAGCCCGACGCCTACTCTAAAATACGGAACTCAAAGTGTCCGTCCTCGTAGACGCCATAGCTGTGCGTGCCGTCCTTGGGAAGCCCCACGGAGCCGGGGTTGAAGACCCAGACGCCGGGGTGCGTCGCGCTGGCCTCGTTGACCTTCTTGTGCGTATGCCCGTAGACCATCGCGGAGCCCTCGGCGAGCACGGGCCAGAAGTCCACGCTGTTGTGATAGCCGGGCCCGAAGACGTGACCGTGGGTGAGAAAGAGCGTGTAGCCGACGCCGTCGCGCGCGGCAGAATCGAAGAGGATGTTGTGGTCGGCCATGCAGGGGAAGTCGAGGACCATCTGGTCCACCTCGGCCTCGCAGTTGCCGCGCACGGCAATCACACGCTCGGCGAGGGGGTTCAGCATCTCGATGACGCGCTTGGGCGCATAGTCGACAGGCAGCTCGTTTCTGGGGCCGTGATAGAGCAGGTCGCCGAGAAGAACCACGCGGTCGGGGGCCTCGGCATCAATCGCGGCCATGAGCTTCTCGCACCACGAGGCGGCACCATGGATGTCTGAGGCAATAATGAGCTTCATAGGGAGCGCTCCCTTCGTTGGATGTCTGGTGCTGATTGTAGCCAGCCCGAGAAGATCTCGCTAAAAAAAGTACCCGACCAGTCATGCAAGTGGTCGGGCACATATGCTTCAATTTTCGGATCTTTGTCTTACGAAAGGTTAGATACCGCGTATTCCGCCTCTTCATCGGTAAACTTCTCCCCATAATGACTCCCACGGGCTGGACATAGCCGAAATTATCGACAAATAAGAAGAGTCAGAAATGCCTCGTGGTAGCCACACGCCCTAGAACTTGTCCACATGGCCGTGAGAACGGACGCGCAGCTCGTGGATGGCGGCGGGAATCTGGTCCATGTCGTAGGGCGTCATCTGGTAGACCCAGTTGAGCCAGTTGCGATACAACAGGTTGGCGTGGGCACGCCAGGTAAAGAGCGGCTGCTGCTCGGGATCGTCGTCCGGGAAGTAGTTCTCGGGGACGCGAATGGGCAGGCCCCGGTGGAAGTCGCGCCAGAACTCGTCGGCTAGGGTGTCGCGGCCGTACTCGAAGTGGCCGGTCACGTAAATCTCATGGAAGTCGCGCGTGGCAAGAAGCGCCGGTCCGCTCGTGAAGCCCTCGGACAAGACGCAGAGCTCGGGATGGGCGGCCAAGGCACCCGTGTCGATGGCGGCGTGGCGCGAGTGCGGCATGTAGTGCACCTCGTCGAAGCCGTTGGTGAGGAAGCTGTACTCGTCGCAGAGGCGCTGCTTGAAGACGCCAAAGAGCTTGGAGCCCAGCATGCGCTTGGGGATCTCATAGAGGTGCCAGAGCGCGCCGAGAGCGCCCCAGCACAGAAACAACGTCGAGAAGACGTGCTCCTGGCTCCAGTCCACGATCTCGCAGAACTCGTCCCAGTAATCCACGTCCTCGTAGGCGAGCTGCTCGACTGGCGCGCCGGTGATGATGAGGCCGTCGTAGTTCTTGTCGCGAAAGGCGTCGAAGGTGTCGTAGAACTTGACCAGATGGTCGTGAGAGACGTGCGTGGCCTCGTGCGTTGAGACGCGCATGAAGTCGCAGCTCACCTGCAGGGGTGACTTGGAGATGAGGCGCAGAATCTGGGTCTCGGTCTCTACCTTGGTGGGCATGAGGTTCAGGATAACGACCTTGAGCGGGCGAATCTCCTGGTGCTGAGCGACCTCCTCCTCGAGCGCGAAGATGCGCTCCTGCTGGAGGATGGCCTTGGCAGGCAGTCCGTCTGGGACGTTAATGGGCATGCGGTCTCCGTTCGTGCGGGTGAGACCATTCAGTATAGACGCACTGAAGCGGCAGGCCACCGAGCTCTGGGGCCCGTTCAGACATACCGAGCGACCATCCGAGACTCAGGCTCCTACAATGAGAGTCTAGACAAGAGACCGCCTACCCGAAGGAGGAACCATGAAGTACGGCGAGCTCGGAAGCACCGGCATTGAGGCATCGCGCGTAGCGCTCGGCGTCATGAGGCTACAGTCGAAGAGCACCACTCAGGCCTGCGAGATCGTGAGGACGGCACTGGACGGTGGTATCAACTTTTTTGACACGGCCGACATCTACACGCACGGCGAGAGCAGCCGTCGTCTGGGCCAGGCGCTACGTGACCTCAAGATTGATCGCAGTTCCATCTACCTGCAGACCAAGTTCGGCATCTTCAAGGACCCGAACGACAAGAGCATCCAGCGCTACGACTTTTCCAAGGCCCACCTGTTGGAAGCCCTCGACGACGAGCTCAAGAACCTTCAGACCGACTACGTGGACTTCGCCCTGCTCCATCGACCGGACACCCTCGTGGAACTCGACCAGCTCGCCGACGCGTTCAATGAGCTGGGGGGCTCGGGCAAGGTGCGCCACTTTGGCGTGAGCAACATGAACCCGATGCAGGTGGAGCTTCTACAGAGCGCGCTCGACCAGAAGCTCGAGGTGAATCAGCTGCAGTTCGGCCTGGGCCATACCGGCATGGTGAAGCAGGAGCTGCACGTCAACATGGAGGACCCCGCGAGCGTCGACCACGACGGTGGCCTTATCAGCTACTCGCGCCTGCGTCACATGACCATCCAGGCATGGAGCCCGTTCCAGCATGGCATGTTCGAGGGCCCCATCGTCGACAGCCCAAAGTTCCCCGAGCTCAACGCGGAGCTACAGCGCGTGGCTGACGCGCACGCCACCAACAAGAGCGCCGTCGCGGTTGCGTGGATCTTGCGCCACCCGGCACGGATGCAGGTGCTTCTTGGCTCGATGACGCCCAGCCGCCTCACCCAGATGATGGCCAGTGCCGATGTGGAGCTCGACGCGCAGGAGTGGTACGACCTGTACTTCTCCGCAGGCAACGATCTGCCCTAAGGCCTGCAGGCACAGGTAACCACATAAGCTGATATAGCAATAACCTATGACTCGTCATAGGTTATTGCTTATACGAGTGGAGCTGAAAGCGCTCTATACTCAACCCCATGATTGAACTCAGAGACATAACCAAGTCGTTTGCGACGCCGGCGGGTCCCGTGCACGCTCTGTCCGGCGTGAGTCTGACCATTCCCACCGGGGAGGTCTTTGGCATCATCGGCGAGTCCGGTGCAGGCAAGTCCACGCTCGTGCGCTGCATCAACCTGCTGGAGCGCCCCACCTCGGGCAGCGTGGTCTTTGACGGCCGCGACGTCACGAGCCTCACGGGCAGCGAGCTGCGCGAGCTGCGCTCCAACATTGGCATGATCTTTCAGAACTTCTCGCTGTTCCAGCAGCGCACCGTCTGGGACAACGTGATCTTTCCCGCGACTCTCTCTGCCGCGCATGGGCGCCTGAGCGCGGAGGACTCGGTCGAGAATCGCGCGTACGAGCTGCTGAGCATCGTGGGGCTCGAGGGTCGTGAGCAGGCGTATCCCGGCCAGCTCTCGGGTGGCCAGCAGCAGCGCGTGGCCATCGCGCGCGCCCTTATGACGCGCCCCAACACCTTGTTGTGCGACGAGGCCACAAGCGCCCTGGACACCCTTACCACGAGCTCCGTGCTCGACCTCCTCGCTCAGATCAACCGCGAGCTGGGCGTTACCATCGTGCTCATCACGCACTCGCTCGCCGTGGCCCGACGCATCTGCGGCCACATCGCCGTCATGGAGAGCGGGCGCGTCGTGGAGGAGGGCACTGCCGCAGAGGTCCTGGGCAATCCGCAGGCCGCCGTCACGCGCGCGCTGCTTCAATTCGAGGGTGCGGGCACGCCGGCGACCGCAGGGGCACCTGCTGCAGTTGCGGGGACTGCTGCGCCCATTGGGCCCGAGGAGGTGGCCTAGATGGACCTCTCCGCGTTTCTCGTCCAGTACGCAGGCCTTCTTGGCCAGGGAACCCTCGACACCCTTGTCATGGTCATTGGCTCCACCGCCTGGGCACATCTCGTGGGCATTGCGCTGGGCGTTCTGCTCGTCGTGCTGGCGCCCAGGGGGCTTCATCCGCACCGCCGGGCCTATGCCGTTCTGGGCTGGGCCATCAACATGCTTCGCTCGCTGCCCTTCATCATTTTGATGGTGTTTATCAGTCCCTTCACACGCGCCGTCGTGGGCACATCGCTCGGCGTCAGGGCGGCCATCGTCCCGCTTGTCGTGAGCGCGGGACCCTTTGTGGCGCGCATGGTCGAGCAGTCGCTCGCCGAGGTGGATTCTCGCCTTGTGGAGGCCGCGGCCTCGATGGGCGCGTCCACATGGGAGATTATCGTCAAGGTCTACCTGCGCGAGGGTCTTCCGAGCCTTTTGCGCGGCCTTCCCATCGTAACGATCACCATCTTGGGCTATTCCGCGATGGCCGGCGTCACCGGGGCCGGCGGGCTGGGCGACATCGCCATCCGCTACGGGTATCAGCGCTATCAAAACGACGTCATGGTTGCCACGATTCTTATCCTCGTGGTGCTGGTCCAGCTCATCCAGACCATAGGTAACCTGCTTGTCCGCATCTTTGACAGGCGAATGCGCTCCTAGCGAGCGCAGACTTCATCTCCACCCACACCGCATGATCATTTCGTATTATATTATATCAGAGAGGAAATTACTATGTCCCTTGGAAGCCGTTTGAAGACCATCCTGGGAGGCCTCGCGTCCCTTGCTCTGGTAGGCGCGCTCGTCGCCTGCGGTGGCAGCGCTGGCTCTGGCTCTACCGACACCGCCGATGCCGCCGCCGACAAGACCATCACGGTTGGTGCCTCCCCCTCCCCACATGCCGAAATCCTCGCCCAGGCCAAGCCCCTACTCGCCGAGAAGGGCTATACGCTCGACGTTGTCGAGTACGATGACTACGTCCAGCCCAACGTGGCTCTTTCCGAGGGTGATCTCGATGCCAACTTCTTCCAGCACAAGCCCTACCTTGACGACTACAATGCCCAGAATGGCACCGACCTCGTAAGCGCAGGTGCCATTCACTTTGAGCCGATGGGGCTCTATGCAGGAAAGAGCTCCAGCCTGAGCGCTATCCCTGACGGGGCCAAGATTGCCGTTCCCTCGGATGCCACCAACGAGGCGCGCGCCCTTCTGCTCCTCCAGGACCAGGGCATCATTAAGCTGAGCGACGAGGCGGGCCTCGCGGCGACCAAGAATGACATCGTCGAAAACCCCCATAACGTTGAAATCGTCGAGGTCGAGGCCGCAAGCGTGCCCCGCACCCTGTCGGACGCGGACTTTGGCGTCGCGAACGGCAACTATGCCCTCTCCGCAGGCCTTGACCCCTCGACCCTTCTGGCAAGCGAGGCCTCCGACTCGGTGGCCGCTCAGACCTACGCCAACGTTGTGGCCGTGCGCTCCGATGACGCAGACTCCGAGAAGACCCGTGCGCTTATCGAGGTGCTTACGTCCGATCAGATTCGCGACTATATCAACGAGAATTACCAGGGCTACGTCGCCCCCGTGTTCTAGCGTTTATCGCAGGCTCATCACATCGTCTTCTCATGCAAGTCCGCGGGTTCTCCCGTGCAGAACCTGCGGACTTGCGGCATACTTGCAGCTATGATTACTTCATTTGCCGAGCTCGGGCTAAACGAGCAGATTCTTGCCGGGGTAGATGCCCTCGGCTTCACCACGCCAACTCCCGTCCAAGCGGACTCCATCCCCCTCGTTCTTGAGGGGCGCGACATCGTGGCCTCGGCGCAAACAGGCACGGGCAAGACGGCGGCCTTCGCCCTGCCCGCTTTGCAGCTCGTAGCGGGTGCCAAGGGCAAAGGGCCGCACGCCCTCGTGGTCACGCCCACGCGCGAGCTCGCCGTGCAGATCGAGGACGTCGTCAAGGTCGTCTGCGAGGAGACCGGCCAGCGCGCGGTCATCGTCATGGGCGGCGCCAAGTTTGACACGCAGATCAACGCGCTCGAGCGCGGCTGCGATCTGTTGGTGGCCACGCCAGGGCGCCTCATTGACCTCATGGAGCACAATCACGTAAGCCTTTCGCAGGTCAAGGTGCTCGTGCTCGACGAGGCTGACCGCATGCTCGACATGGGATTTTGGCCGTCCGTGCGCCGCATCATGCAGGAGCTGCCCAAGAAGCGCCAGACGCTGCTCTTCTCGGCGACGATTCCGCCTTCGATCAAGTCCACGATCGACGCCATGCTCACCGATCCCGCCGTCGTGGAGATCTCCCATGTGGGCGAGACGGCCGACACCGTCGACGAGCACCTCTGCCCCATCACCCAGGGTCAGAAGACAGAGCTCCTGCGCACGCTGCTCGAGACCGGCGGCGCATCCGGCCAGAAGCCCGAGCGCGTCCTGGTGTTCTGTCGAACCAAGCATCGCGTGGACGACGTGTCCAAGACGCTCGAGAGCGCCGGCGTGGCGGTCGACGTCATGCACGCCGACCGCCCGCAGCCCGCGCGCGCCCGCGCGCTCGAGCGCTTCCGCGCTGGCAAGGTGCAGGTGCTCGTGGCGACCGACGTCATGAGCCGCGGCATCGACGTCTCCGGCATCGACGCGGTGGTCAACTTCGACGTGCCCATGGACCCCGAGGACTACGTGCATCGCATTGGCCGCACGGGCCGCGCCGGAGCCACTGGTCATGCCTACACCTTCGTTGCCCCCGACGAGATCAGCCCCCTGCGCGAGATCGAGTACTTCACCAAGAAGCGCGTCCCCGTGTGGGACCTGCCGGGCTTTTCCTATGATGAGGGGCGCATCGTACCCCCGGAGGACCGCTCCACGAGCAAGCCCACGCGCACGATGTTCTCGGGCTCGCGCAGCCGCGGACGCGGCTTCAATGCCGGCCGCTACGGACGCCATTACTAGAGCGATTCGGGGGCACGCACGAATCTTGGAGGCCTTGCCGCGCCCTATTCCCAGTTCGCTAGCAGGCCCCTTCTTAAACAGCTACCAATGATTCTCCTTAGAGGCGGGCCGCATGACCAAAGGGCCTACCAATCGTTGGGAAGACTCACGGCACGAGAGCCGGCGGCGGCAAGATCCTCCCCATCGAGGAGCGCGGCGTTGAACGGAATGCCCGCGAGGGACATCATGGTGGGAGCCTCGTCTATCAGGCGCGCGCCCGCGTAGCGACCCGGGACCACGCCGGGTCCGGCCACGATGAACGGCGGCTTGTCCCCGCGAAAGGGAAGATGTCCATGGGTCGAGACGGCATAGCGATAGTCATCGCTACCGGCAGGGGTAACGAGTTCACCCGCGCAGTCACTCCCAATCCCATAGTTGGGTGCCGCCTCGACCATGAACGCAAACGTACCTGTCCCATGGAACTGCTCTCGGACGTCCTCATACGTGAGGACGTCCGAGATGAGCCCCTGGTCTATCAGAGGCTGGAGAGCGTCTCGCGCCGCAGGGCAGTCCTTCTCGTCGCGTGCGTAGAGCTGCCCGCTCACGCCCGAGCTCTGCAGGTAGGCCCGCCAGCCGAGCACGGAGCCGTCCTCGGCCACGTCGATCAAGCCCGCCCGGGCAAGAAGAACGTTGGGGCTGAGCTTGTAGTCGACTCTCACGTGGCCGTGGTCGCCCGGAATCACGAATACGGTGTCGTCATAGGTGCCGGCGCGCTTCAGGGCGGCGATGCATTGCTGGAGCCAGCCGTCATGCAGGCGCAGGGCCTCCTGTACCTCGGGGGCAAGCACCCCGTGCGCATGGCGAGCATGGTCGAGCGTGGCCTGGTGCGTGAATAGAACGTTGGGCCGATAGCGCTCTATAAGGTCCACGTTGCAAGCGGTGTCGAACTCGTCGAGAGCGGGCGTGCGATTGTTGTCAAGAAGCCCTCTGTGCGCTTCGTAAAGCTCCCAGCCGCTCGGAGAGCAGCCATGGCGATACACCTCGTCAAGCGCCGGCCCCAAAGACGCGGGAGAGGCAAAGAGCGCAGGGTCAGCCACCCACACCTCGGGAACGTTATGATCGATGGAGCCGGCGCCCGCCGTGACAGGCCAGCCCACCGAGGCGGTGGTGAGCTTCGCAAGGTGCGCCCAGTCGAACACCGTAGGCACATGCAGGCTCGTATAGTCCCAGTACCAGGCGCGGTCCTGAGTGGCGGGGTCAAGAATCTGATTGTGGGGAACGCCGTGTCTCTCGGGCCAGAACCCGCTCATGATGCTCGCGTGGCACACGTAGGTGAGCGTAGGATACACACAGTAGACGTCCTCGTAGATGGCCGCGCGACCCAAGATCTCAGCAAATCCTGGCAGATGGCGCACGTCTGCCAGGTTGTCCGTGAAGAGGGCGTCAACGCTCATGACGAACAGGTTGTGCATGTGCTTCTCCTCGCACTTCTCTACTCTGGGCCTCGCTCTTCGAGCCTCCCTTACCGGGGGATGGAGATCCCCGCAAAGGTGCATCCGTTCTCGGCGGGGCCACGTCCCTGATGTGTGTAGATGGGAATTCCGGACGCGAACGGATGGCTGTCCTCGTCATCGAAGCGACGATAGCTCACGCCCACCTCGTCAGCATGAAAGTCCAGCTCAAGGTAGGACGAGACGTCAGGGACGTCCGCAAGCATGAGGAAGTGCCAGGTCCCCCGCCGAGCGCAGCCGTTTCGGTGGGTGTGTCCGCAGAGGTAGATGCCCGGTGCGCCCTCATGGCGCTCGAGTACTTCGAACACCTGCTCCGTATTGTCCACGAAGTGATTCTCCGAGTTGCTGTAGGGCACCGTCGTGTCAAAGAGGGCATGATGGCCCATCACCACCAGCGGTCGTCCCTGGGCAGCCTCGACTTCAGAGGAGAGCCACGCGAGCTGCTCCTCATCGAGGTGTCCTCCCCAGTGCTCCATGTCAAACGGATTCGTGGTGTCAATCACCACGAAGTGGACTCCCCCCTGATCGAAGGCATAGGTGGCAGTGCGCCCAAAGATCTGGTCCATGTGCGCCTCGTTCACGAACATGGTGTCGTGGTTTCCGTAGACGTAGTGCACGGGAAACGCGGCCTGGGCGAGATGGTTGCGCACGTGGCGCATACCCTCGGCGCTGCTCGTCGTGGAGACGTCGCCCAGCGAGACGAGAAGGTCCGCTCCCGGAGCCGTGAAGGCATCGAAGGCCTTCTGATAGAACGCCGCGCGCTCGTTATCGAGCGACAGGTCGCGAATCTCTTCCGTGTAGTGAAGGTCCGCAAAAAACGTGCAATCATCACTTCTCCTCTGAGTACATCTTGTGTGCAGCCGATCAGACCTGCTAGCTCCGCAGGATGGGATCAGCCTGTTCCTTGGCGGTGTCGAGAACATCCTGGACGTCGCCCGAGCCGGCCATAATCTTCTCGATGGCGTCGGTGTAAACCTTGGATGCCTCGACGTAGCCGGCGTTCATGTAGTCACCAATGGCGTACTGCAGCTGGTCAAAGGCCACCTGGTACTCGGGAGTTTTGGCATAGGCCTCAATGATGCGCTGGTCCTCGGCGTCGGACTGACGCGTGAGCAGGTAGCCAGTCTTGAGGTGGTTCTTCACCGCGGCGTCCCTGGACGTCATGAAGTTGATGAACTCGCCCGCAGCGGTGCGGCGCGCGTCTGCGACACGCGAGGTCATGACGAGGTTGCAGCCGCCCGTGGGCACCTTGTTCTGCGTGTTCTTGGGGATGAAGCCCACACCGATCTCATAGCCTCCCTGACTGGCAAGATCCATGTGATTGGTGAGGTCGGCGGTGGAGCTCATCCACATGCCCACCTTCTGGTTGGCGGCGTTGGTCTTGAGCGTGTCGGAGCCGTTGGACCCGCCAGAGAACGAGAAGTTATGGTTGTCGACGCCGTCCTTGAACCACTTCACCATGTCGACCGCAGGCTTCTCGTTGAACGTGGCCGCCTGGGCCGAGAGGCCATCACCGAACAGAGTCCCGCTGTTGCAGTACGCAAAGGCGGTAAACGCCCAAATATAGGCGAAGAAGCCGTAGCCGCCCACGCCCTGGCCCTTGAGGGCGTCGGAGGCGGCCACCATCTCGTCCCAGGTGGCGGGGGCGGCGTCGGCGGAGAGGCCGGCATTCTCGAAGAGGGTCTTGTTGTAGTAGAGGACGGGCGTGGAGCGCAGGTAGGGCACGCCGTAGAGGTCCTCGCCGGCGTAGCAGTTCTCCATGAGGCCCGGCCAGAAGTCCTTCAGGTCCTCATCGGCGACAAGGTCGTCGATGGGCTGAATCATACCGCCGTCGGCGAAGGCCTGGGTGCCGTTGATGACCATGACGCAGACGTCGGGCTCCTCGCTGGCCGAGTAGGCCGTCTTGAGCTTGGTGTTGAGATCATCGTAAGAGCCCTGGTACTCGGCGGTGACGTGGATGCCCTTGTCGGCACCGATACCCTCGTTGAACTCGGCGACGCGTTCCTCGTTGTTCTCCTTGATCTTATCGGTCCAGCTGTACCAATACGTGAGCTCGATGGTTCCGTTGTCACTTGTCGCGGCAGCGGAGCTGGAGCTAGATCCGGACTCGCTCTGGCCGCAGCCGGAGAGGCCCGCAGACACCGCGAGGGAGCCGACACCCAGCGCCGCGGCACCTAGGAACGAGCGGCGCGACAGGGGGACAGGGGATTTCATCATAGCGTGGATCCTTTCTTCGTGCTTCTTGTCTTTTCAAAACGAACGAGAGGAATCTCCCCCGAACTACGTGAGCGCTACTTGTCTCCCACGTAGGCAAAGGCCTTGATGATGTGCTTGCTCGCAAAGGAGTAGATGATGGCGATGGGGACTGTGAGCAGCACGTTTGCGGCCATGAGAATGTGATAGTTGACGCCCGACTCGCTAGCACGCATGCTGGCGACGCCGACCGGAAGGGTTCGTACAGCGTCGTTAGTGGTGAGCACGAGGGGCCAGAAGTAGTCGTTCCACGTGGCTATGAGCGTGAGCAGGGCACAGGTCGCCAGCGTCGCCTTGGCCATGGGAAGAAACAGTCGCACGATGATCTTGAGCTCGCTCGCCCCGTCCAGGCGGGCGGCCTCCACGAGCTCCCGGGGCATCTGGTTGAACGTCTGACGCAGCAGGAAGATGTTGAAGGCACTCGTGGCGAACGGTAGGATGAGCGACCAGTAGGAGTTTATGATTCCCCACTTGGCGAACAGCGCGAACAGGGGCAGGAACACGAGCTGAGCCGGCACCATCATGGTCACAAGGGTGATGCCAAAGAGGACCCCTTGACCGGCGAACCTGTACTGCGAGAAGGCATAGGCCGCCGGGACCACCGTCAGCAGCTGGAGCCCCAAAACGGCGAGGGTCACGATGACGGAGTTCATGAGGTAGTGCGCAAAGGGGATCGACGTCCACGCGTCGGCGAAGTTCTGCCACTGTGGATCAGCTGGCAGCAAGCTGGGCGGGAACTGCATCGTCTCACCCAGCGTCTTGAGCGAGCTGGAGAGCATCCAGAAGAACGGGAAGAAAAACAGGAGCACGAGAAGCACGTTTATGACCCAGCGACCCACGCATCGTGCCCCTCTAATCACCGCGCGCCTCTGGACCCCGCGCGCGGTCCCCGTCCCCTCATTCGAAGCCTGGTTCATGATCTCCTTCTCCCTAGCGATAGTGAACTCTGTTGGCGAGCAGCTTGAAGTACGCGACCGCGAAGATTCCGATCAGAACCAGAAGCACCATCCCGATGGCGGCCGCATATCCAACCTTGTTGAACTGAAAGCCGTACTGATACAGAGAGAACACCAGGGTGTTGGTGGCGTTTTGCGGACCGCCCAGCGTCATGATCTGGATGGTCTCGAACACCTTGAGCGAGGCGATGACGTCCACGACCACAAGAAAGAAGAGGGTCGGAGAGATCAGGGGAAGCGTAATCTTGCGAAAGGTCGTCCACCCGTCCGCGTGATCCAGGCGCGCCGCTTCGTAGAGATGGTGGGGGATTCCCCGCAGGGCGGAGACAAGGATGAGGGAGTCGTAGCCCACGGTCTTCCAGACCGAGATCGCTATCAGCGCGGGGAGCGCGACGTTCGGGTCCCCGAGCCAGTCAACCCCCGAGATGCCAAAGGCGGCAAGGATGCTGTTGAGCGGGCCGTAGTCCTTGTTCATGATCCACATCCAGAGCAGGGACACGGACGCCAGGCTCACCACGTAGGGCGAGAACACCACAGCCTGAAGAAAACCGTTGGTCTTGGTGTTCTTGCGCAGGTAGATGGCCGTGACTAGGCCCATTCCCACACCGATGAGAACCACGAAGAAGGTGTAGGCAAGCGTGTTGGCAAGGGTCTGCCAGAATTGCGCGTCTGCGAAGAGGTTCTGGAAGTTCTCAAGGCCTACCCAGACCATCTCCGGGGAGATTAGGTCCCACTTGAACAGCGAGAGATACGCCATGTCAAAGATCGGGTAGATCCAGAAAACCACCAGGACGATAAGGGCGGGAGCAATGACCACGTAGGGCTTGATCAGCGCAAGGAAAGAGGCCGCACGGCGACGACCGGCCGAGACGACAAGGGTGGGCTTTGTGGCAAGGGAGGCTTCCCCGATCCCATCGCCGCCGCGCGCGGCTTTGTTCGCAAGGGGCATCAGAGTCTCACCCTCTTCTCGTCCTCGTCGAACAGGTAGAGCGACGCGCGGTCGACGACAAGGTCAATGTGAGTCCCCACCTGAACCTGGGGCTGATTGAACGTCTTGAACGAGACCGTGCCAAAGCCGACCTTGACCTGATAGATAATCTCGCTCCCCATGATTTCGCGTATCGTGACGACGCCGTCGAAGACGCAGTCCCCCTGCTCGGGCACGCGGCGCTCGGTACGCGCGGGCGTGCCGTCGGCGAGGTAGCCCTGCGCCTCCTCTGCAAAGAGGACGCGCGAGGGGCGAAACCCCACCCAGGACACGTCGGCGGGAAGCCCCAGATCAGGAAGGCTCCTGCGAGGGAACACGTTCATCGCGGGCACACCAATGAACTGCGCGACGAATTTGTTCCGGGGGTCCCCGTAGATCTTGAGCGGCTCGTCGTCCTGCTGAATCTCGCCGTCGCTCATGAGCACGATCTTGGACGCCATGCTCATGGCCTCGGTCTGGTCGTGCGTGACGTAGACGAAGGTGGTACTCAGGCGTTGGTGAAGCGCAATGAGCTCGGTGCGCATCTGGGCACGCAGCTTGGCATCGAGGTTGGAGAGGGGCTCGTCCATGAGGAAGACCTTGGGGTGCTTCACCATGGCGCGGGCCAGGGCGACGCGCTGGCGCTGCCCACCAGAAAGCTGCGTCGGCTTGCGGTCGAGGTAGTCCGCGAGCCCCACGATGTGAGAGAAATCCTCGATGCGTCTATCGCGCTCGTCTTTGGGGACCTTTGCGTTGATGAGACCGAACTCGATGTTTCCCCGCACGCTCATCGTGGGGTAGAGGGCGTAGTTCTGAAAGACCATGGCGATGTTGCGCTCGCCCGGGTCCACGTCGTTCATGCGCACCCCATCGATGAAAAGGTCTCCGGAGCTAATCTCCTCAAGGCCGGCGATCATGCGCAGCGTGGTGGTCTTGCCGCAGCCCGAGGGTCCCACGAGTACCGTAAAGCTCCCATCGGGTATGGTCAGACTCATGTCGTTGATGACGGGCCGCTTGCCGTCGTAGGTTTTTTGAATGTGGCGAAGCTCAATACTCGACACCTATTCCGCCCTCCCCTGTCCTGCCGTTCGCGAATTCCGCGCTGAGACAGAAGTGTCGAGCAGACGCGTCAGGACGGCGTAAAGGGCCTCCCCCCAAGTCTGCCAGAGTTCGATAATGAGACGGTAAGTGCGCGGGTAGAGCCCCGCGTTAGACGTCAACGCGACGTGCGTGGCTACGCCATAATGAGACGCACGGCCACGTTCGCTCTTTGAGGAGCCCCTATGAAGCAGGTTCGACCCTATCCGCAGGTCATCGTCACGCACAAGGCGGCGTGCTCGCTCAAAGCGGGACACCCCTGGGTCTTTGAGGGCGAGGTCATGCGCACGGAACCCGCACCCACGGACGGACGCGCGGCCGCAAACGGCGACCTGGTGGACGTCTTCGAGGAGAACGGCACCTGGCAGGGGGCCGGCCTGCTCTCCGAGCGCTCGAAGATTCGCGTTCGCGTGGTGAGCCGCAACGCGAACGACCGCCTTGATAAGGCATTCTGGGCTCGGCGCGTGGAGTGGGCCTGGCAGCATCGCGTCACGACCATGGGCACGCTCGCGCTTCCTGGGTGCGAGCCCGACACCACCTGCTGCCGCGTGATCTTCTCGGAGGCGGACGGCTTTCCCGGGCTCGTCGTAGACCGCTACGAGCAGGTCCTTGTTGCCCAAGTGGGCACGGTGGGAATGGGCCGTCTGCGCCCCCTCATCTACCCGCTGCTGCTCCAGACTCTGCGCGCCGACGGCCAGGACGTGCGAGCCGTCTACGAGCGCAACGACTCCCCCTCCCGCGCCAAGGAGGGCCTGCCTCTCGAGAAGGGCTGGTGGGACGCTGCGGGCGCCCCCGACTCAGCGCGCCTCGTGGTGAGGGAGAACGGCCTCTCCTTTGACCTCGACCTGGAGAACAGCCAGAAGACAGGCTTCTTCCTCGACCAGAAGTACAACCGCCGTGCCGTGCGTCAGATTGCGCGGGGGCGTCGCGTGCTCGACTGCTTCTGCCACGTGGGTCCGTTCGGGCTCAATGCCGCGGCCGGCGGCGCCGACTTCGTGCGCGGCGTGGACGTGAGCGCCACGGCCCTCGACCTTGCGCGCGAGAACGCCCGACTGGACGGCCTTGACGCGCGCATGGACTTCACCTGCGCCGACGTCCTCGAGTACCTTCCCGAGCTCGTTGGGGACCGGAGGCGTCTGCGCGCGGAGGGCGGCCCCTTTGACCTCATCGTGCTCGACCCGCCGGCGTTCACCAAGAGTCGCGGCACCGTCGAGCACGCCGCGCGGGGGTATCGCCAGATAAACTACGACGCCCTGCGCCTTCTGCCGCGCGGCGGCTACCTTGCCACCTGCAGCTGCTCGCACTTCATGACGCGAGACCTTCTGGCCAAGGCAATCTCTCAGGCCGCGCACGATGCCAACGTACAGCTCAAGCAGGTCGAAGAGCGGCAGCAGGCCCCCGATCACCCCATCTTATGGGGCGTGCCGGAGACTCACTATCTTGACTTCTTCGTATTTCAGGTGGTGTAGGGGCAGACGGGATCATCTAAGAACATGTAAGTGCACTTAGCGGCATTCATCTGCACTAGACCCCGCGCCGCCGGGCACGGAAGAAGGCGCGCAGCTGAGCTGCGGCCTCGTCTCCCAAGACGCCGGGCGTGACCTCGAACTCATGGTTGAGACGCTCGTCGTGGCTCACGTCAAAGAGCGTGCCTAGCGCTCCTCCCTTGGGATCGGGTGCGCCGTACACGCAGCGGTCGATCCGAGCGTTCACCATGAGTCCCGCGCACATGAGACAGGGCTCCAGGGTCACGTAGACCGTACACCCCGTGAGCCTCCAGCGCCCCAGCGCCTGAGAGGCAGCGACAATCGCGGAGAGCTCCGCATGAGCCGACGGGTCGGCATCGTTCTCGCGACGGTTGTGCGCGCTGGCCACCACCTCGTCGTCGCAGACTACCAAGGCGCCGATGGGAACCTCGCCCTCCTCGGCGGCACGCGAGGCCTCGGCAAGGGCAAGGCGCATGTAGCGCTCGTCCTCGGACGCCTGGTCCCCATCGGCGGTCTGGCCCGTCTCGTCTGCGTCCATCGCGCCTCCAACGTCTCTGCGTCTCTCACATAGGGTAGGATACTAGTGCTCGCGCACTCGGAGGAGTGGCAGAGTGGTTGAATGCAGCGGTCTTGAAAACCGTCGAGCGGTCATGCCGTTCCGAGGGTTCGAATCCCTCCTCCTCCGCCCGCACGTTCCCGCGCGCCCACGCGCCGCCCTAAGGAGGAACTATGCTTGCCGTCATCATCGTCCTGGTCATTGTTGCCATTGTCGTCATCTGGGGCATCAGCATCCGCAACGGCATTGTCCGAGCGGACAACAAGTGCGACACCGCCTGGCAGACCATCGACGCCCAGCTCCAGCGGAGAAACGACCTCATCCCCAACCTCGTGGAGACCGTCAAGGGCTATGCCACGCATGAGTCGAGCACCCTCGAGGCCGTAACCGCCGCGCGCGCCGCCGTTGCTTCTGCCCCCACGCCCGAGGCCAAGATGGAGGCATCCAACGTCCTCACGGGTACCCTCAAGAGCCTCTTTGCCGTGGCCGAGTCCTATCCCGACCTCAAGGCGAACGCCAACTTCGCCCAGCTCCAGTCCGACCTTACGGACACCGAGAACCGCATCAGCTACGCGCGTATGAGCTACAACGACGTGGTCCTGGACTACAACAACGCAATCGAGACCTTCCCCGGCAGCCTGGTCGCCGGCTCCAGCTTCCGTCCGCGCCCCGGCTTCGAGGTGGCAAACGAGTCCGCCCGCGAGGCACCTCAGGTCAAGTTCTAGTCTCTGCTGATAAGTGCACTGAGTCACAGCCCCGCGCCAGCCTGGTGGCGCGGGGCTTTTTGTGGAGCGATTGAAAGAGGATGGAGAGCTATTCTTTGAACGGGACGAGACCCGACTTACAATCAGGTATACGCTCACATGAGCCCTATGACCGACGACGCTCCAAACGCCGATGCACCCAACCAACCACGGCCAGGCTCGCAACGGCATCGGCCACGGCGAGCGCGGTGCCTATGTAGTCGAAGCCAGGAGCCTTGACGGGCCGCTCAAGTGGCACGCCGCCGTTGGCGCCCGCGTCCTCGTTGTAGGAGAGGTTGGTCTCGCGGGCGTTCAGCCAGGTGTAGAGCACGTCCTCCGTGGCTCGACGCAGGTTGGTCAGGTAGCTCGCGGCGCGCGGAGCGTCAGGGGTGCCCGCCGCAGCGGAGAGCTCCTCTTGGGTGTATCCACACGCAAACGAGCCGTTGCGAAAGACACCGTCCATGTAGAGGTCGCCTCCGGCGCGCAGGGCCTGGTCGGCGTTCATGTACTGCTGGTGGTCGCAGTAGTCCGTGATAACGGTGCCGTCGAACCCCCACTCGCCGCGAAGAACGTCAGTGAGCAGAGCCTTGTTGCCTCCTGCCCACGTGGCGCCGATACGATTGTACGCGGTCATCAGTCCCGTGGCCCCCTGCTTGACCGCCAAGCGAAACGGCGTGAGGTAGATCTCGCGCAGCGACTGCTCGGTAAGCCAGGTGTACAGGGAGTCTCGGTAGGAGTCCTGATTGTTGACAGCGAAGTGCTTGAGATAGCAGTACGTTCCCGCATCGAGCGAACCACCCACGACTGAGGAGGCCATCGTCCCGCAAACCAGGGGGTCCTCGGAGAAGTACTCGTAGTTGCGGCCCCCCAGCGGCGTGCGATGCACGTTGGCGCAGGGTGCGTACCAGCCGTCCACGCCCAAGACGGCGCACTCCATACCCACCTGCTGCCCGTACGCGCGTGCAAGATCGGCGTTCCACGTCTGCGCCAGAACCGAGGGTGCAGGGTATCCCACGCCATAGCTGAGCTGGTTGAACGACCCCACCTGTGCCGGACCGTCGACCTCCTTGGTGCGGGGCTTGCCAAGCTCGTCAAGGGCCCCCGTGGCAAGGTAACCGTGGAGCACAAGCCTCTTCATGTCGCTCACCGAGAGGTTGTCAAGCACGTCATCCCACGTAGCGTTCGTGTAGTCCTGGCCCAGAAGCCTCCCCAGATAGGTGAGCTTCCCGTTGCGATACAAGACGAGGGTGGGGTCCGCGACCGTGCGCGCGGGCTGCTCGAGCGACGTCGTTTCCGCCGCGTCCACGTAACCGAGGGCGTCGGCCGCCACCTGCTGCTCGCCGTAGAGGTTGAGGGTCGCCACGCTATCCGTCATCTCTCGGTCGGGGTCGCTCGCGCGAGGAAAGGTGGCCGAGAAGTCCGCACGCGTGAGATAGGTGATGTTCGCATCGGAGTTGGACCCGTCAACGGACACGCCGTCGACCGCGGCGCCCCCCGTGAAGCGATTCCCCACCGTGGAGCCCGTCGCAAGGCTGTCCTCGCAACGCACAGTCCGGGGCAAGACGACGGTCGTCTGCGCTCCCTCGCAGTCCGCGAGGGTGTGCGCGTCCTTCTTGAGTTCCACCACGTAGCTCCCGCCGTCGAGCTCGTAACCCGTAAAGCCGTCCTGGTTGGCGTCGTAGCAGTCGTAGGAGGCCACGTCATCCAAGGTGAACGAGAGGGTCACGTCCTGGCTCTCGCTCGGAGCGAGCAGTTTGGTCTTCTCGTAGGCAACAAGGACGGTAGAGGACTTCTCGATTCCTCCGTCAACGTAAGGGGGCGAGCAGTAGAGCTCTACCACGTCTTTGCCCGCAACCTGACCGGTATTGGTCACGCGCACGGTAAGGGAGAGGTCCGACGTGCGCCCCACGGCCATGCCCAGGCTCACGGAGCGATCGGTGACCTTCCACGAGAAACTCGTGTAAGAAAGCCCATGGCCAAACGGATACTGGACAACGCCGTCGTAGCCCGCACCATGCGCGTTGGATACGTCGTTCCAGAAGCCCTCCGCGTCAGCCGTCTCGTACCAGCGATAGCCCACGTAGATGCCCTCGACGTAGTCCACGAAGCGCACGCCGTCGTAGGCCTCGGGCACGCCGACGTTCGCGTTGAGCGTGCCGTCCGCCGGGTAGAGGCCGTCCGCGTTGGTGTAGAGGCCCTCTCCCGCAGTGCCTGCGTTTGCCCAGCTCGCAGACGTGGAGAGGTCGTAGGCGTAGGTGTCAGCCGTGCGCCCGGAGGGGTTAACGTCACCCCAGAGGGCCCCGACCACAGCCGCAGCGCCCACCTCTCCCGTAGTGCCCACGAGAAGGGCCGCATCGATGCCGGGAATGGTCTCCAGCTCACCGAGCTCCATCACGTTCGTCGAATTGACAAGCACCACCACGTGCTCGTAGTTTGCCCCCACGTAGCGCAGCAGGGCCTCCTCCTCGCTCGAGAGCTCCAGGTAGCCCCGGGTGGCGTCGGTGTCCACTGAGCCGTCGCGCGCGCTGACCTTGTACTGGACCGAGGGGCAGTCAATCGACTCGCCCGCGACGCGAGAGATAACGACAAGCGCGGTGTCAGAGTAGCGTCGGACCTGTGAGAGAAGGTCATCTGAGTAGCAGCTCTTGTCGTAGACGCTCGGCTCGTAGAGGCGGCAGAACTCGGAGTCGCGGCTGTTCAGGGCTCCCGCGCTCTGGTAGGCACGCGCTCCGCAGAAGCTACGATACATGTCCGTGAGCTGCGTGTTGTATGAGATTCCCCGCTCGCTCAGGGCGTCGAGAAGACCCACGGTGTCGCCGGCCACCTGCCCGGAGCCCGATCCCGAGGCCACCCACTGGGTGGAGCCCCAGCCAAAGACGTTAACCTGGTTCACGTCTGCGGGCAGGGGGAGCGTGGCGTCCTCGTTGCGCACCAGAACGAGCCCCTCGCCCTCGATGCGCTCAGCAAGCGCGCGGCCCGCCTGCGCGGTGGCCGCGCTCTGCTCAGGGGTAACGTCCACGACATCCGAGCTCAAAAAAGACTCGACGGTATCGCCCAGGAGCACCGTTGCCACATTGGCTGCCACGAGTCCGACGAGTGCCGTGACGCAGGCCACGCCCGCCGCCGCACGTACGACGCGCCGGCGCTTCTCGTGGCTCTTCTCACTGCGAACGCGCTTGGTCACGCCTTCCTCCGGTCCCGTTGCGAACGCTTACATGATAGCGGCCAAACGCGTCAGATATCTGTTCGCCAGGGGTCAGATCGTCCCTCCTGGGCAATAAGAGCCAGCATAGGCAAGGTATGGGAAGCTGTATGCGCCGTCCGGTAGCCGTAAGCGTCGTGTACAATAACATGCGGTTGCGCTGCGCAAGCACGTGCGTGTGGCCGCCTATTCGCCGAAGAGAAGGGCCCGTATGAAACCTCGACCTCACAGTCGATAGCCCCAACGGTGTGCTCCCACCTGGCCACGCCGCACGGGGTGTGACAGCCGTCCGCCTTTGCAGGCGAGCAGCGCAAACGTAAGGAGCATTGATGATCTATCTCTCCCAACTTCTGGGAAATCCCGTTCTTGACTCCGATGGTGAGAAGGTTGGCACCGTTTCCGACCTAGGAATCGCCACCGGCGAGGTCTTCCCCCGTGTGACGAGTCTGGCCTTTACGGGCACCGGCCGTACGCCTCTCATGATCAGCTGGCGCAAGTATGTGAACACCTATGACGAGAAGGAAGTGCGCCTCAAGGCAACTTCGACCGACCTGCGCTTCTCCTATCTGCAGCCTGACGAGGTTCTTCTCGCTCGCGACATCTTGAACAAGCAGATCGTGGATACCCACGGCATGCGCGTCGTGCGCGTGAACGACCTCAAGCTCTCCGACACCAGCTCGACCCAGCTGCGCCTGCTTGGTGCGGAGGTAGGCATGCGCGGCATTCTGCGCACCCTGCACCCCGCCCTGGAGCGTCTGGCCCTGAAGCTCGCGCACACCTTTGGCCACCCTCTGCCCGAGCGCATCATCGCGTGGAGCTACATGGACCTCGTGGAGCGCGACCTTTCCAACGTCAAGCTCTCCGTCTCGCACAAAACCCTCGACGAGCTGCACCCTGCCGACATCGCCGACATCATCGAGCGGCTCGATCCGCGCCTGCGCGGCCAAGTCTTTGCTCAGCTCGACGACGAGCAGCGCGCCGGTGCCCTCGCCGAGTTCGACGACGACGCCATGGCCGCCGAGCTCATGGGCGGCATGAACGAGTCGGACGCCTCGCGTACGCTGTCCGAGATGGACCCCGACGACGCCGCCGAGCTCGTCAGCGAGCTGGACTACGACAAGGCCGAGAAGCTCCTGCGCCTCATGGGCGTCAAGGAGCAGAACGCCGTACGTCAGCTGCTGGGTTACCGCGAGGACACGGCGGGCCGCATCATGACCTCCGAGTTTGCCGCCATCTCCCACGACGGCACCGCCGCAGACGCGATTGCGCTGCTTAAGGGACTCGACGAGGACTTCGAGACCGTGCGCTACCTCTATCTGACGGATGACGACGGCCGACTGTGCGGCGTGGTGACACTTAACCACCTGATAACTGCCAACCCCGACGACCCCCTTATCGAGATAAGCACCGAAGAGCTGGTCACCGCGAATCCCGAAGACGACCAGGAGGACGTGGCCGAGGGCATCGCCAAGTACAACCTCCTGGCCATGCCCGTCGTGGCTGACGATGGGCACATTCTGGGCATCGTCACCGTCGACGACGCTCTCGACGTCCTCGAAGAGGAGCACGCGGAGGATCTGCAGATTGCCGGCGCGGGCTCCGACGGCAGCGAGGGCTCCGAGCGTGCGGGCGCCCTCGCGTGGCTGCTTCGTCGCAACGTGTGGGTCTTCTTGTGGGCGCTCGGCATCCTTGCGCTCACGTTCGTGTCCGGTGAGCGGCTCCGGCCGCAGGAGACGCTTGTCTGCTGCCTTCCCCTCGCCGTAGCGCTCGTGCTCGCCGGCGACTCTATCAGCTATGTGACCAACTTCTTCCTGGAAAATGACCCTGACGACGAGGACTCCCCCTCCCTGGTGGGCTTTGCGTTCAAGAGCCTGGGCGTCGGGGTTGCGTCTGGCATGCTTGTGGCGCTTATCTCGGTGGCCCTGGTGAACCTGCTCGCCTCTCCCGTGATGCCCGCGCACGGCCTTGACGGCCTTCTGGGGCCAGCGCTGACCACTGGTGGAATCGGAGCCGCCGTCTCGACCTTTGTCTCGTTTGCGCTCGCGCCGACCTACCTCGTCGTGCTGCGCCATCGTGACGACAAGAACCGCGAGACTTCGGGATTTGCGCTCTCCATCTTAGCCATGATCGTCGCGGTGGTGACCTTCGTCGTCGCCTCGGCGCTCCTGTCAGGACCTTGCGGGCTGTGGTGGGCTAGCTGATGTCAGGTATCGGTAAGACGGACCCACCTCAGCACCAGCGGACAAGGCTGAAGCCAAGGCTCATCCTCGCCGCCATGGGGCCCGGCATGGTCGCAGCCCTCGCCGGCGCGGATGCCGGCGGCGTTGCCACCTACTCCAACGCGGGCGCTCTCTTTGGCTTTGGCCAGCTCTGGACCGTCCCCGTCATGTGCTTTCTCCTCATCGTGGCACAGGAGACGGCCGCGCGCATGGGCTGCGTCACGGGCAAGGGCTTTGCCTCGCTTATCCGCGAGCAGTTTGGTGTGCGCATGAGCGCCCTGGCTATGCTGGCTCTTCTGATCTCTAACACCACGGTCACGCTCTCCGAGTTCGCGGGTATCGCCTCGGGCATGGCCCTGTTCGACGTGCCCATCTACGTGTCCGTGCCCGTTGCCGCCGTGATAATCTGGCTGCTCACCATGAGCGGCTCGTATCGACGCATCGAGAAGGTCCTCCTGGCCGTAAGCTGCGTCTTTGTGACCTACGTAGTGGCTGGCATCATGGTGGGGCCCAACTGGGGAGACGCGCTCTTTGCCACCCTCGTGCCGCAATTTGACAGCAATCCGCAGTACTTCTCGCTGCTCGTGGCCAACGTGGGCACCACCATTGCGCCGTGGATGGTCTTTTTGGCCCAGAGCAACGTGGTCGAGAAGAACGCCACGGCGCAGAGTCTTCCCTACCAGCGAATCGACACCGTGACGGGTGCCGTGGTGGCGAGCGCGATCTCCTGGTTCATCATCCTGACCACGGGCGCCGTGCTGCACCCGGCGGGCGTGGTCGTCAACGGTGCCCAGGATGCCGCCAGCGCGCTAGCGCCCCTGGTAGGCGACTATGCGGAGGTGCTTTTTGGCGCGGGACTCGTGGGCGCGTCCTTCTTGGCCTCATGCGTCTTGCCGGGCATCACCTCGAGCGCCGTCTGCGAGGCCTTTGGCTGGGAGCACGGAGCTGATCACGGCTGGTCAGAGGCCCCCGTCTACCGCGGCGTCATCACTGCCGTGATCGTCATCTCGGCGACCGTGGTGCTTGTCCCCAATGTGAATCTCTTTGGCATCATGATGGTCGCGCAGGTCATAAACGGCGTGCTCCTGCCGGTCCTTCTGGTGTTCATGGTCCGCATTGCCAGCGACCGACACGTAATGGGCAACCACGCGAACGGCCGCGTATGGAACGTGCTCACGTGGTTCACCATCATCGCCGTTGTAGTGCTGACCGTGGTGATGCTCGTGATGCAGGTCACGGGAGCGTAAGAGAGACCAAGCCACTAACGTCATTTGCGACGTTTTCGTCAGAGCCGACCAAGGTGCCCATGGCTTCGCTAGGATAAACTCTATGCCCTTTTACGCGAGAGGATCCCATGGCCCAGCAGCCCTCTGACAATGCACGCAGGCCCTCAGACGACACCGCGCGCCAGTGGGAGCCCATCTCCGACGACGACTGGGCGGTCAGCGAGGGAGCGTCTGCTGGGGGCATCGCGACAGGGAGCGCTGCGCACACTGCCCCCACAGATTCCGACGACTGGGGCACGCCCGAGCGCACCGTCGTGCGGCCGCACGTGGTCGATCGAGCACGGGAGAACATGGGCGACACAGCTCCCCGAGCGCGCGTGCTGCACCGTCAGCGCCCCGTGACGCAGCGCGCATCAGTCACCGAGGACGCCCCCGAGCCTTTCGAGGAGCCGCCACGCAAACGTCCCCCCCGCCCTTCTCGTCCGCGCAGCCGCGCACGACACGGCTGTCTCTCGTTCGTACTCTGGATCGTTGTGGCAGGTGCCGTGGCACTTCTCTCCCTGCGCTATTTGCCCTCTGAGCTGGCCACCGGACGCGCAGTGCCGGAGCTCGTCTCGTTCGTGCCGCTCATGCTCATTCCGCTTTTGCTTTGCCTGATTCTGGCGGCGCTCTGGCATCGGCGCGTCTTGCTCGTGGCATGCGCCATCACGCTGGCCGTCACGCTCTGGTGGCACAGAGGCTACTTCCTGCCCACCGCACGCGTCTCGAACTCCGCCACGGCGACAGTCCAGACGGCGGCCTCGACCGACGATGACACCATGCGCATCATGACGCTCAACACCAGGAACGGGTCTGCCTCGGCCGAGGAGGTCGTCTCGCTCGTACGCTCTCAGAACGTCGAGGTCCTCTGCCTCCAGGAGCTCTCAGCCGACTTCATCGCCCAGCTCCAGGACGCCGGCTTGAGCGAGGTCCTGCCCTACTACGTGATCTCCGACGCTGCCTCCACGGTAAACAACGGCGGTCGCAACGGAATCTGGACCCTCGCGCCCATGAGCGACACGTCCGGCAACCTGCTCAGCATCGACACGAGCTCCATGCCCGCGGCAAGCATCTCGGTGGGTGGCCGCACGCTGCGCGTTGTTAGCGTGCACCCCAACTCCCCGGTACGTGGCGCGCAGGACCTGTGGGATGAGGGGCTCTCGGTCATCGGGTCCCTCTCTGACTATGATCACGCCTACCTCATCATGGGTGACTTCAACTCCACGTGGGACCACGCGCGCTTTCGCGAGCTCCTGGGAACGTCCTTCGTGGACGCGGGGGAGCAGAGCGGAGAGGGATTCCACATGACCTATCCCTCGTACGGAGCCTTCCCCTCGCTCATAGAGATAGACCACATCGTGTACGCCAAGGACGCCAACGTCGTGGTGAGCGACCTTGAGACCGTCAAGGTCACGGGCTCCGACCACCAAGCACTTCTCGGCACGCTCGAGGTGCGGTAGGCCGGCGGGGCACGCCGCCGCCAAACCCCGATCGCGCTACTTATTCGCCTTGTCGAACTCGTCCTTGAAGGAGCCGAACATCTTGCCCATGGCTCCGAGCTGCTTGCCAACGGCCTTCGCGGCCTTGTCGGCAGCCGGTTTGGGCTCAGGTTTAGACTTTGGCTGCGCCGTCTTGGATTCTGCCGAAGCCGTCTTCCTTCGCTCCGGTTTCCCCTCCGACGCCGGAGCGTAGGTCTTGGGCGCGGGCCGCTCGGCCCGCTGCGCCGCGCTCTCCGGGAGCTTCTCGACCGGCTCCTCCACGCGCACATCCGCAGCCGCCATTGCGGGAGCCTGCGGGGCCGACTGAGAAGGCTGGGGCTCAGGCTCCTCCTTCGTGGCCTCGGAGATAGCCTTCTGAGCTTTGCCAATTACCTTGCCGAGCGCAAACGAGCCCTTCTCCACAGCCTCGCCGGCGGCGGCACCGGCCTTCTTGCCTACCTCGGCACCCTTGACCTTGGCGCGCGCATAGCCCTCTCCGGCTGCGCCCGCCAGCCCCCCGTCAGGCTCGAGGGCCTTACCGCCCGTGTCCACGACCATGCGACCGTGCGCATAGCCGCGTACCATGTCGGGCGTGATCTGAAACGAGCCCACGAGCGCATGGGAAACGCCACCGTCGGTGGTGAAGAAGCGCGTCACGCGCCCGGTCCTCTCGTCAAACTCGGCATCCGAGACGTAGCCCAGAGGCTTGCCCTCGACCGTCTTGGCGTCCATGCCCGCCCACATGATACAGGCGTCCCAGTCCAGCAGGAGACGCTTTCTGGCCTCGGCGTCGAGCCCGTCAGTGGGACGAGTCACCACAACGACCTTGCCGTCAGACGGCCCAAAGGCGTCCCACGCAAGAAACGCGTCCTCGCGCTTGACCATGCCCACCACGTCAGGACGCCTCACCATGAACCCCACGACCTGCGCGCCGTCCGGCGAGAAGACGGCCATGTGAATCTTGCCGAGCTTTGAGGTGCGCTCGGTCGTGGTCCCGTCCTTGGCCTTCTTGGGCTTCTTGGGAACGCGGACTCGAAGCCCCACCAGATCACTCACCTTGAGCATAGGCCTACGCCTCGTACGCATCGTCCTCGTCGACGACCTCGACGTGGACGGCCTCGGCGGCCTTTGCACCATTCTCTGCAGGAACGTCAGTCATGGCCGCGACCCTGTCGGTCACGGAGGTCACTGCGTCCTGGACCTGCTCGGAGGCGTCCGAGACGGCGTCGGAGAGGGAGTCGCGGAGCTGATCCATGCGCTCGCGAGCGAGGTCCACCTTGGCGCGCAGCTCGTCGGTCTTGGCGTCAACGGTGGGACGAACGTCGTCGATCTTGTCCGAGACGACGCCACTCCCGCGCTCATAGGTGTCCACTGCGGAGTCCCACGCATCGTTCATGGCGTCGGCGGCCATGGCGCGGCTCTCGGCGCCGGAGCGCGGGGCGAGCATCATGCCAGCGGCCACGCCCGTTGCGGCCCCAAAGATGCTTCCAAGAATAAAACCGACCGTCTTCTTGTTCATGAGTTCCTCCTGTCAGTGCGGACTGTACGAGGCGCGAGAACCGCGCCGACTAACGAACGAGATGCGGGCGAGGGACGTCATCCATGTCCCACCGGTCACGATCCTCATCCTGGTTGGATTCGGCAGCAGGTACGGGTTCGGCTCCGGGGTCCTCCTCGGGGGCGGGCCCTGGCGCAGGTTCGGCCTCGGATGTAGCTTCCGATGCAGCAATGGGCCCATCGTCTTCCCGTGAGGATGGCTCCTCTGCCTCAGGCGCGCTCGTGCTCGCATCCGCGTCCTCCGCATCATCCAAGCTGCTCACGAGGTCGGCAAGCCCGCTTGCGATCGCGTCGACGTCGGGGCGCGGATCCCCACCGCCCGCATACGCCCACTGAAGAATCCAGACGGCGCTCGAAAGCGCCCCGGCAACGAGCACGTCATCGGGGCACGCAAGGGTAATCCGATAGTGACGCTCACCCGTCTCGACAGTCTGACCACTGGCGATGTCTCCGGCCACGTTCGTCCGGGCGAGAAGCTCCACGCTCACGTGCTCCAGCAGGTGCGCGAGCTCGGTCTGCTCGACGACCTCCCCAAAGCGAGGGGCAGCGTCGCCCATGCAGATATGGTCTCTGAGCTCGGGCATGAGGTCGAGCACGAGCTCGGTACCCGCGGGGTCCTCGCTGGTCATAAGAGGTGCAGACGGCGACGCCTCGACCTCGACCTCGAAGTTTCTGGGGCCAATCGTGACCTTCCTGATTTCAAAGAGCTGGGCCATCGGGCAGCTCCCCTTCTCTTAGTGTCCGCCACAGGTGATGGGCGAGCTATTCTCATCATTGTAGTTAAAGTGGCGGGCGGGGTCTTACTCCTTCGCAGACTCTCCGTCCCCGTCACCGTCAGCGTCGGCAGAAGGCTCCTCAACGATCGGCTCGGGCGCGGTGACGCGCAACATCGCAAGGCGACGACCACGCATGGACTGCACAAGAAACTGGTAGCCGTCCTTCTCGATGACGTCCCCAGGGCGCGGGAGCTTGTCGGCGAGGTCGGTCACAAAGCCGGCGATGGTCTCGTACTCCTCGTTGTCCTCGACAGGCCAACCCAGGTCGATAGCATCATCGAGCGAGAAGCGCCCGTCCACGAGCCATTCGCGGTCGGAGAGCTTGGTGAGAAACTTGTTGTCAGGGTCGAACTCGTCCTCGATCTCGCCCACGATCTCCTCGACGATGTCCTCGATCGTGATGACGCCCGCCGTGCCGCCGTACTCGTCTACCACGATGACCATCTGGTCGTGGCTCGACTGCATCTCGGAGAGCAGGGGGATGATGTCCTTGGTGTCAGGCACGTAGTCGGCGGTGCGCACGTAGGCGGCCACGGACTCGGACGAACGGTCCTCGTCAAGAATGAGGCTGACGATGTCCTTGATGTGCGCCACGCCCACGACACGGTCAACGGAGCCGTGGTAGATGGGGATGCGCGAGTAACCGGTGCGGCGCATGACGGCGAGGACCTCGGACAGGGTGGAGGAGTCCTCCAGGGCCGTCATGTCCACGCGGGGGACCATGACCTCGCGGGCGATGGTGTCCCCCAAGTCGATGACCTCGTGAATCATGGACTTCTCCTCGTCGGAGAGCTCGGCGGCGTCGGTCACCAAGTACTTAATTTCCTCTTCAGAGGCGACCCCACGGTCGCCGTCGGGCTTGACTCCCAGGAACTTGGCTATGCCATTGGCGGAGCGGGAGGTAACCCAGACAAGGGGACGAGCGACGTGCATGAACCCGCGAATCGTCCCCGCCACGGCCTTGGCCACCCCCTCCGAGTTGGACAGGGCGATACGCTTGGGAACAAGCTCGCCCACGACGATGGAGAGGTAAGAGACGAGCAGGGTAATGAGCACGGGCGCCAGTCCGGCAGCGACGCCCTCCGGCATCCCGAGGGAGGTGAACCATCCGCCAAGAGGACCGGAGAGGCTGGTCGCGGCAAAGGCCGACGACGCAAATCCCACAAGTGTGATGGCAACCTGAATGGTGGCCAGAAACTGGCCAGAATCAGCAGAGAGGTCGAGGGCAGCCTGGGCCTTTGCGTCACCGTTATCGGCATCAGGCTCGAGCAGAGCTCGCTTTGCGGAGACGACAGCCAGCTCGGAGGCGGAAAAGAACCCATTGGCAAGCGTGAGGAGAAACGTGACGACAATACTAATGGCTACGTCCATGCGCGAGTGCGCAACCTCCTTGATCGGCAGACAGTCAGCCGACAACAGGGGCACCCGCGTTGTCGGTATAGTCTGATAAGTTTAGCAGCTGACAGCCGAACGAGAAGACGACAAGGCATCTTCACAAGAGCAATTGCGCGGTTTCGTATCCGACCTTGAGTTCTCTACTGCCCATGAGTATCCCCCATCTGCTTGCTTTAAAAGGAAGATAGTTCCTAGAGGAGCTCAAGTTGCTTAAATTTAATTAAAATACTAGTATAAGAATGCCGGAAGGATGACGTAAGAAACGCCCGCTCCAAGACGGCTGCCTGGGGGCGGGCGCAAATCAGGACCTGGATCGCAGGGGCCTTACGCAATCAAAGCGGCAACCTTGTCGCGCGCGGCGCTGAGCTGCTCCTCGCTAGGAGTCCAGTTGATGGCAAGAGCCTTCTCGGGCAGCTGGAAGCCAGCGGACTCAAGCTCCTTCTGCACGTTGTTGGGACCGAGCGGCGCCCAGCCGTAGGAGCCAAAGGCAAACCCCATGCGATCGCCGTTCTTGGGGGAGAGGCCCTTCATGTACGTGAGGAATCCCGCCACGCTGGATAGCATCTGGCTGTTCATCGTGGGAGACCCCACGCAGATGTACTTGGCGTCCAGAAACTCATCCATGATGTCAGACTCATGGGACTTCTTGACGGACATGAGCTTCGTGGAAATCCCCTGCTGCTGGAAGGCGTCCGTGAGCGCGCGGGCGATGGACTCGGTCGCGTCGTACATGGTGTCATAGATGACAAGGGCCTTCTCCTGAACAACGCCCGAGGAGTAAACCTGTTCGTAGGCATCGAGGATGTCGGCCACATGGCTGCGCCAGATGACACCGTGGGCGGGGGCAATCATGTCCAGCGCATCGGGGCCAAGCCCGCGCACCGCCTTGACGGCAGCTGCCGCCTGCGCACGATACGGCTGCACAATGTTAGCGTAGTACTTGCGAGCCTGATGCATGACCTCACACATGTCGTTCTCGTCGTCAAAGCGTTTGGAGGTGGCGTAGTGCTGGCCGAAGGCGTCGTTGGAGAAGAGGATCTTGTCCTGAATGTCGTAAGTGACCATGTTGTCGGGCCAGTGGACCATGGGGGTCTGGACGAAGGTAAACGTGCGCTTGCCGATGCTCAGGGTGTCGCCCGTCTTGACGCTCTCGTAGCCAAGGTCACCGTAGTGGCCGGTCAGGCCTTTGACCCCCGAGGGAGCGGACGAGTAAATCTTGCAGTTGGGGGCCACCTCGCGAATAGTTGGGATGCTCTCAGAATGATCGCCCTCGACGTGGTTTGAGATAACGATATCAATCTTAGAAGGGTCAATGACTGACGAGATGCGCTCCAGAAGCTCGTTTTTGAAGGTTCCCTTGGTCGTGTCGATGAGGGTGACCTTCTCGTCGAGGATGAGGTAGGCGTTATAGGTAATGCCGGCGTCGGTGGCGTAGCCATGGAACTCACGCTCGTTCCAGTCGAGAGCACCAACCCAGTAGATATCGGGCTTAATCTGAACGGCACTGAGCATGATTTCTCCTTATCGGATGAAATGACGGTTATATTGCTGCATTCTAGCATGTGCCCTGTGCAACGCCGAGAGTAACGTATAGCAAACTTTTGAGAGTACCCTTTCTGTGAGACATTTTGAAGCGAGGACCCAGACCCGAGCGACCCTACTTCTCACCGGCAGCGCGTCGGGCGGCGTAATCCTCCGCGAGCTCCTGCTGGATGTCGTGCGGGACCTGTTCGTAGCCGGAGAGCTCGAGCTCGAACTCGCCCGTGCCGCGCGAGAGGGAGCGCAGGCGCGTGGCATAGTCCGTGACCTCGGCGTACGGCACGGTGGCCTCGACCGTGGTCTGTCCGACGGCGGTGCCGGTGGCGGCAGCCATGCCCTCGACGCGCCCGCGGCTCGCGGAGATGTCGCCCATCACGGAGCCGGCGTAGCTCTCGGGCACGGTGACGCTGAGGTGCGCCAGGGGCTCGAGCAGCACGGGCTCGGCCTGGTCGACGGCCTTCTGGAAGCCTATGCGCGCGGCCGTCTTGAAGGCCATCTCGTTGGAGTCCACGGGGTGGTACGAGCCGTCGTAGACGGCGACCTTGACGTCTATCATGGGATAGCCCGCCAGGACCCCCTCGTGCAGGGTCTCCTGGACGCCCTTGTCGATGGCCGGGATGAAGCCGCGTGGGATGTGGCCGCCCACGACCTCGTCCACGAACTCGTAGCCGGCGCCGGGGTTGGGCTCCACGCGCAGCCAGCAGTCGCCGTACTGGCCGGCCCCGCCCGTCTGCTTCTTGTGGCGTCCCTGGGCGCTGGCCACGCGGCGGATGGTCTCGCGATACGGAATCCTCAGCGCCACGGTGCGCGCCGTGATGCCCGCGCGGTCCTCAAGACGATCGAGCAGAACGCTGACCTGCGCCTCACCGATGGCGGAGATGACCGTCTGGCCGGTGTCCTCGTCACGCTCGACGCGCAGGGTGGGGTCGGCGTCCGCAGACTTCTCCAGAAACGCGTAGAGCTTGCCCTCGGTGCCGCGCTTGTCGGGCTCGATGGCGGTGCGATAGAGGGAGTTGGGGAAGCGGAACTCCGCGGCCTCGACCTTGCCCGTGACGGAGAGGGTGTCGCCGGTCATGGCCTCGAGCTTGGGAACCACGACGATGTCGCCCGCGGCCGCGGAAGCGACCTCGGTCATGTCCTTGCCGCACATGAGGTAGAGGTGGCCCAGGCGCTCCGCCTTGCGGGTGCGCGCGTTGATGAGCTCCGTGCCGGTCGTGAGGGTGCCGGCCAGAACCTTAAGAAACGAGAGGCGCCCGTTTTGCGGGTCGTTGAGCGACTTGAAGGCAAAGGCGACCGGGCGGTCGTCATCCGGGGAGATATCGAGCTGCTCTCCGTTGACGAGCGGGATGCGGCCGAAGTCGGCCATGGAGGGAAACCACGTCACCGCGGCGTCCATGAAGGAGACGACCCCCTCCTCGCGCACGCACGAGCCCACGAACACGGGAACGAAGATGCGCTCCACGAGGGCCTTGCCGAGAAGTCCCTCAAGCTCGTCCTGCGTGATTTCCTCACCCTCGAGGTACTTCATCATCAGGTCGTCGTCGGCCTCGACCACGAGCTCGGTGAGCTGGGCGCGCGCACGGGCCGCCTCGTCTGCGTAGGCGGCGGGGATCTTCTCGACCACAAGCTCGCCGTCGACGAGGTGGCGGGCCTTCCGGTGGATGACGTCGATGACCCCCGCGAAGTCCTCGCCCGAGCCCATGGGAATCGTCACCGCACCGAGGTTGGTGCCAAAACGCTCCCGCAGCGTTTCAAGAGCAACGTCGAAGTCGGCATCCGGACGGTCGATGCGGTTGACAAAGACCGCGCGGGCTACCGAGAGGTCCTCGGCCGCGTACCACAGGCGGGTGGTGACGGTGCCAGGGCCGTTCGCGGCGTCGACCATGAACAGCGCCGTCTCGCAGACGCTCATGGCGGCGTGGGCGTCGCCCACGAAGTCGGGGTAGCAGGGGGCGTCGAGCACATTCAGGCGCGTACCCTCCCAGATGACCGGCGCGATCGAGGTGGAGATGGAGAAGCCGCGCTCCCCCTCCTCGCCGTCGTAGTCCAGCGTGGGCTTGGTGCCGGCGTGGCCGCCCAGGCGGGTGGTACGACCCGTCAGGTGGAGCATGGCCTCGGCCAGCATGGTCTTGCCCACGCCGCCTTGGCCCACAAGGACCACATTCTTGACCTTCTCGCTACCCTTTGCTGCCATGGTGCGCCTCCTCGGAGCCAAAAGTTGTCCGTCATGCAGCCAACCATAACCACGTAGACAGGCTAGGGGAAGCACGTATCGGGCAGTGGCGAGAAGAGCTCCCGTAGGCGCGCTACAGGAGTGCCGAGAGGGGGACGGGCCCATCCGCTCTAAATGCCGGATGGGTCCGCCCCGTGAGGATTTTTGTTCCGAACGACCTACTTGACGAGGACCTTTTCCTCCTCCGCATCGTGCTCGGCAATGAGCTTGGCCTTGAGAGCGATCTCCTCGCTGGACATCTCGTCCTCGTAGACCTTCTTGCCCGTGGGATGCTGCTCCAACCAGAGCTCCTCGGCGCGCTTCTCCCAGCTCTGGGCGTAGGGGGTCGTGCGGGCGCAGAGGTGGTCGACGTCCTCCGGAGTGACGTATTCGGTCGACGTGGCGTCAGATGCGTGAACGATACGGGGAAGGATCTCCGGGTTCTCCAGCATGGGACAGGGGCGCAGCATGTTGTCGTTCCAGGGGTAGTGGTCACGATAGGACTGGAAGAGCGGCTGCTTCAGGCACTCGAGCAGCGGCTTCTCCTTGATGTTGGCGTTGGAGTAGTGGATGAAGACGCAGGGCTCCACGTCGCCGCGCGCGTTGATGTGGCAAAAGACGCGACCGCCGGCGATGCAGCCGCCCACGTACTCGCCGTCGTTCTGGAAGTCCATGGCAAAGATGGGCTTGCCCCCGGTCACGGCGCGCACCTCGCGGATGCGGTGCAGCATGTACTCACGCTGGTCGACGGTGGGCATGAGGTCGGCGTTGGCGCCCTCGCCCACGGGCATGTAGTGGAAGTACCAGGCCCAACGGGCACCCTTCTCGATGATGGTGTCGAAGTAGGCGTCCGAGGAGACCTCCTCGGTGTTGACGCGTGTATAGGCAGTGGAAGTACCAAAGAGCAGGCCGTTGTTGTGCATGAGCTCGAAGGCGGCCATGACCTCGTCGTAGGATCCCTCTCCGCGGCGACCGTCGTTGGACTCCTGGGTGCCCTCGAGCGAGACCGAGAAGATGATGTTGCCCACGCGTTTGACCTCGTCGCAGAACGCCTGGTCAATTAGGGAGGCGTTGGTGAAGATGTTGAAGAGGCAGTCATTGTGGGCCTCGGCGAGGCGCAGGATGTCCTTCTTGCGGACGAGGGGCTCGCCGCCCGTGAGCATGTAGAGATGACAGCCCAGCTCAGAGCCCTCGGTTACCAGACGGTCCATCTCGTCATAGGTGAGGTTGAGCATGTTGCCGTAGTCGGCGGCCCAGCAGCCCACGCAGTGCTTGTTGCAGGCCGAGGTGGGGTCGAACAGGATGATCCAGGGGACGTTGCACTGGTTCTTCTCGGCGTTGGCCGTGGTGTTGCGCAGGCCGCGGAAGGCCGCCTCGTAGCCGCCGTTCAGGACCGTGGTCTTGAGCACGTGGCGGTCGGTCTCGTCGATGACCTTCCAGAGGAACTGCTCCCACTTGGACCCGGGATACAGACCGTTGCGCAGGCCGCGCGTGGCGCCGGGCGCCGTGTCCTGGAGGAGCTTGCCAGCCATGTCGATGAGCCTGCCGAGGTTCTTCTCGCGGTCGGGGCCGGAGCCCACCCTGATGATCTGGTCGAGCGCCAGACCGAATGCCTTGCGCTCCGCTGCGTGCGCGATCTTTGACTGCATCGTGTGCCCCTCTCGCCGTTCCCCTTGGGAGCGCTTGCCCCTTTATTCGCCGGTCGTCAGTCCACTAGGACAGCGGACACTGGTCTGCCGGGCCCTCACCCATATTTTTGACTCTTGTTCAATAATAGCCAGTTTAGCGTCCCCTCCCCTGAGCGCAAGGGTCGTTTCGAAGTTCCTTGCGACTTCCTTTCAGGTTGGGTTCGCCCGCTGGCCGGGGCACACGGCGGCGAGGCCTAGGATTCCCCGCCGTTCTGGGCGGAGTCGGGCGACGCGCCATCTGCGGGCCCCCTGCCCCCGGGCAACCGTCCCGCCCGACGCAGAGAGTCACGCAGAATCCACTCGACCTGACCATTGGCGCTGCGCATCTCGTCCGCCGCCCACCTCTCGACGGCGGCCCAGACCTCCGGGTCTATGCGCAGCGGGTATTGCTTTCTGGCAGCCATGCCCAAAGCCCCCTACTGGTACAGGGAGCCGGTGTTGAGCACGGGCTGGGCATCGGCCTCGCCACAGAGAACCACCATGAGGTTGGAGGCCATGACGGCCTTGCGGTCCTCGTCGAAGTCCACGACGCCGTTCTCGGAGAGCTGACTGAGCGCCATGTCCACCATGGAGACCGCGCCCTCCACGATCTTCTTGCGCGCGGCAATGATGGCCTCGGCCTGCTGGCGGCGCAGCATCGCCGGGGCGATCTCCGGCGCGTAGGCGAGGTGCGTGAGACGGGCGTCGTCGACGGCCACGCCTGCCGCGGACAGACGCCGATCGAGCTCGGCCTTGAGGCTCTCGGAGACCTCTTCGATGTTGGAGCGCAGCGTGATGGTCTTGTTGCTGGAGTCGTCGTCCTCCATGTGGTCGTAGGCGTAGATACTGGCCACATGGCGCAGAGCGGTCTCGGTCTGCATGCCCACGAAGGAGGGGTAGTCGTCCACGTCGAAGAGCGCCTTGGCCGTGTCCGCCACGTGCCAGACCACCACGGTCGCGATCTCGATAGGGTTGCCCATCTTGTCGTTCACCTTGATGCGCTCACCGTTGTGGGTACGAACGCGCACGGAGACCTTGGTGGAGAGGCCGCGCGCCGCGACCTTGATTGCCTTGGCCGCCTTGCCGGAGCCCTCCATCGCCTCGGTGAGCTGCTCGGCCGCGAGCTCGCCGTCGGGGTTGCCCAGGCTCCGGCTAAAGAAGGGGTTGGCCCAGTAAAAGCCAGACTCGCGAATCGTCCCCACGTAGGTGCCAAACAGGATGCAGACGCGCGCCTGCCCCGGCTGCAGAGAGAAGAACCCGCAGTTAACGATGATGGTTACCATAAGTAGCACCGCCGCGGTCACAAGGCCCGCTAGGGCAAGCGCGGGGGCGGGCAGCCCGGCGTCGTCGGCCGTAGCCAGGGCGACGATGGACTGGATCATCAGCCAGACGGAGGCAATGTACCCGACGATGGTCACGACGAGCATGGGCCATCCGCTGGCGGCGCGAGCCTTCTTCTCTACGGTCATTGTGTTTCCTTTCCTCAAGGCGGGCACGGCCTCCGGGACCGCCCTCATCCACTGAGGTCAGTTTGATATCATATTGATTCCGTGTCAAGAGGAAAAACTACCACGGGGGCAGGCGGCCCCTCCGACTACAGCCAGTCGAGCTGGCCGATATTCTCCTTGATGTGCGCGCAGCTCCGGTGCCATCCCTCGATCTCGCTCGCGGAGAACTCGGGCACAAAGACCTGCTCCACGCCGGCCGCACCCACCGTGCACGGCAAAGACGAGAAGATCCCGGACACCCCGTAGACGTCCTCGACGAGCGTGGAGACGGGGGTCACGATCTTGGCATCGCGCACGATGGCGTCGACGATGTCACCCACGGCGTTGGAGATCGAGTACTCGGTGCAGAGCTTGCCGGCCATGGTGATGTAGCCGCCCTTGCATGCGTCCTGCTCGATGGCCGCGCGGTCAAGGGTGAGATGCGCCTGGGCCTCGACCTCGTCCAGGGCGAGGCAGCCCACCGAGACGTGCGACCAGCAGGCGAACTCGCTGAAGCCGTGCTCGCCGAGCATCCAGGAGTTAATGACGTGCTGGTCGTAGCCCGTGGCATCGGCCAGGGCATGATGCAGGCGCGCGGAGTCGAGCGCGGTGCCCGAGCCCACGATGCGATGCGGATCGCAGTCGAGCTCGCGCCAGAGCGCGTAGGCGACGACGTCGCAGGGGTTGGCGGCGCTGACCCAGACGCCCTCGAAGCCTGCCTCGGCGATGCGGTGCGCGAACGTGCGGACCTCGGCCGGCGTGACCTTGAGCTCGCCGTCGCGGCTGGTGGCGGAGGCCGCGACGTGACCCGCCGCGTTCACGATGACGCCGCATGAGGCAAGCTCCTCGTAGCGCGTGCCGCAGTCGACCACACGAGCGGAGCGCTGGTAGTACGAGGCGGCGTCCACCAGGTCGTTGGCCTGGGCGCGCGAGAGCTTCTCGTCAAGGTCGCAGAGGCGCACCTCCTCGGCAATGCCCCGTGCGAGCAGCACGTCCGCCACATGAGCCCCCACGTGACTTGCCCCGATGATGCCGATTCTTGCACCCATGGCGCTCCTTTCGTTGTTTTTGTTTATCGTAGCAGGGCGGGCGGAGCGTGGACGCAACGCAGGCGCTCCCGCACGCATCGTCTACTTTGTCGACCATACCCGAACGCCGGATTCATGCTCAAATGAGGCCCGAATCCGGCGTTCGGGTATGGTCGCTCGTGTACGACCCCGCTCGCACGGACTCGCTCGGCTATCCTAGGAGGCCGTCGAGAGGAATTCCATGGGCTATCGCACCTACACCTGCCCCATCGCGCGCGACTGCGGGGGCTGCGAGTGGTTGGCCGTTCCCTATTCCATCCAGCTGCGCCGCAAGCAGGAACAAGTGGAGGAGCTGCTAGGGACAGCTGCCGAGAAGGACGGCGCGACTGTGGAGCCCATCCGCGGCATGGACGAGCCCGTACGCTACCGTCACAAGGCGGCCACGCCCTTTGCCCACGGCCCTCACGGGCGCGTGCACTCGGGCTTCTACGCTGCAGGAACCCATCGAATCGTACCCTGCGACGACTGCCTCGTGGAGGACCCGCGCGCCCGCCGCATCCTCAATGCCGCGGCCCGCGCCGCCGAAAAGCTCCGCATCCCTCCTTACGACGAGGACCGCGGCGTGGGCGTCCTGCGTCACGCTGTGGTGCGCTGCGGATGGAAGACCGATGACGTGCTCCTCGTGCTGGTGACGCGCGTGGATGAGCTCCGGGGTGCCGAGCGCCTCGTCTCAGAGCTGCGCGCGGGGTGTCCCGAGCTCACGAGCATCGTGCAGAACGTGAACGACCGACACACCAACGCAATCCTAGGACGGAGCAACAAGACCCTCTTTGGGCCGGGCGTCATGCACGACCGTCTGCTCGGATGCACCTTCGAGATAGGCCCCACGAGCTTTTACCAGACCAATCCCGCCCAGACCGAGGTCCTCTACCGGCTGGCGCTCGAGGGGACTGGCATCGCGGGGGGTCGAGAGCCACACCTGCTTGACGCCTACTGCGGAACGGGGACCATCGGCATCTGTGCCGCCGCACGCGCGAGCGAGGCGCTGGTCACAGGGGTTGATCAGGTGCCAGGGGCCATCTCCTGCGCCCAGCGCAACGCCCACGCCAACGGGGTGGAGGAGCGCTGCTCGTTCGTGCGCGCGGACGCAACAAAGTGGATGGCCAAGGCCCGCGACGAGACTTATGACGTTGTCATCATGGACCCGCCACGGGCGGGCAGCACACCCGCGTTTCTGGGCGGCGTGGCCCGTTTCGCCCCAGAGCGCGTGGTCTATGTCTCCTGCAACGTGGAGACGCAGGCCCGTGACCTCGAGATTCTTCGCGCGCGGGGGTATCGTCTGGAGCGTGTGGTGCCCGTGGACATGTTCCCGCACACCAAGCACGTGGAGTGCGTCGCCACGCTCGTGCGCACGTAGCCTAGGGGCGGGTTGCAGAACGCGCGACCGAGCTGCAAGCGCCAGGTCCCAGCCACGACTGAGCTACGACGTTTGCGAGGACATGCCGCTCTCGTAGGGTCTGGCCACCAGGGAGAGCAGCTCCTCGATTGAGAGCTCCCTTCCCCGATGCAGCCAGGGACAAAACAGCGCAAAGGAGCCCGCGAGCCGCTGCTCAACCAGATAGGGTTCGAACCTGTTGCCCCTTGGGACCTCAAACCCCAGGATCTCCTTCTCGGGAATGTCTCGAATCCTCCCAAGAAAGTGACCGCTGCCATAGTCCCCCGCCACGCCCCCTCTTCATTTGAGGTCACCGTTTGTGACCTCAAATGAAGAGGGGAAACGGACAAACTGCGAGCACGGGAGCGCCGCCTCTATGCCAGTCCCAAAAACCGTACGCCGTTCGCCACGATTGCGCAGATGACAATGCCCGTCAGCGTGGGCAGGGCAAACGAGATTGCCGCCCACTTGACGCTCTGCGTCTCCTTCTTAACCGTAAGGACCGTCGTGCCGCAGGGCCAGTGCAGCAGGCAGAACAGCATGGTGCACACGGCCGTCAGCCATGTCCAGCCGTTGGCCACCAGAAGGGTGTGCAGCTGGGCGAAGCTATCAAAGTCAACGAGGGTGCCCGCCGCCATGTAGCTCATGATGAGGATGGGGACCACGATCTCGTTGGCGGGAAAGCCCAGGATGAACGCCATAAGGATGTAGCCGTCCATGCCGATGAAGCGCCCGAAGGGATCCAGGAACCCCGCACAGTAGGCCAGAAGGCTTAGGCTCCCCACGTGGATGTTGGCCAGAAGCCAGATGACGATGCCCGCCGGCGCGGCCACGGATACGGCCCTCCCCAGCACGAAGAGGGTGCGGTCAAAGATGGAGCGTACGATGACTTTGCCAATCTGGGGGCGTCGGTAGGGCGGGAGCTCCAGCTGAAACGAGGAGGGCATCCCCTTCAGAATCGTCTTGGAGAGCAGCTTGGAGACCATGAGCGTCATGAACACACCCAGGACGATCGTCCCGGTGAGCATGAGCGTGGAGACGACCGACTGAAACGCCCCGCCCACGGCCCCGGCAAAGAACATCGTGATGATGGCTATCAGCGTGGGGAAGCGCCCGTTGCAGGGAACGAAGTTGTTGGTGAGAATCGCGATCAGGCGCTCGCGCGGCGAGTCGATGATGCGGCAGCCGATTACGCCGCAGGCGTTGCATCCAAACCCCATGCACATGGTGAGGGCCTGCTTCCCATGCGCCTGGGCCTTACGGAAGAAGTTGTCCAGGTTGAACGCGACACGCGGCAGGTAGCCCAGGTCCTCCATCAGCGTGAAGAGCGGGAAGAAGATCGCCATGGGCGGCAGCATGACGGAGATGACCCATGCGGCCGTCTTGTAGAGGCCGTCAACAAGCATGCCACGCAGCCATTCCGGTGCTCCGATGTTTACGAAGAGCTGCGAGAGGGGCGCTTCCAGGGAGAACAGAGAGTCAGCGAGAAGATCTGACGGAACGTTGGCCCCCGTGATGGTGAACCAGAAGATTCCGAACAGCAGCAAGATCATGATCGGGATGCCCGTGGCCTTTGAGGTCAGGATCTTGTCGATCTTGCGGTCGCGCTCGGCATACTCCTTGGTCTTGAATATGACTGCACCCTTACAGATTCCCTCACCGGTGTTGACGATCTTCGTCACTATTTTGCTTCTGAGCTGATCCTCGGCTATGCCGGACTCCCCCAGTGTCCGCCTTGCCTCTTTAACAGCACGAGAAACGCCCTCGTTCTGCATAAGGTCAAAGCCGAAGTAGGCATCGAGGGAGTCCATGAGGCTCTTGTCACCGTCGATCAGCTTGAGGGCGATCCAACGGGTGTTGGCACCTGCGGGCAGAGCGGCTACCACCGCGGGCTCCACCTGGTGAATGGCATCCTCAATCTGGTCGCCGTACGCTATAACAAGGGAATGGGCGGGCCCCGTCTTGTCCGCGAGCCCCTTGACCGCGTCCATCACGGCGTCCAGTCCCTCGCCGGAGCGGGCGGCGGTCCCCACGACCGGAATTCCCAGCCGAGAAGAGAGCAGGTCGAGGTTGATGAGGATGTCCTTCTTGGCAGCCTCGTCCATCAGGTTGACGCAGAGCGCCACGCGGTCGGTGATCTCCATGGTCTGCAGGACGAGGTTGAGGTTTCTCTCCAGGCAGGTGGCATCGGCCACGACCACCACGGCGTCGGCCCCGCCGAAGCAGATGAAGTCGCGCGCGACCTCTTCCTCCTCCGAGTTCGCCATGAGCGAGTAGGTGCCCGGGATGTCCACGAGGATGAAGTTGGTGTCCTTGTGGCGGCACCGCCCCTGCGCGTTGACGACGGTCTTGCCCGGCCAGTTGCCCGTGTGCTGGTTCATGCCGGTCAAGGCGTTGAAGACCGTGCTCTTTCCCACGTTGGGGTTGCCGGCAAGGGCGATGACGCGGTCTTTCTCGGTTTCTTTCTCGATATGCAGGCCAGAGGGGTGGAGGACCTGTGCTCCTGTTGATGCGCTCGTGAGCCCCATGTGGGGAACCTCCTAAAAACTAAACCAAAAAATAAAAACGCTCGCTACGCCCAGTCGCCTTCCGGAACCACCAAGATCTTCTCCGAGTCATCGGAGCGCAGGGCAATAACCGCTCCGCGAATGAGTTAGGCGACGGGGTTGCCCGAGGGACTTCGGTAGAGTGCCTCTATCGGGGTTCCCTCGACAATTCCGAGGTCAAGCATGCGCCTTTTGACGGATCCGCCCGTCTTGAGGGACGCGACCCTGCCGCTTTGGCCCATGGGCAGCTGGTCGAGCGAAATCTGCGTGCCGTGCATGACGCCTCCTTTCATAGAGTCGAATCCGCGCCGCCGGACACCTGGTCCACGTAGATCTTGCCGGCGGCCTTGTAGCTGATCTGAACGCGGCGACCGTCGAGGTCGAGGGTGAGCGGACCCTCGTAGGCCGCAGCGTCTATGACGAGGACCGGGCTCCCTATCTGGACTCCGTTCTCCTGGAGGTAGTCCATGAGCTCCCGCTCCTCGGTCACGCGGCGGATATGGGAGAACGCTCCCACGCCAAGCTGGCTCAGGGGCTGCGTGGGAGCATCCTCGACCTGACCGTCGGCACGGGGAATCGCGCTGCCATGGGGGCAGTAAGCGGGATAGTTAAGAAACTGGTCCAGGCGGTCCTCCAGTCGCGGAGAGGTGGCGTGCTCGAGAAGCTCCGCGTCCTCGTGGGCCTCGCTCCACGAGTATCCGAGGCAGCGCATCAGGAACACCTCCCAGAGGCGATGCCCGCGCACCAGGGAGACAGCCAGCGGAACTCCCTTCTCGGCGAGACGGGAGCCCTTGTAGGGCTCGTAGTGAATGAGCCCCTCGCGCTCCATCTTGCCCAGTATCTCCGTGACGGAGGCGGGCGAGACCTGCAGCTCCTCGGCAATCTGCTTGTTGCTTACCAGCCCTTCCAGGCCACCGAGCTTGTAGAGGGCCTTGAGGTAGTCCTCTCGGTTGGGCGTCATGCCCACTGCCTTGCCCATGCCCTTCGCTCCTCAGGTATTAGGTGTACCTAAATATATTTCTCTTATATACCTAAATACTGAGAAGTGCGAGAAAGGGCCCGAATGGGACCAAGGCAGCAGCCCATCTGGTTCATGAGGGGCGCGCGGTCAGCGGGAGCGCACCCCACGTCCCTTCTGGGACTTGGGCCAAAACCGGACGGCCGTGCCCGCGACGATCCTCTGATGGCGCACGTCGCTCGGCACCCGGGAATGCGGCAGCGCGCTGGTGTCATGATGCTCGACGGGCCCTTCCGCCTGATCGGCATTCCGGTAGTAGAACCACTTTACGATCTCAATCAGCACCAGGTAGACACCGACGATGCCCACCAGAGCGGCAAAGAACGGCAGCGGCAACGGGGCAAAGCCGAGCTCGGCGGCAAAGGGCAGGTACGGGATAAGAGCTCCCACGCAGACCACGCAGGAGACGGAGACGACCATCGTACGCGAGGGGCGGCTGCGCCAGAAGGGAATGCATCGCGTGCGAATGGCCAGCACGATCAGGGTCTGGGTGGCCAGGGACTCCACGAACCAACCCGCACGAAACTCGGTCGTTCCCGCATGGAAGACAAACAACATGAGGGCAAACGTGAGAAAGTCAAAGATCGAGGAGACCGGTCCGAACATGATCATGAACCTGCGAATCCCCTTCAGGTCCCAGTGCGCCGGCTTGCGCAGGCTCTCCTCGTCCACCCGGTCAGTGGGGATAGCGAGCTGCGAGATATCGTACAGCAGGTTGTTCAGAAGCAGCTGTCCGGAGAGCATCGGCAGAAACGGCAGCACCACCGAGGCGATGGCCGCCGAGAACATGTTGCCAAAGTTGGAGGAGGTGCTCATCATCACGTACTTGATGGTGTTCGCAAAGGTCCGGCGACCTCCTGTGATGCCGTCCACGATGACGCTCAGATCCTTCTTCAGCAAGACGACGTCGGCCGCGTCCTTGGCCACGTCCGTGGCGGTATCCACCGAGATGCCCACGTCTGCCTGGTGCAGGGCGGGAGCGTCGTTGACGCCATCGCCGAGAAACGCCACGTTGTGGTGACGGCGCAGCGTCTGGACGATCCGCGCCTTGTGCTCGGGAGAGACGCGCGCCAGAAGGGCCGTATGGTGCACGGCGTCATAGAGCTCGTCGTCGCTTAGCGCGTCGATGTCCTCGCCGGTCAAGGGGGTGCCAACCTCCAGGCCAAGGTCGTGACAGACCTTCTGGGCGACCACGAGGCTATCCCCCGTCGCGACCTTCACGGCGACCCCGAGCTCCGCGAGGCGCCTCAGGGACGCCTCGACGTCGGGCTTGGGCTGATCGAGGAAGGAGAGGTAGCCCACCAGGGTAAAGTCGCTCGGAGGGGAGTCGGGCAGCTCGTCTGCGTTGCCCGCGTCGCGCACAGCCACGGCGATGGTACGCAGGCCCTCGGCGAACAGGGCGTGGCACTGGTCACGGTCCTCCTGGGCGACCTCTTTGCAGTGCGAGATGACCGACTCGGGGGCGCCCTTCATAACCTGCACGCGCCTGCCGTCACCGTCCGCGTTCAGGACCGCGCTGGTCCGCGAGACGTGGTCGAAGGGGCGCAGGTCCAGCCGCCGCCATCCGCCCAGGTCAACGCTAGGTGCCACGTGCTCGCTGAGCGCGCGGTCTATCTCGTTTTGCCCGACGGGTGTGGCCCCGGGCTGTGTGAAGTCCGTCTCGCAGCACAAGAGTCCCAGGAGCTCCAAGCTCTCTTGGTCGTGTCCGCGCGCGGGGGCAGACCGGCAGTAGTCGATGTGTCCCTGCGTGAGGGTGCCCGTCTTGTCCGTGACCAGGATGTCGACGTTGCCCAGGTCCTCGACGCACGCCAGGCGCTTGACCAGCACGTCCTTCTTGGCCAGCTGCGCGGCGCCTGCCGCCTGGGACGTGTTGACCACGGCGGGCAAGAGCTGCGGCGTGATGCCAACCGCTATGGCCAGGGCGTAGAGTAGCGCATCGAGAAGCGGACGCTGCAAGATCGCGTTGCCCACGAAGATGGCCGCCGTGAGCGCAAGGGCCACGTAGAGCAGAAACATCGAGAACTTGGACAGGCCCTTCTGGAAGCCGGTCTGGGGAAGCTCGGTCGCCAGCGAGGCCGCGATGTGTCCGAACACGCAGTCCGAGCCCGTCGCGACCACCACCGCCTCACCGGAGCCGGAGTGCACGACGGTACCCATCATGAGGGCGCAGGAGAGCTCTTCCAGGGCGGTGCCGGCGCTCACCGGATCCACGGACTTCTCGCGAGCGTCTGACTCGCCGGTGATGACCGACTCGTCGCAGCTCAGATCGACGGAAGACAGAAGGCGCAGGTCCGCCGGGACCACGACGCCTAGGCCCACACGCACGACGTCGCCGACCACCAGGTCGGCAACGCTCACCTCGACCGGAGCGCCGCCGCGCAGGACCACGACCGTGTGCGAGACCCGATCGTGTAGCGCGCTGGCCTGACACTCGGCGCGCCACTCGTTGCCAAAGCCAAGGCCCACGCTGGCCAGGAGGATGACGAGGATGATAGATGCGTTGGCCTGGTCTCCCGTCACGAGCGAGAGCACCGCCGCCGCGACCAGAAGGATCAGCAGGGGGTTCTTGACCTGCCGCCACAGCACCACCGGCCAGGTAACGCGGCGAGAAGGCAGCACGTTGGGTCCGCTCTTCTGCAGACGCGCGGCCGCCTCCTGGGCGGCGAGGCCGCCCTTCTGCGAGGAGCACTGACGGAGCACCTCCTGGGGAGACGCACTGGCCGCACGCTGAATCGCGGGGTGCCCCGGACCGGTCGCAGGAGTCTCCGATCTTGCTTGCCGTGGCGTCAGGACCATGTGACCACCTCCGCTTGCATACATGCGTTGTTTTTGTATCCTACGCCTGCCGCGCGCAAGCTCGGGCGAGAAGCGCGCCCGCTACGCGGGACCCACGCCCACGCGACCGTCCTCACGCACGTGAACGCGTCCGGCACAGAGAAGGCCTATGGCCTCGGGATAGAGCTCGTGCTCGATCTGGTGGATGTGTCCCTCGAGCTCCTCGAGCGTCCAGCCCTCCTCGACCGTCAGCGCGCGCTGGGCGATGATGGGACCGGCGTCGTAGGCGGCGTTCGCAAGGTGAACGGTCACGCCCGTGACCTTGACACCGCGGTCGTAGGCCTCCTGAATGGCGTGCGCGCCGGGGAAGCTCGGCAGGAGCGCCGGGTGCAGGTTGACCACGCGATTGGGAAACGTGGCCAGGAGCGGATCGTGCACCTTGCGCATGTAGCCCGCCATGATGACGTACTCGACGTCGTGACGGACGAGCTCGGCGGCGATGACCTCGTCGGCCATGAGCACGTTGCCGTAGATCTCCTTGGAGAGCGTGAGCGTCTGGAGCCCCGCAGCCTCCGCGCGCTTGAGCCCGGCGGCGTCGGGCCGCGAGGCCACCACAAGCTCGATCGAGGCATCGAGTGACCCGTCCGCGATGCGGTCGATGATCGCCTGCAGGTTGGTGCCGCTGCCGGAGATGAGGACTCCCAGCTTAGTGCTCATCGTTATAGACCACCTTTCCGGAACCGGGCGTGCACGTGCCCATCTCGAACGGCGAGAAGCCCTCGGCCACGAGCTTCTCGCACACCTCGTCCACGTCGTCAGGGTCGCAGATGAGGCTCATGCCCACGCCCATGTTGAACGTTCGGTACGCCTCGTCGAGGGTGAGACCGGCAGCGCGAACCACGTAGGGGATGACGGGCGGCATCTCCCAGGCGGGGCCGACATCGCCCCCGCGCGCGACCGCGGCGTCCACGTCTGCGGGAAGGGCACGGTTGAGGTTCTCGGTGACGCCGCCGCCGGTGATGTGGGCCATCGCGTGAAGGGGAGCTCCTGCTGCCAGGGCCCGGACGAGGCCTCCCGCGTAGATCGTGGTCGGCCGCAGCACGGCGTCGGCGAGCGACTCTCCACCCAGCTCCTCCAGGGGCTCGTTCAGCTCTGCCACGCTCTTTCCCTCGATGGCGACCTTGCGCACGAGCGAGTAGCCGTTAGAGTGGATGCCCGAGCTGGGCAGGCCCAGAATGACGTCGCCGGCCTTGACCTTGTGGGGACCGATCATCTTGGGTCGGTCCACGACGCCCACCACGAAGCCGGCGAGGTCGTAGTCCCTGGGATCCATGACCCCGGGATGCTCGGCCATCTCGCCGCCCACGAGCGCGCAGCCGCTCTTGCGGCAGCCCTCGGCGATGCCGCCCACGATCTGCGCCACCTGCTGCGCCTTGAGCTTGCCCACGGCCACGTAGTCCAGGAAGAACAGCGGCTCGGCGCCCACGGGCACCACGTCGTCCACGCACATGGCCACGAGGTCCTCGCCCACCGTGTCGTGGCGGTCGAGCAGCTGCGCGATGGCGAGCTTGGTGCCCACCCCGTCAGTGCCCGAGACCAGGACGGGGTCCTCCATGTCCTTGAACGCCTTCATCGAGAAGAGCGACCCAAACCCGCCCAGACCACCGATGACCTCGGGGCGGCTCGTCGCGGCGACGGCGGCCTTTATGGCGTCGACGGCACGAGCCCCCTCGGTGGTGTCGACTCCGGCGTCCGCGTAGCTCACGTGCGTGGTCTGGTTGGCCATGTTCTGCCTTTCTCCGTGATTTAGATCGCAAGGGATGGTGCCGTGGAGCGGGGGCCCGTCACCCTATCCCTCCTGTCCTAGTAGCTCCTCGGCCTGCACGAGAGTCATCTGCGAGGTCTTCGAAGCGGGAGCGAGGTTGTTGGGCTCGTAGCCGGGCAGGAACTTCTCCTCGTAGAACGAACGAGGGATCTGGACGGGATAGGCCCCCGTGAAGCACGCCGTGCAGTACCCATTGGGCGGGACGCACGCGAAGAGGCCCTCGGTGGAGAGAAACGCCACCGAGTCCGCCTCCAGGCGGCTGCGAATCTGCTCGAGGTCCATGTTGGCAGCGATGAGTTGGTCCTGGTTGGCCGTGTCGATGCCATAGAAGCATGGCCAGGTGACCATCGGCGAAGCCGAGCGCACATGGACCTCGGTGGCACCGGCCTCCTTGAGCATGCGCACGATCTGGAGGCTCGTGGTGCCACGCACGACCGAGTCATCCACCATCACTAGACGCTTGCCACGCACGACGTCGGGCAGGGCATTGAGCTTGAGCCGCACTCCCATCTGGCGCAGCTCCGGGGTGGGCTGAATAAACGTGCGGGCCACGTAGCGGTTCTTGATGAGACCCGTGCCAAAGGGAATCCCTGACTCCTGGGCAAAGCCCTCGGCCGCCGGGGTCCCCGAGTCGGGCACCGATATGACCAGGTCGGCCTCGACGGGCGCCTCCTGGGCCAGCCGCGCGCCCATGCGGTGGCGCATGAGGTAGAACGAGCTGCCGTCCTTCACGGAGTCGGGCCGCGAGAAGTACACGTGCTCGAAGATGCAGTTGGCCGGGGTAAGGGGCCTGCAGCCGCGCTCGGAGCGCAGCCCGTCGTCCGAGATGCGGATAATCTCGCCGGGCTCGATCTCGCGCACAAAGGTGGCGCCGGAGATGTCGAGCGCGCAGGTCTCGCTCGCCACGACCCAGCCCCCGTCCCCAAGTCGGCCCAGAACCAGGGGGCGGATGCCGTGGGGGTCGCGAAACGCGTAGAGGGCGTTCTCGCGCACGAGGACCATAGCGTAGCCGCCCTCGATCATGCGCATCGTGTGCGCGATGCCCGTGCGCAGGCGGTGGCCGCGCTGCGTAAAGTAGCCAATGAGCTTGGCGGCAACCTCGGAGTCGGTGTTGGAGCGAAAGGGAATGGCCATGTCGATGAGCTCGCGGCGTAGGTCGTCGAAGTTGACGAGGGTGCCATTGTGTGCGAGCGCGATGATGACGTTGTTGATCGTGGAGAGGTGCGGCTGAGCGGCCTCCCAGCCCTTGGCGCCCGCCGTGCCGTAGCGGCAGTGCCCGCAGGCCACGTGTCCGGGCATGGCCGCAAGGTCCGCGTCGGAGAAGACCTGGGTGACCAGGCCGAGATCCTTGCGGACAAGAACGGTCTTGCCGTCACCCACGGCGATGCCCGCGGACTCCTGGCCGCGGTGCTGCAGGGCCCGCAGGGCGAAGTAGGTCATGCGGGCCACGTCCCTGCCCGGAGCCCACACGCCAAAGACCCCGCACTCGTCGTGCAGCTTATCGTCGGGCTCGGGCGCGCCGGAGTCCTGTGCCACGCCGGCCGGATCGGACAGGTCGACAAAATCAGCCAAGGGGTATGTTCCTCTCGCCTATGCGGTCGCCTCGGGGGTTCCCGCCTCGGACTTGAGCGCGCAGACGAGCAGCGTGCGGCCCGAGTCCCCGTTATCATAGTTGCAGGTGCAGAGCGTGAGCACGCGCGTCGTGGTAGAGATGACCTGCGCCGCGTCGGAGCGACTCGTCAGGGAGGTGCCGAGAAGCCCCGTGAGGTAGGCGTGGAGGTCGTCTGCGGAGGAGAAGGCGAACTGGCGCACGTTGGCATCGTCCTCGTTGGTGTGATAGAGCAGCAGCGGCTCGAGCTCGTAGGTGGCGTCCTCGGTCACGTACCAGACCGTGGAGACGCCATCAAACATCTCCTGGTTGTCCATATCGGAGATGGCCTTGAACATGGCCCCGTTGCGCAGGTGATGGCCGTAGACGATGGTCTGCGCGTCGACCATACCGGGAGCGGTATTCTCGTAGTCAAGAAAGACCTGGCCACCCACCGAGTAGTCTCCCTCGGCATTGGTGTGCAGGTACTTCTCATTGTCGGAGGCCTGGTAGACCGGGAAGTTGACGGCGGTTCCGGGAATCTGAACCCAGCTCACGACCTCGCCGTTCACGGCCTTGAGCGCCGCCCAGTCAACCTGGGGAGCCGTGGTGCCGTCGTCCGAGACGGTGGCATAGGCGGCCAATTCCTGGTTGATCTGGTCCTGCTGGCGGTACTGCCACTGGTTGTAGGCCCACAGGCCCCCCGCCGTGAGGAGAAGGCCGATGCCCACCACGAACAGGACGATGGAGACGATGCGCCCAGCGCGCTTCTTGGGATCCCGGCTGCGACGACCGGAGAGGTCATAGGGGTCGGTCTGCGTGAAGTTCTCCTCGCGACGGAGGCGGTCGTGTCCACGGCGTCCGCCCGAGGGGCTCGAGACCACGGGGACAAAGCCCACGTCTTGGCTCTGAGCAGCGCGGGACTTCTCGTTGGACTGGTTGCTGTCGGGATGTTTGAAGTGAGAGGCCATGGGTAGCTACGCCTCTGCCATCTGACGCTTGAAGGCTACGATCTTCTCGTGATACGCGGGCATGGTGGCGCCAAGAATCTGCGTCGCGTAGATGGCCGCGTTCTTGGCCCCGTTGATGGCGACGCAGGCCACGGGGACGCCCGAGGGCATCTGGACCATGGAGAGCAGCGAGTCCATGCCGCCGAGGTCAGAGGTCTTCATGGGGACGCCCACGATCGGCAGGGGCGTGTAGGCCGCAACGACGCCGCCAAGGTGCGCGGCCTTGCCGGCCGCGGCGATGATGACCTTAAGCCCGCGCTCGGCCGCGGTGGCGGCCCACTCGTGGACCTTGTCCGGAGCGCGGTGCGCGCTGGCAATCACAAGCTCGTAGGGGACGCCCAGCTCGTCGAGCTGCTTGGTGCATGCCTCCATGGTGGGCATGTCGGACTTCGAACCGATGATGATTCCCACGAGCGGCTGATCTGCCATGGTGCTCCTCCCCGGCGCCCTTCTCGGCGCGCATAATTTCAGCGTGTTCCCAGTATACGCAACCTGTCTGCAGCCTGCGGACGTTGCCGCAGCTCCCGGGCCGTAGCGCAGGCTACGCGCGGTCACCGTCTTCACGCGGGGAAATCAGACGACCGTCTCGCTCCTGCTCCTCGCGCAGAGGCTCCCAGAGCCATATCTTGATGAGCGACCGACGGGTCCCGCCCATGTGCTTGGCTTGTTCGTCAAGCGCGTCCACCACGTTCTGGGACATGTCCACGTCGACCTTCTTGACATGCACGGACGGCATCATGCCTATGCTTCTTTATGATTTCTCATCATCATGGTAAACGAGGAGGCTTCCCCATCTCTTACCTGTCGCCTTCCCGTCTCTTCCCGCATACCATCGCTTCAAATTGAGTAGCCAGCACAGAGGGCACGGGGGGTCACGACCTCAAAAAAAACAGAGCGAGCCTTTGTTCACAGGAAGTCCACGGGAAGCGGCATCGCCGCGTAACGCCCCGGCCATAGAGAGGGTCTATCCTGTTCAACCGTACGCTGGTCCATCAGTCCGCGGACAAGGAGACTCCCATGAGCGTGAACGAACCAAAAGACCTGTACCTCTACGAGCGAAGGGGCGCGTATCTGCCCCGCGTCGCGGCCGTGCACGATTTGTGCGGCTACGGAAAATGCTCACTCGGCGTGGCGATCCCGGTACTCTCGGCAGCCGGAATCGACGTCTGCCCGGTACCCACCTCGCTCTTCTCGGCGCACACGCGCTTCCCCGAGTTCTACATGCATGACACCACGCCCATCCTGGATGCCTACCTCGACGCCTGGCAGAAGGAGGACATCGAGCTCGACGGCATCTACTCGGGCTTTCTTGGGTCGGCCGAGCAGGTCGGCATCATCCAGCGGCTCTATCGCGAGTATCCCGGCGCGCTGCGCATCGTCGACCCCGTGATGGGCGACGGCGGCAAGAAGTACCCCACCTACACCGACGAGATGTGCGACGCCATGCGCGGGCTCGTCGCGGGCGCCGACGTGCTCACGCCCAACCTCACCGAGGCCTCCCTCCTCACCGGAATTCCCTACACCGGGCAAGACGTCAACGAAGACCAGGTAAAGCACATCATGGACGCACTTCTGGAAAAGGGCGCCAAGGCGGTGGTCCTCAAGGGAATAGTCCGCGACGGCGAGAGGACCATTCGCAACTATGTGGGCGTGGCCGCGAGCCCCGTGGCCGAGGTGGTCGGTGAGCTGCTCCCCTACATGCTCCACGGCACGGGCGACCTCTTTGCCTCCGGCCTTACGGGAGCCGTCTACGCAGGCCGCAGCCTCTACGATGCCGTGGAGTTCGCGGGCACCCTCGTGCGCCACGCCATGCAGATCACGCGCGACCAGCCCGACTACGAGGTGCGCGGCGTGAGCTTCGAGAGCGTCCTGGGAGACGTCACCGCGCTTCTGGCCTAAAGGCACGGGAGCGAGAGGCCGAGGTCGGCAGGAGCCAGGCCGATCCCGGCCTCTCGCCGTCTAGAAGCTAAATCCGATGAGCACTGCGTTTTTCGTGGCAGGCTTGTGACCGTAGGTGGGCAGCCCGTCCGGGGTCACGCACATGAACCAGGAGCCATTGGACGGGTCGGGGCTGCGCAGCCACCAGTAGGCGTCGTCTCCGAGCGCGAGGAGCTTGTTCGACTCGCTCCAGCTCACGTTGGCGTCCGAGAAGAGCTGGTACTGCTCCCCCTCCGCCTCATAGATTCCGTTGCGCTTGTTGCCGGAGGTCAGGGCACCCACGACCTCGGAGTACGAGGGAACCCACAGCAGGTCATCAGTGGCGACCTGCATCGTCGAGCCCGAGCCGGGAACCGGGCTGGTAAGCTTTTTCACGGCGACCGCGTGGGACGTGACCTCGTCGGGGAGCTCGGTCAGGAGCGTGTCGGAGAGCCAGGTCCGCAGCGTCGAGCCCGACCAGCCACCCGTCATCTGAGCATTGGCATTCATCGGCTCAGACGCAACGCTGGTAGAGGCAATGAAGCTGATGCCCGCGCGACCGGAGCCGTCGGCCTTCTCGTCCTGGAGAAAGCCCGCCACGCGCATGGTGACGGAGGTTCCGTCCGCGAGCTCGAGCTCCTTGGTCTGCGTCCCGTCGAGCTTGCCGGCGGTCGTGCAGAGGTGATAGCGCTCAGCAACCTCGAGGGCGGCGGCATCGGTCGAGGTCGCCTCTATGAGCGTGGAGATCTGGGCGAGCTCGTCCCAGGTGTAGTCGGCTACCGCAGCACGAATCGTGGGCCCCTCGTCATCGGTCGCGGCTTCGGATGCGCCCGCGGAGGCATTCTCATTCCCTTCGTCCACGGCCGTTGTATCCTCATCCACGATTGAGGGGCTGTCGTTGTTGGAGCCGCCGGAGAACGGCCCGAACCAGCTCAGGGACGCCCGCACGAGCACCACGAAAAGAACCACCCCCACCACGGAGCAGATGCCCACGATGACGCCATGCGAGGGGTGAATCAGCTTGAGCCTGTGGCTGCCACGCGGAAGGGGCGAGCGCGCCGCGGACAACGACGGAGCCGTCTCATCCGCCTTTAACGTAGCGGATCCCTCCTCGTGTCCCTCGTCCTCATGAGGCTCCGTGCGAGGCGAATCCGACCCAGAGCCCCAGCTCACCTTGGAGGCGGGATGGTTCGCGCGGGGAACATACGCGCGCGGGTTGCGCGGCGTGATGCGCGTGGCACGCGGAGGCGGAGCTATGGGCACCAGGGGCACCGCCGCCGCCTCGAGGGGTGAGAGTGGCTCCTCGAGTTTCTTGGGCGCAGGGACGTCCTCTTCCACGGCGGCTCCGCACGAGGGGCAGAACCGTGCCCCCACGGGCAGCTCCTCGCCACACTTCATGCACCTCAAGACAGCCTCCTTGCGTCGTGCGCGACCGCGCTGCGCCTCCTTAGGCACCTAAAGTACCACCAAATATCAGGAAGTCACCTTGCACGATATCAGAAGAGACTGTATGGGGTCGCGTTCGTAGAGCTTGTATAAGGCAGGCCGATAAATATCTTGCCGGGCGAGAAGCTAGTTGCTCGAGAGAATCTGGACGGGCGTGAAGCTCGTGGTGATCTTGTCGCGCAGCTCCTGCTGAATGGAATCATTGAGGCCCGTGATCTGCAGCGAGAGCTGGATGGCGTTCGAAGACTGCGTCTTGGTCCACACGTACGTGATGTAGGACGTCACGTCACCGGTCGGCTTGAGGAAGCCAAACAGGGCGGCGCGCTCGGGGTTGCCCTCGGTGTCCATGTGAACGTTCACATGGTAGACGACCGTGTCGATCTTGGGGTTGAGTAGGGCGTTCACGGCAAAGGCCTGGGACTGGACCCCAGAGCCCGCAAAGCACTCGAGGGCGTTCTCGGAACTCGTATCGGTGACGGTAACCTCGATACGCCCGGTGTTCTCGTCGGCCTCCTGGACAGAGAAGTCCTCGGGGAACTGCGTGAAGCCGTTACCCCACTCGACACCGCCGGAAAGAGCCGAAGCCACGGTGCGCACCGTGGCGCTCTCGGCCAGGTCGGCCGTGTTCGCGCGACGGATGATGCCAAAGGCGACCTGGCCCACGATGACAAGCACCAGAAACACGACGACGAAGCCGACCGCTGTCCTGGCGATAACCTTGCCCACCTCGGAGCCGGACGGGTCCTCCTCGGAGAGCGGGTCGATGTCTACCGAGACGCCATGCTCCTTGCGGCTCACGCGCTGCCGGCGCGCACGCTCCTCGTCGGTGTGGCCGGTGTGGTCGACTGTCGAGAAGAGCTCCTCCGCCTCGTCAGCGGACAGAGCTCCCCTTTGGATACGCGCGACCTCGCGTTTCTTAGCCATGTGCTCTCTTCCCGTCACGAAGCCCTGAGGCCGTCTTGTCGCGCGCGGTCAGGCTCCTCACGATACGGGAGTCAGTATACGCAAGAGGCTGCTCAGACGCTTAGGCGACATCCTCGCTTCCATCGGCGAACTGCATCCGGTAGTAGCGCGCATACGTACCGCCTCGAGAGAGCAGCTCCTCGTGGGTACCGCGCTCCACGACCCTTCCGTGCTCCATCGTAACAATCTCCTGCGCTCCCTTGATGGTGGAGAGGCGGTGGGCAATGACGATGGTGGTGCGACCGCGCGAGAGCTCGGAGAGCGACTCCTGAACGGCCTGTTCGGACTCGTTGTCCAAGGCGGAGGTCGCCTCGTCGAAAATGAGGATGGGAGGGTTCTTAAGAAAGACGCGTGCGATGGCCACGCGCTGCTTCTGGCCGCCCGAGAGATGGCTGCCACGCTCCCCCACCTCGGTCTCGTAGCCGTCAGGCAGGCTCTCCACATAATCTGCGATGTTCGCGCGGCGGGCGGCGGCGTGAATCTCCTCGAGGGTCGCCTCGGGGCACCCGTAGGCGATGTTCTCCGCGATGGTGCCGTCGAAGAGGTAGACGTCTTGCTGCACGAGCCCGATGGCCTCGCGCAGGCTCCTCTGGGTGACGTCGCGGACGTCTTGTCCGTCAATCGTAAGAGAGCCGGAGGTGACGTCATAGAAGCGAGGCAGGAGCGCGCAGGTAGTGGACTTTCCGCCACCCGAGGGACCCACGAGCGCAACGGTCTTTCCCGCCTCTATGTCCAGGTCAAGCCCGCGGATGACCTCCTCGCCGCCTGCGCTGGGCGCGGCCGCGGTGGCTGCGAAGTTGTAGGAGAAGTGCACGTTGTGGTAGCTGATGGCGCCCCTGCTCACCAAGAGCGCGGGAGCTCCCGGCTTGTCTTGAATGTCCGGCTGGGTGGCAAGCACCTCGCAGAAGCGCTTGAATCCGGCAATGGCCTTCTGGAGCGTCTCGGTAAAGTCGAGGATGCTCGTGATGGGCGTCGTAAAGAGCGAGATGTAGAGTGCGTAGGTGGCGAGATCAGCGGGGACCATCTGCCCCTGGGCAATGAGCCAGCCACCCATGACGAGCACTACCGTGTTGAGACCACCCATCATGGCGGCAATGGCAGCCTGGTAGCGGCCCATGGCGCGGTACATCCTAGTCTTGGAGTCCAGGTAGGCAGTGTTGCTGCGACGAAACTTGGTGCGCTCGACGTCCTCGGCGGCAAAGCTCTTCACCACGCGAATCCCCGCCAGGGAATCCTCGAGACGTGAGTTCACCTGCGAGATGCGCTCGCGGTTCTCGGTGTAGACGGAACGCATGCGCCAGTTGGCGTAGACGTTGTAGGCCACGAGCAAGCAGGCGATAAGCACGAGGACACCCGTGAGCGGCGCGTTGATGGTGCCCAGGATCACGAAGGATCCCACAATCTCCACGACGCCAATGAGCAGATACTCGGGGCCGTGATGGGCAGCCTCGGATATGTCAAAGAGATCGCTTATCAGCCTGCTCATGAGGTCGCCGGACTTGTGCCGGTCGAAGTACGAGAAGCTCATGCGCTGATAGGCATCAAAGAGGTCCTCGCGCATGCGGCTCTCCATACGAGCCCCCATGACGTGGCCCCAGAAGATCACGAAGTAGCGCCCCACGAAGCGCAGGGCGTACATGCACACGAGGCCCACGCCAAGATAGAGGAGGACACCCAGGATGGCATCGGATCCCCGGGCGAAGAGGCCCGCGGTCAGGGCGCGCAGGATTTGGGGGAAGGCGAGGTCGACGCTCGCGACCACGAAGGCGCAGACAAGATCGGCCACAAAGAGATGGCGCTGGCCGCGATAGTAGGTGAGGAAGGTGCCAAAGAGCGAACAAGAGGGGCGGGCCATGTCACAACTTTCTGTTTCTGCGAGGGGTTTCCGCAGACCAGTCTAGCGCAAGGGACATGTCGTCCGCCCATAAGCACGGACACCGTTCGGAGCTGGCACGTGTTACCCGGCATCGCTCAGCAGTATTCGTTGAATGATTTCTATAATTATGTTTTACTCTTATCGATTCAGATAGATATAAACACTCAGCGAATGGCTGGCTCATGAACGCCAACGGGCGCGGCCGAACTCCGAAGGCATATCAGACGGTAGGAGTTGGCCAACTGACCGCCATCCTCTCCCCAAGCGGGCTCGGAGCTCACCAAGCCAATCGCACGCAGATGAGACATGAGGCGATCTATGGTCTTCTTATTGCGACCCAAACTGACGGCGATTTGCGCCTTAGTACAAGACCTTCCATTATGAAGCTCCAGAAAGGAAAGGATCTGTCGCTCGGTGGGGGTGAGTCTGACAGGCTGAGCGACTCCCGTCGTGTGAGCGGCATTATTCTCCATAACCATAATCTCGACCTCTTCTTGGAGGGTCTTCGGCCAGCACCACACAGGCGCCGGCCAAATTCGACGAGCTGCCAGGTACGAGTTGCCAAGCACCGGCAATGGCGGAAGGGCCCTCTGTGATAATCCTTCGTTTGGGCCAAGTCTATGGGTGATTTGAGATAAAAAACAACACCTATCCCCTTGTCGAAACGATAGGCAGCTCTCTCATTACGGAAAAATATGAGAGTAAAAATTGTAATTTGAAGCTGATGGTTCAGAAGGAAATATGCAAGGGCTAAATAAGGCACTGGTCAGGAAAGTGCCACCCGTCTTGATACAACCAGCGGGCTAAAGAGTCAATATCTCCTGACTTCTAGACAGCTCCCTACCAGTCACCCATTCGAGAAATATAGGGGGAGGTATGTATCACATCTTATTTGCATAATAAACAAAGGGGTCTTCTGCGCCTTACTTACTACTTTCGTCAGCAAGGCGCCGCGCTATGGCGTCGCACAGAAGCGCGCCCACCACGGTCTTGGCATCCTCGATGCGGCCGTCCAAAACGGCGTCGATGAGCTCGCCCACGTTGACCAGATCCACGTTGATGAACTCATCGGCATCCGGGCTGGACTGGGAGAATGTGAGGCCCGTAGCCATGTAGAGGTGGATGAGCTCGTCACAGAACCCGTCCGAGGTGGCAATCGTAGTAAGAAAGGCGATTTTTTCGGCGCGCATGCCTGTCTCCTCCAGGAGCTCGCGGCCCGCGCACTCGAGCGGGTCCTCCCCCGGCTCGAGCTTGCCCGCGGGAATCTCCACGGTCACGCGTCCAATCGCCGTACGGTACTGCCGCACGAGGCAGATGCGGCCCTCGTCCGTGAGCGCCACGATGGCAACGGCACCGGGATGACGGACCACGTCACGCGTGGCGCTGCGACCGTCGGGCAGCTCCACGCGCAGGCGATCGACGTTGAAGATGCGACCGGTCCAGGCGAGGTCCTCGGAGAGGACCTTCTCGGCAAGGGCGGCGTCGCGCGGGTCCTGGTCACCAAGCACGAGACCGCGCCTCTCGGGGGCACCCGACAGGTGATCCTGCGTCGAGCGGTCCCCGTCATAGGTGAAGGCTGCCACCGAGTCTCTCATGTCGTCCACGGCCGCGCCAAAGTCGGCGCGCGAGGGGTCAGTGCTGACACTCTTGCTCTCGGACATGCGCTCTCCTCCTGCAGAGACGTGTGCTGGATGCAAATCCGCAACTCATTGCGCCCACTGTACGCCTTGTGCTGCGGGCCGTTGTTGGCAAACGGTGGAGCGCCTTGGTGCACGTCCCATAAATGCGAGGTTAACGACCCTGTAGGGCATGCAGGCCGATGTCGGTGCGATAGGTCTTGCCCTCGAAGTCAATCAGCCCGCAGGCGGCGTACGCCTGGGCGCGGGCGGCCTCGAACGTAGGTGCCACCGCCGTGACGTCGAGCACGCGGCCACCGTTGGTGATGAGGTCGCCTTTCTCGTTGAGGAGGGTGCCGGCGTGATAGACGGTGACGCCCTCAAGCTTCTCGGCGCACGCGATGCCGGTGATGGGTTTGCCCTTCTCGTAGGCACCCGGGTAGCCCGCACTCGTAAGGACCACCGAGACAGCCCAGTCGTCGTTCCACGAGACGGAGCTTGGGTCGAGCGTCCCCTCGTCACAGGCGAGAAACACGTTTACGAGGTCGGCCTTCATGCGCGGCAGGACCACCTGGGTCTCGGGGTCGCCAAAGCGCGCGTTGAACTCCAGGACCTTGGGGCCCTCGGAGGTGAGCATGAAGCCGCCGTAGAGACAGCCCGAGTAGGTGATGCCCTCTGAGGCCAGCTCGTCGATCACGCGCCTCTCGGCGTCGACCATCTGGGCGAGCTCGTCTGCCGTGACCAGGGGAACTGGGGAGTAGACGCCCATGCCGCCGGTGTTGGGGCCCCTGTCGCCGTCGAGCGCGCGCTTGTGATCCTGCGAGGTGGCCAGCGGCACGAGGGTCTTTCCGTCCGTGAGGGCGAGAAGCGAGCACTCGGGACCGTCGAGGGTCTCCTCGACGACCACGGTGGTCCCCGCGTCGCCGAACGCGCCCGAGAAGCACTCGCGCACGCCGGCGAGGGCCTCCTCGGTGGTCCTGGCCACGATGACGCCCTTGCCCGCGGCCAAGCCGTCTGCCTTGACCACGAGCGGCGCACCCGTGCGCGCGACGTAGTCGGCGCAGGAGCTCTCGTCAACAAAGGTACGGTAGGAGGCCGTGGGGGCGCCCGCGCGGCTCATGACCTGCTTGGCGAACTTCTTTGAGCCCTCCAGCTGGGCCGCGTTGCCGTTGGGACCAAAGCAGGCGATTCCCGCGGCGCGCACGGCGTCGGCGACGCCGGCCACGAGCGGGGCCTCCGGTCCAATGACCACGAGGCCAACGTCGTGCGAGCGAGCCCAGGCAGCCACGGCGACCGGCGACTCTATGTTGAGTTCAACCGTGGAGGCGAGGGCATGCGTGCCCCCGTTGCCGGGGGCGACGTAGAGTTCTCCCGCGCGGGGCGACTCGACGAGCTTGGCAAGAAGAGCGTGCTCGCGGCCGCCAGAGCCGAGAAGCAGGATGTTGACCTTCGTGGTGCTCATGAATTCCTCCTTGGTTGGTTCTCGATCGAAACTGAAACGGGCATCGGAACAGGTTAGCTTCCCTCCGCACCCTGATTTGGCTGGACCGCCGAGTCCAAACCCAAAAGGGCGAGCTCGGAGAAGGGTGCTGTATAGACGCGAGCGGGCATGAAGGCCACGCCCACGGCGCCGGCTCCTATCGTTTCGACCACGGATTCGTCAGCGTGGGCCGTGCCCAGGCAGCGCGAGACGAACTCGTTGGTGTCGAGCGGCTTCTCCACGGCGCGCACGGCGCGGGCGTCGCCCGTCTCGAGTAGCGCGTAGACGAGCGCGCCCTCGGTGGCAGCCACCGCGCTCATGGCGTGGACGAGACGGCTCGTGAGCTCGACGAGGTCCGTCGCGCGGGCGAGGGGGGTAAGCGCGGCCCGCGAGAGCAGAAACAGGGCGCGCTCGCCCGAGATCCTCACGCGCAGGGTGGAGGCGGTGCGGCCCAGGGAGCTTGCGTGATGGTGGCGCGTACGTCGGCGCGAGAGCCGAGCCGTGGCGGTGGGCACCACGAGCAGCCGCACGCTCCTGGAAAGCGCATGGGCGGCCGCAAGCGCGCGAGGCCCGTCCGCGCCCTGGGATCGCCAGGATGCAAGCCGCTCCACGAGCATGCCCGTCCCCACCGAGGCCACACCGGAGTCCAGCGTCTCGACGCCCACCTCGTCTGCCACCTGAGCGGCAGCGACGCGGGCGGCGTCGAGGGACCCGGAGAACTCCGCAGAGGAGTGCACGGAGATGACGCACGCATACCCCTGCTCCGCCAGAGTGCGGTAGGCCTCTGCCAGCCGCAGTGCCATGCGGTCGTCGCCCTCGCGCCCCACGGCGACGGACACGACTTCCAGCTCCTCCAAGAGGGCGGCGGGCAGATCGCACCCGCTGTCACAGACAATCGCAAAGTCCCCGCTTCTCACCGATTTGCCGGCCTAGTGCCAGGAGCGATCGATGGTCTGCTCGCGGTCCGGCCCCACCGTGATGATGGAGACGCGCACGCCGGCGAGCTGCTCGAGGAAGTCGATGTAGTCCTTGGCCTCGCGCGGGAGCTGGTAGAAGTTGCGCACGCCGGAGATGTCCGACTTCCAGCCGGGAAGGGTCTCGTAGACCGGCTCGGCGTGGTAGAAGACGCTCTGGTGCTCGGGGACCGTGGTATAGCGGATGCCGTCGCACTCGTAGGCCACGCAGACCTTGATCTGGTCCAGGCAGCCCAGGACATCGAGCTTGGTGATGGCCAGGTCGGTCAGGCCGTTCACGCGGGCGGCGTAGTTGACCACCACGGAGTCGTACCAGCCACAGCGACGCTTGCGCCCGGTGGTGACGCCGTACTCGCGCCCGACCTCGCCCAGCAGGTCGCCGGTCTCGTCGAAGAGCTCCGTGGGGAACGGACCCGAGCCCACGCGCGTGAGGTAGGCCTTGGCGATGCCCAGGACGCGACCGATGTTGGTGGGGCCCACGCCCGAGCCGGTCACGGCCCCGCCGGCGGTGCAGTTTGACGAGGTCACGAACGGGTAGGTGCCGTGGTCGATGTCGAGCATCGTGGCCTGGGCGCCCTCGAACAGCACGCGCCTTCCCTGCTCGAGTTGCTCGTTCAGGAACAGCGAGCTCTCCACGATGTAGGGACGGATGCGCTCCGCGTAGGGCAGGTAGGTCTCGCAGATCTGCCCCACGGTGTAGGTGGGCATCCCGTAGACCTTCTCGAGGATGGGATTGGTGTAGGCGAGCGCGGCGTCAAGCTTCTGGCGGAAGATCTTCTCGTCAAGCATGTCCTGGATGCGCAGGCCGGTGCGGTTCATCTTGTCCATGTAGCAGGGTCCCACGCCACGCTTGGTGGTGCCGATGAGGTTGGCCCCAAGCTTCTTCTCGTGCGCGCCGTCGAGGTCCTTGTGATAGGGCATGACGATGTGGGCGTTGCCGGAGATCTTGAGGTTCTTGGCGGAGATGCCCTGCTCGGCGAGCATGTCTATCTCTTCCAGGAGAACCTCGGGGTCCACGATGCAGCCGTTGCCGATCACGGGGTAGGTGCCCTTGTACATGACGCCGGAGGGGACCTGGTGCAGGGCGATCTTCTTGCCGTTGGCCACCACGGTGTGCCCGGCGTTGGCACCACCCGCGTAGCGGCAGACCACGTTGAAGTCTCCCGAGATGAGATCCGTGACCTTTCCCTTGCCCTCGTCGCCCCACTGAGTACCCACGAGCACTGTTGCCGACATAGCCGTCCCTCTCATCGTGGAAGTCGCATACTTGTCTAAGTATACGGCATGCGAGGAGGCGGGGTTCCCTCTGGGAACCTAATCGTGGAAGCTGTCCACCTCGACGAACTTGGTCGAGCCGGGCAGGAAGGTGAGGGGCACGTCGGCCAGGGCTCCGGAGCGGTTCTTGGCGATGATGAAGGTGGTCTCGTTCATGTCCGGCCGGTCCTCGCGCGCGGCCTCATCCTCGTTCATCGACCGGTCGAGAAGGGCCACGATGTCGGCGTCCTGCTCGATGGAGCCAGACTCGCGCAGGTCGGAGAGCTGGGGACGCTTGCCCGTGCGGTTCTCGACCGTGCGGTTGAGCTGGGAGAGAGCCACGACCGGGACGCCCAAGTCCTTGGCCATGATCTTAATGCCGCGGCTCATCTCGGAGACCTCGGTGGCACGCGAGTCCGCGCGGCGGACGCCCGATGGGGCCGAAATGAGCTGCAGGTAGTCCACGATAACGATCCCGCGCTCCTTGCCGCGCAGGATGCGGCGGGCCTTGGCGCGAATCTCGGTGACGGTGGTCCCGGGCGTGTCATCGATCATGATGTCGAGCTGGGAGAGATCGTTGGTGGCCTCGAGAATCTGGGGCCATTGCTCGTTTCTGATGCGCGCCGAGCGAATCTCCTGGAGGCCCACGCGCGACCACGCCGCGAGCAGGCGCTGCGCAATCTCCACCTTGGACATCTCAAGCGAGAAGAGCGCCACGGACGCGCCCGCGACGGCCGCGTTGGTGGCCAGGTTGAGCGCGAACGAGGTCTTGCCGACGCCCGGGCGCGCGCCGATGACGACCATCTGTCCGGGCCGCAGACCGAGCAGGCACTCGTCGATTCTGGGAAAGCCCGTGAGCACTCCGAGCGGCTGATCGTTGTTGGAGGCCAAGTCCCCGAGCTCCTCGTAGAGCTCGCCCATGATCTCCTCGAGAGACTGCTCGTTTTTGTGCACGTCGCGGTTGGTGACGTCCAGAAGCATCTTCTCGGCGCGATCCACGACCTCCTTGGTGTCCTCCGGGGCGTCGTAGGCCAGGGCGGTGATCTGCGCGGAGGCGTTGATCATCTTGCGCAGGGTCGTGTCACGATGGAGCATCTCGAGGTGGCGGCGCCAGCCGACCAGAGCCAGTGAGTTGTTGCCCAGGCCCAGAAGGAAGCTGCGCCCGCCGACGCGCTCGAGCTCGCCCGTGCTCTTGAGGTGGTCAGCCAGCGATATAGTGTCTATCGGCGCATTCTTCTCGAACATCTCGCGCATGGCCATGAAGACCGTGCGGTTGGAGGGAAAGTAGAAGTCGTCCGGCTCCAGCACGATGAGGCACTCCTGGAGCGCCTCCGCCGAGATCATCATCGCGGAGAGGACCGAGGACTCCGCCTCGGGGTCCTGCGGCATGACGGCATCCACGGAGGACGTCATCCTGGTGGGGTTCACGCCATAGTCGTCTGCGGCCACGCTCTCTCCTTGGTTCGGTGGAGTTTGGGTCAACGGATTGGTGCGCCCGTTTTAGCGCTGCGGCTCCGTAGAAGCGACCATCCCCCGTTGGGACGCCCCTGTCAAGAGGGCCCTCCGGGCATCTTTTAGTCTTCGACAAGAACGCTGATTTGGCGCTCCGCCTGAGCGGCGGTTTCCTGACTTTTCAACGTTTTCAACAACTTTTTTGTGACCTCTTCGAGAAAGTTATCAACATTCTCAAAATGAGCGGGGGTGCCTCGAACGCCTGTACCTACCCAAGAGAAGAAGGGGGTCCAAGGCATCATTCCTTGATAAAAGTGCAGGTAAATAGCCATGTCACTACAAGAGCTCAAGATTGCGCCCCAGTTGGCGCAAGGCCGACCGGGGCGCGGACTCATCTTTTCTGACCTGCGCTTATTGTAGAAAAACCCAGCTCAGATACGGTCATGTTGAAAAGTGATACGGGGCTACTCGGCGGCCTCGGCGGTGACCTCAGCCTGGGTCTCAGGCTCTGTCTCGACCTCAGCCTCAGCGGACTCCTCAGCCTCAGCGAGAGACTCCTCGGTCACGCCCACCAAGACGCTGACGCTGGCGGTGATCTCACGATAGAGGTTGATCTCGACGTCGTGCTTGCCGGAGGTCTTGATGGCCTTGCCGCGGCCGATGCGCTTCCGGTCGACCTCGATGCCCAGCTGATCCTTGATGGCATCGGCGATCTGGGCGGGGGTGACGGAGCCAAAGAGCTGGCCCTCCTCGCCGATCTTGGCGTCGACGCTCACAAACTTGCCCGCAAGGGATGCTTTGGTGGCCTCGGCGGCACCGATGCGCTCGGCCTCGCGCTTCTCGATGTTGTGGCGGCGCTCCTCGAGCTGCTTGACGTTGCCCGGGGTGGCAGGCTGGGCGATCTTGTGGGGGAACAGGAAGTTCTCCGCGTAGCCCTGGGCGACGTCCACGACGTCTCCCTCGCCTCCCTTGCCCCGAAGCTCACCCAAGAGGATGACTTTCATGGAAAACTCCTTCGGTCAGCCGGTTTGCGCCGGCTCCTAGTCTTGCTCCGCGGTACCCGGGACGTCGTCCGCCTTCTTGCCCCTTTGCAGGTGACGGAAGTTGGCCCAAACGTCCACGAGCCCCGCGATGGTCAGTACAACGAACTGCATTTCCAGATAGAGCGCCAGCGCGCCCAGGAGAAGCGCGGTCAAGTTGCTCAGGTGCTTGTCTCGGATGAACCAGACGAGCACGGCGATTCCCTGCGCCGCGAAGGCGAACCTCAGTGCCATGACCAGATTGGCCGCAACCATGAGGACACCCTGTGGCAGGAGCGTGGGAGCGGAGAGCTCCACGGCGAGCGCGGCGACGTCGGCGACGAGCAGGGCCACCACCCAGAGGGGAAGGTCATAGTCGACGAACCGTGGCATCTTGAGTGCCAGCGCCTCCTCGTGCTCGGCCGCAAGCCATACGCCGAGGCGGGCAAAGAGGAACTCCCCCAGGGCTGCTATGACGTAGGTCGTGGGCCAGAGAAGGTCGAGCAGCGCGCGAACCGCCCGTATCTGGAACGCAACGTCTGACGACGCTGCAACGAGCTGCTGCTCATAGGCGTCGAGAAGCTCCTTCACGCTGTCGGTGAGCGTCGTCGCCTGGGCGAGCGCCGCGAGGGCGTCCAATCCAAGGTGACAGCCGGCAAGAATCGCCACCGCGAGGCAGGCGACGCCTGGCGTCATCCTCTTGCCCATGAGCAGGCCGGCCACCGCGAGGGCGGCGAGACACACGATCACGGCCCCCACGGCGGATGCGACACCCTGCGGCAGGCTGAGCGCCAGCGCGGGAACGAGGGTGACCAGAGCGGCCACGCCCTTATCGCGAAGGCCACCGCGTGCGGAGGCCCCGGCGAACCCGTATCCCACGAGTGCCGTGGACACGACGGAAAACGTCGAGGACGACACGGCGCCGCCAAGGGCGCAGAGCAGCAGTCCCACGAAGGAGGGAAGCGCGGGGCGCTTCTCTCTTACGGGCGCGCCAAACGGGACGATGTTGCCCGTGTTGGACGGAGAGCCTTGATCCTGCACTCCCTTGGCGCCGTTGGGCACGGGAGGACAGTCCTTATGGGGACAGACGCTCATTGCGTGCGCGCTCTTCTCTCGAATCGGGCAACGCTAGCCGCGATTGCGGCCGCCGCGGCTGGATACTACGGAAACGGTGTAGGGAACGAGCGCCATCACGCGAGCGCGCTTGATGGCAAGCGCGATGTCGTGCTGGTGCTGCGTGCAGGCGCCAGTGACGCGACGCGGCTTGATCTTGCCGCGATCCGTCATGTACTTGCGGAGGAGCTGCACATCCTTGTAGTCGATGTACTCCGTGTCCTCCTTGCAGAACTGGCAGTACTTGCGACGCAGCTGGCGCTGGAAGTCCGGCTTCTGCTGCTTAGCCATGTCTTGTTGCCTTTCTGTTGGTGGCACAAACGCCACCCGTGGTTAGAACGGGATATCCTCGTCGTAGACGTCGGTCGGCGGCGGGGTCTGAACGGGGCTCGCGTGTCCCTGCGACGCGGCGGGCGAAGGCGCCGAAGCGGCGTACGAGGGGGCCTGACGGCTGGCGGGGGCGCCCCCACCCTGCTGCTGGTTCCTCGATGAGAGGAACTCGACCTCGTCGACGACGACCTCGAGCTTGCTGCGTCGCTGACCGTCCTTGGTCTCCCAGGAGCTGTAGCGAAGCTTGCCCTCGATGGCAACCTTCGATCCCTTAGAGAGGAAGCGGGAGAGCGGTTCGGCGCGCGCGCCGAAGACAACGCAGTCGACGAAGTTGGGAACGTCCTCCCACTCGCCGCTCTGCTGGTTACGGCGCCGGTCGTTCACGGCGACACCGAACGCAAGGATCTGCGTGCCGCTTCCCGTTGCGCGAAGCTCGGGATCCCTCGTAAGGTTGCCCGAAATGTTAACCCTGTTGATGCTCATGTTCTCACTGCCTCTCACGCGCAGGAACGAGTCCTGCTTTCCATGCCTAGTCCTTGTCCGGACGGCGCACGATCATGTGACGCTTCGCAGCGTCGTTGATGCGCAGAACTCGGTCGAGCTCGGCGATCTGCGTGGGATCTGCGTGGAAGTTGATAAGGGTGTAGTCGCCCTCGGTGAGGTCGTCAATCTCGTAGGCGAGCTTGCGCTTGCCCCAGTCCTCGACGCTGTCGACGGCACCGCCCTCGGTGGTGATAGCAACGTCAATGCGCTTCATAACGCCGGCGCGCGTCTCCTCGTTGCAGGTGGGATCGACAAAGAACAGCAGTTCATAGGCCTTCATGTGGTCACCTCCTCTGGGCTCATGGCTCCGGGAGGTGAAGGCGCGCCCGGAGCAGGAAAGGTTCGATGGAGAATCATACCACAGAGCTGCTTAGTTCCCCTGACCTCCCCACAAATCCCCTTGCCTCAAGCATACCCACCCCATCTGCCGGAAATCTTCCCGGAGCATGACCGCAAGCTTTCACCAGCGAGGGAATGGCCAAGAAAGCGCGGTCGTCCGGAGCCTGGTCACGTTTCCTCAGCAGACAAATTCATCACGACTTCTCCATGAGTTACCCTGCGAGGGGAACTGTTCCACAGGGAAAGGGGGCGGCGGAAATCCGCCGCCCCCCCCCTCAAAGACCGTGCGTGCGCCGACTACTTGGTTGACTGCCGGCTCGAGCCACCCTCGGGAACATCTCCGTCAGGTACGGGCGTCTCTTCGATGGGATTATCGCCCTCTGCGGGCGGCTCCGGGGCTGACGGCTCCTCGCTGGGGGTCGGCAGCTCCGAGGTGGGAGCGACCGCGAGGGGCGTGACCTCAATGATCTCATCGGAGGAGCCTAGAGGCTCGCCCTCGCCGGGAACCGGAACCTCGTCCTGCGCAGGTTTCTCGACGGGAGCGCTCTGAGGCGCAGGCGCGGGCGCGCCGCTCACGGGCGGCTCGGGATCGGGTGCGGGAGCGGGCATAGCAAGCGGAGCGGGAGCCATCGGAGCGGCCGGAGCCGGGGCCGCGGGTGCCTGAGGCTGGGGCTGCGCGGGAGGTTGAGAGCCGTTGCCGTCGCCAGGGCCAGCTGGCTGGTACCCGGGCTGCGGCGGCTGCTGATAGCTGCCCTGCTGCTCCCGCGGGTCCATTAGGAACGGAGGGAGCGGGTCCTCGTCGCGGCCCCAGAGGGGCACGTTGAACTGACGCATCCACAGGCCTACCGCCGTGTAGGAGAGCAGGCTGAGCAGGACGCCGGCGAAGTTCTCAAGGAGCGCCATCACGAGGATGGCAGGCCCCATGGACGAGAGGAACGTGGTGACAAGCTCAATGATGAGCGACTGCCGCATCGAAGAGGACATCAGGTAGTCGTACTCGGTGAACATGTCCACCACGTACACGATGTGCGGCATGACGCTCATGAACGCCGTGAGGAGGATGAAGAAGGTCACCACGCCCACAATGGCGCCCCCGATGATCTGCATCCCAATGATCCTGATGAGGCCACCCGCGTCATGGGAGGCCATCTCCCAGATGGTCTTGAGGCGCATGCCCGCGCCGAACTTCTGGTAGATGGTGGCGCGCAGCGAGGCCACGATAGTCACCAACCCCAAAAAGACGCAGAAGATCGACCATGCGAAGGAGAGCAGATCGTTCAGCAGGGGAACCGTGCCCACGATCCAGCCGATGACGCCCATGCCGATGCCCCAGACGAGGAGGACCAAAAAGACGCGCCAGCCGCTCGCTATGCACTCACCGACACGCACGCCCTTCTGCTTGGGAGCGGAGTTGACGCCCCATGCCGTGAGACGTGCCCACTCGGCAGCATACCCAAGAAGCCCCAGCCATCCCACAAAGGGGACGAGCATAGCCAGGGTCAGGAGCAGTACGGGCTTTATCCAGCCCTTGTCCCTCGTAAGAAGCGCCCAGGAGCGCGCAAAGTAGCGGTCTCTCCTGAAGCCCTCGAGCTCGTTTTCTGTCACCATCTAAAAATCCCCTTTCTAATGGGAGGATCTAGCGATTTCTATAGCGTACCCCGATTTTCTGCTCTTTGTTTGTTACCATCGCGCTACAAGGACCTACCTCGGGGCAGGAGCTCCCCAATCTTTCACGAGCTTCAGAAAAAAGCCGACCCCGAGGGGCCGGCCTGTTCAGTCAATGGCGGAGGAGGAGGGATTCGAACCCTCGTACCCCTGAAAGGGGTAAACGGTTTTCGAGACCGCCGCATTCAACCGCTCTGCCACCCCTCCGAAGGGTGACGTGGCGCCCGAAGGCGCCACGAATAAGTTCTGGCGGAGAGTCAGGGATTTGAACCCTGGAGACGCTTTAGGCGCCTACACGATTTCCAATCGTGCTCCTTCGGCCGCTCGGACAACTCTCCATGGAATACCGCAGCGGTCAGTATAGCGTAAGACCACCTTTTTGGGGAGTGCCAATCCCCGCTTTTTCTTGGTGCGCGACGCGCTACCATGCACAGATGATTGATTCCTCAATTAAGAAGAAACCAGGGAGACGCCGTGCTTGAGCTCTTCTCGACTACCACCCCCGACGCCGTTGCGATGTCTCTGCCCGCATGGCTTGACCTCGCCTCCGTAGTGGTCGGCGCCATCTCCGGCGTGTTCGTTGCGCGGGAGCGCCGGCTCGACCCGGTAGGCTTCGTGGGGCTCGCGATTCTCTGCGGCCTTGGTGGAGGGCTCATACGCGACATGATGATGCAAACGGGCGGGGTCTACATGCTCGACTCGCCCTACGCGATCGTTGCCGTCGTAGCCACGGCTCTTCTTGCGTTCTTCTTTCCCGGGCCGTTCGATCGCTTCCCCGCGCTGATCGAGTGGGTGGACATAGTCTCGGTGGGCCTGTTCGCCCTCATGGGCACCGACAAGGCCGTGGTCCACGGTCTTCTTCCCGTCTCCGCCATCCTCATGGGCACCATAACCGGCGTGGGCGGAGGCATGCTGCGCGACGTCTTTCTTGGCGACGTCCCCCGCATCTTCAGGCCGAGCAACTACTACGCGCTGTGCGCGCTCGCTGGGGCGGCAACGTATTACCTGGCCGTGGTGGGAACCTCAATCGAAAAGCTCTGGGGCGCCGCGCTGTGCGTGTGCGTGACCGTGACGCTGCGGCGGTGGTCTCTTCGCTACAACGTGCTCTCACCCACCGACGTTAACTTGGGCCCACGCGTAGCGGGGCGCATGAGGCACCTCACCAAGGGCACCCGCATCGTCCGTCGCAGCAAGTAGGTCGTCAGAGTTTTAGGTTTGAGTTCGTTCCCCAGCTCCCCGACGCTCTTATCCAGCAACGGGAGCCGCTTGTTCAGGATGGGCCCATTCGCTTACCGGGCGACGCGCTTGCGAGGTCAACCCGCCTTGCGAGACGGGTCTCGGCAACGATTGATCGAATCAATGAAAACGAGGTTTCTCCGATCGAATCGCTTGGCCTCGAGCCTTCCATCAGACCCATGCTCGCCGATGGCTCAGCAGGGGTTTCTCAGCTGGATGGAATCTTTATGTCGAATCAAAACGTACATAAAAAAATTTACCATTGTTTGGTCCTTAGACACGAGAGCCGGCGGACGATAAAAACGCCGCCGACGAGCAATTCTCACCGGCGGCGCATCGGGCCGTTGTCCTGTCTCTTACTTGTTGACCTTGCCGTTGCGCACGGACCACTTACGCCGCTCGGTCTCGGTGAGAAGTCGCTTGCGCAGGCGGACGCTTCGGGGCGTAACCTCCACGAGCTCGTCTTCCATGATGTACTCGAGGGCCTCCTCGAGCGTGAAGGAACGCGGAGGCGTGAGCTGAACGGCGATGTCGGCGGTTGAGGAGCGCTGGTTGCCCAGGCTCTTGGTGCGGGCGATGTTGACGACCATGTCGCCCGGCTTGCTGCGCTCGCCGACGAGCATGCCCTCGTAGCACTCGTCGCCCGGGCCCACGAAGAGAGCGCCGCGCTCCTGAAGGGTGCCCAGGGCATAGGCCACGGCCTTCTCGGTGGACATGGAGATCATAGCGCCGTTCTGACGGACGCCGAGCTCGCCGACATAGGGACCATACTCAAGGAACGTATGGTAGAAGATGGCATCACCGTGGGTGACGTTCAGGATGCGGTTCTTGAGGCCCATGATGCCGCGAGTGGGAATCTTGAACTCGAGGTGCGTCTGGGCGGTCCCCGTCTCCATGCTCGTCATGGTTCCGCCCGCGTTGCCAAAGACCTCGATGACCTTGCCGGAGTACTCCCCGGCGCACTCGACGACCGACTGCTCCACGGGCTCCGTAAGGGTGCCGTTCTCGTCCTTCTTGAACAGGACGCGCGGGCGACCCACCTGGAACTCGAAGCCCTCGCGGCGCATGGCCTCCATGAGGACCGAGAGGTGCAGGATGCCGCGGCCCGCAACCTCGATGCCGGTCTTGTCGGGCAGCTCCTCGATGCGCATGGTGACGTTGTTCTCGCGCTCCGTCGTGAGCCGCTCCTTGAGCTGGCGGGCTCCGACGATGTCTCCCTCGCGGCCCACAAGCGGCGAGGTCGAGGGCTCGAAGATGACGGAGAGGGTGGGTGGGTCAATCTCTATGGGCTCGAGCTCGACGGGGTTGTCGGGGTCGGTGTAGACGTCGCCGATGTCGGTGGAGTCGACGCCCACCAGGGCGGCTATGTCTCCGGCCTTGACCTCGCTGCACTCCTTGCGCCCCAGGTAGTCGAAGGTGAAGAGCTGCTTGACCTGGCTCATGGCGCGGCTACCGTCATTTTTGACCACGAGGATCTTGTCCGCGTCGTGAATGGTGCCGGAATAGATGCGACCGATGCCAATGCGCCCCACGTAGCTGGAGTGGTCCACGGTCACGCACTGCATGGCGAGGGGGCCGTCGGGGTCGGCCTCGGGCGCCGGGAGGCCGTCCACGATCATGTCCAGGAGAGGGTACATGTCATCGTTGCCGTCATCGGGCGCGAGACGGGCGAACCCGTTGACCGCAGAGGCAAAGATCACGTGCTCCATGGAGAACTCGAGCTGCTCGTCGGTGGCTCCGAGGTCCATCATGAGGTCGAGGGAGCCGTTGACGACCTCCTCGGGGCGGGCACCGTCACGGTCGATCTTGTTGACCACGATCATGATGGCCAGGCCGGCGTCGATGGCGTGGCGCAGGACGAAGCGGGTCTGGGGCATGGGGCCCTCGGCTGCGTCCACGAGCAGCAGGGCCCCGTCGGCCATGCGCAGCACGCGCTCGACCTCGCCGCCAAAGTCGGCGTGGCCCGGCGTGTCGATGACGTTGATCTTCACGTCGTGGTACTCGATGGAGATGTTCTTGGCAAGAATCGTGATGCCGCGCTCGCGCTCCTGGTCGTTGGAGTCGAGCACGCGCTCCTGAACCTGCTGATTCTCGCGGAAGGCGTCGGTCGCCTTGAGCATCTGGTCGACCATGGTGGTCTTGCCGTGGTCGACGTGGGCGATGATGGCGATGTTGCGGATGTTCTCCTGACGCATAGGACCCTCTCGGTTCGGGTGGTCGTTCTTTTCTATAACCGGACTAGTATACCGCGCCGGAGCACGGGCAGGAAAGAAACGCCTCCGCTCGCAGCATCTACAGCAGAGGCTCCATCTCTCCGGCGGGAGCGGGGTCGGTCCAGGAGAATCCGTCACCCATGCCTTGGCCCCCTATGAGGGAGAAGGCCGAGTACGCCGCATAGCCGCGCTCGCCGAACTCCAGGAGCAGGGCGTCGACGAAGGCCCCCTGCTCCTCGTCCTCGACGGCGCCCTCGTAGACGAGCGCGTAGCGGACGGGGGCGCCGAGGTGGGCGTCCTTGTCGCCCTGGGCGCGTGCGAGGGAGCGCACGCGGTCGCGGGCACCCTCGAGGCAGGCTTCCGGGCCGTCGTCGACGAACTCGTAGCTCGCCGCGACGCCGGCGGCGTCCTGCACGGCAAGAAGCGCCTCGAACGCCTCGCCCGAGGCGAGAAGATCGAGCGCGTCTCCCAGAAGTGCGCTCGCAAGCTCGTCGGTCTTGCGCGAGACACCCGTCTGACGTGCGGAATCACTGCTCTGCGGCACCTTGTGGCTCCCCTCGATCACCCTTATCGCCCCTTCCCGCCATGATAGCGCAGGGCAAGACGGCTAGGGGTTCACCGCCGTCAGGCACATCCAGCCCTTTTCGGCATGGTGATGAATCTGAACGCTCTGATACCCCTGGCGCAGGAGCCGCCCCTCGAGGTCATGGGCGGCGTATACCGTCATCCCCTCGATGCGGTCCGTCCAGGTGGTGTCGGAGGGGTCATCCTCCTCACAGCAGATGAAGAGCTCCCCTTCGGGCTTGAGCGCGCGAGAGATCTCCGCGAAGGCGGTGTCCAGGTCCGGCCAGAAGTAGATGATCTCAAAGGCGGTCACGTAGTCGAGGACATGGTCAGGATAGGGCAGACAGGCGACGTCTCCCTGGCGGATGGTGCAGCGCGGGCCAAGATGGGCCGCGTTGGTCTTCTTGCTGTAGGCGACGCTCTCGTCGGAGTAGTCCAGGCCGTCCGCGGTGCTCTGAGGGACGTCTGCCAGCATCTTTGCGATGTTGGCGCCGCCTCCGCAGCCCACGTCGAGGATGTGGGAGCCCGGACGAAGGTCCAGATAGGAGAAGCCCCAGCTCGCAAGAGGGGCGTGTCCCGTGTTCATGCCCTTGAGCATCATCCGTCCCAGGGTCCCCACGGGTTTTCTCGTGTTCTGGAAGATTCTGTTTGCCATAGGCTGGCTCCCTTCTCTACTAAAAGTTAGAAGTTGTTAACTATTATAGCAGCGTCCGAACCTCGTGGAATCGTCAGGCGTTCTTGTCGGATATGGTGCTTAAAAGTAAGGGGTGTGGCAATGAACGGGATGTTTTCCTCTGCCGCAGCTATCAGATTATGAGCATGGGACGGCTAATCGTGCCCGAGGGCCTAATTCGTGAGATACCCAAAAATGGTGGAGACGATGGGGTTCGAACCCACGACCTCAGGCTTGCAAAGCCCGCGCTCTCCCAGCTGAGCTACGTCCCCGTGTCGCGCGACAAAATAATAATCGCCCCAGCGGCGACTCGGCTAACGCTGGGGCGACTATTGTCAGGAAAGTGGTGGGCCTGACAAGGTTCGAACTTGTGACCTCCCGGTTATCAGCCGGACGCTCTAACCAACTGAGCTACAGGCCCAACGCAAGGAGATATACTACCGTCCTGACCCCGGGCGGTCAACGCCTTTTTACATTTTCTTTCGGATTGCTGTCCCGAAGTTGCCATCCGGCTCCTTTTGGGTAGGATAGGCGACCAGAGAGAAGGGAGATACAGCCATGCCGCTGAAGAAAATGGACGTAGAGAGCATCGTCGTGGGAGGGGGCCCCGTGGCCTCTCTGCTGATTCTCCGCACCCACGACCAGCACGGCGACGAGGTCGCGCTCCATCTTCCCATTCGCATCGGGGCCGTCGAGGCGAGCGCCATCTCCATGGGAGTCGAGACCCAGCCCGGGAGTCGGCCCATGACGCACGACCTCCTCGAGTCGACCATCTCCGCGCTGGGGGCGCGATGCCTGAGCGTCCGCATCATGTCCGTGGCGGGCACCACGTTCTTCGCCCAGCTCGAGCTCATGTCGGAGACGGGCGAGACCGTCTACGTGGACGCGCGCCCATCTGACGCGATAGCGCTCGCGGTGCGCACCCAGGCCCCCATCTACGCAGACGAGTCCGTGCTCACGACCGCAGCGATGCCCGACTTTCGGGGGGTGGAGAAGGACGAGGAGGCTCACGAGCTCGAGGAGTTCCACGCCTTCGTGGAGAACCTCTCGCCCGAGGACTTCAACGCGACCCACGAGGAGCACGACGGGACCTCGTAGTCCCTTCTTGTGGTAGTACCTCTTGTGCTCGGAAATTCCCACCTAAGGCAGAGAAACCTCGCCTTTGCACATGAATCGGGGGCCGTGGCACATCAACGGCCCCCGATTTGTGCCCTGTACTCCGATTCTTGAGCGGTTGCGCCGCCCCGGAAGACGCTACGGCAGACGTGGACCGTCGCCTTCGCCCGTACGCTGCCCCCGCTCTTTGTCACGACGCTTGAGGGCGTCGCCGACGCCGTCACGAGCGGCCCACCTCACCACGAGGTAGAGGACGGCGAATCCGATGAGGATGGGAACGAGCGTCAGGAGCCCAATGAGGAGCTCCGTGGAACCATAGCCGTACCCGTTTCCATGCATGAGACGCCCCTGCCCGAGCGAGTTGTACTTGGCACGGAATCTGCCCCAACGGCCACGCGGCGGCTCCCGTATAGGGAGCCGCCGCACGCTCGGACCATGGACTTGTGAGCCTACTCGTCGTCCTCGTCGAGAAGCTCCTCGTCAAGCTGCTCCTCGCCGCCGATGTCCACGGCATCGACCACGTCGGCGTCCTTGGCACCCGCAGCGGCGAGGTCGAGCGCGCCCTGGCTCTCGTCGCGCGCGACGGCCGCCTTTTTCTTGTGGGCCACCATGCGGGCCACGGCGCTCACATGGTCGTTTTCGGCCATGTTCATGACCTTAACGCCCTGCGTTGAGCGGCCTAGGCACGAGACGTCGCCGGACTTCACGCGGATCATCACACCCTCAACCGAGACGATCATGAGCTCGTGCTGCGGGCCCACCACGCGACAGGCCACGAGGTTACCCTTGCGCAACGTCATCGCAATGGTGTAGACGCCCTGGCCGCCGCGCTTGTGCTCGGGGTACTCCGAGACGGGCGTGCGCTTTCCGTAGCCGTTCTCCGTGATCACGAACAGGTCGCCGTTGCCGTTAGATACCTCCATGCCCAGCATAGAAGCATCGCCCTTGAGGGTGATGCCACGCACTCCAGCGGTGTCGCGACCCATCGGGCGCACCTGCGCCTCGTCGAAGAGGATGGCCTTGCCGTCCGAAGAGCAGAGAATGACCTTCTCGTCGGCGCGCACGCGTCGGACGTTGACGAGCTCGTCGTTGGCCCTGAGGTGGATGGCAATCACGCCGTCGCGGCGCGAGCGGTCGTACTCGCTCATGGCGGTCTTCTTCACCATGCCCCTCTTAGTGGCGAACATGAGGTACTCGTCGGCGGGGAACTCGCGGCAGGTGATAACCGCCCGCGTGCGCTCGCCCTCGGCGAGCGCGAGCACGTTTACGATCGCATTGCCGCGCGCCTGGCGGCTGCCGATGGGCAGCTCGTGGACCTTGAGGCGGTAGACCTTGCCGAAGTTGGTGAAGAACAGCACGTAGTCGTGAGTGCGCGCCACGAAGAGGTCCTCGACGAAGTCGGTGTCCTTGAGCGAGAGGCCCTGGACGCCCTTGCCGCCGCGCTTCTGCGAGCGGTAGGTGGCCACGGGAATGCGCTTGATGTAGCCCGCGTGGGTGATCGTGACGACCATGTCCTCGTCGGCGATGAGGTCCTCCACGTCGAGATCACGGGCGGCCTGGGAGATCTCGGTGCGGCGCTTGTCGCCGAACTTGCGCGCTATCTCGCGCATCTCCTCCTTGATGACGCCCAGGATCTTCTCCTCGTGGGCGAGGAGGTCCTCGTAGTAGGCGATCGCCTTGCGCAGACCGGCGAGCTCCTCCTCAATCTTGTTGCGCTCCAGGCCGGTCAGGCGGCGCAGGCGCATCTCGAGGATGGCCGAGGTCTGCTCGGGCGAGAAGCCGAAGCGCTCGATGAGCCGCCGGCTCGCCTCGGTGTCGGTCTGAGAGGAGCGAATGATGTGGATGACCTCGTCGATGTGGTCGAGGGCCATGAGGTAGCCCTCGAGGATGTGCGCGCGGTCCTGGGCCTTCTTGAGGTCGTAGCTGGTCCGGCGGGTCACGACCTCGACCTGGTGGTCCACGTAGTGACTCAGGATCTCGCGTAGCGACAGGCACTTGGGCACGCCGTTGACCAGGGCAAGGTTGTTTACGCCAAACGTGGTCTGCAACGAGGTGAACTTGTAGAGGTTGTTGAGCACGACCTCGGGGATGGTCCCCTTCTTGAGCTCGATGACGAGCCTCAGGCCCTTCTGCGTGGATTCGTCGCGCATGTCCGAGATGCCCTCGAGGCGCTTCTCGTTGACCAGCTGGGCGATGCGCTCCTGCAGGGTCCCCTTGCTCACCTGATAGGGAATCTCGGTGAAGACAAGCCGCGAACGGCCGGTTTTGGTAGCCTCCACATGGGCTTTGGCGCGAATCATGATGGAGCCGCGCCCGGTCTCGTAGGCCTCGCGGATGCCGTCGGAGCCCATGATGATGGCTCCCGTGGGGAAGTCGGGCCCGGGCATGATACCCATGAGCTCGTCGACCGTGATGTCGGGGTTATCGATGAAGGCGCAGGTTGCCTCGATGGCCTCGGAGAGGTTGTGAGAGGGCATGTTGGTGGCCATGCCCACGGCAATGCCCGACGAGCCGTTCACCAGGATGTTGGGGAAGCGGCTCGGAAGCACGACGGGCTCGGCGAGAGACTCGTCGTAGTTGGGCTGCCAGTTGACCGTGTCCTTCTGGAGGTCGCGCAAAAGATCCATGGCGGGTTTGGCCAGTCGGCTCTCGGTGTAGCGCATGGCCGCCGCGCCGTCGCCATCGATGTTGCCGAAGTTGCCGTGCCCGTCGATGAGCGGCGTCCTCATGGAGAACCACTGGGCCATGCGGACCATGGTGTCGTAGACGGCGGTGTCCCCGTGCGGGTGGTACTTGCCGATGACCTCGCCGACCGTCCACGCGCTCTTCTTGTGGGGGCGGTTGGGGAAGATGCCGGACTCGTTCATGGCGTACAGGATGCGCCGGTGGACCGGCTTCAGGCCGTCGCGCACGTCGGGCAGGGCGCGCGCGGTGATGACGGACATGGAGTACTCAATGAAGCTCTGTTTCATCTCCTGGCCGAACTCGGAGACCTGTAGCGTGCCCCCGTTGATGTCCGTCTCGCCGGCGTCGGCGCCGCGGGTGTTCTCGCCGAAGCTCTCCTCGAGCTCCTCGTCGTCTTCGTCCTCGTCGCCGGACGCGGCCTCGTCGTAGGCTTGCGCGGAGCCGTCATCTCCCTGCTCGGCGCGGGCGAGAAGGCGCTTCAGGTCGTCGGGCATGCCCTCGGAGTCGTTGTTGTTGTCGTCAGCCACGCATGACCTCTCTTCTTGGGGCGGCGCGTACGCCGCCTCTGCGTATCTGTGGGTGTTAGTGGTTCTCTAGGCGTCTAGGCGTCAAGGAAGCGGGCGTCGTGGGCGTGCTTCTCGATGTAGGCGCGGCGGTACTCGACCTGGCTGCCCATGAGCTCGCGCACCGCGCGGTCGGCGGCGGCCCCGTCCTCTATGGTTACCCGCTGCAGGATGCGCGTCTTGGGATCCATGGTCGTGGACGAGAGCTGCTTGGGGTCCATCTCGCCCAGGCCCTTGTAGCGCTGCACGGTGTAGCCCTTGCGCTTCTTGGTCACCTTGCCGGCCTCGGCAACGTCATCGCCCTCGTCGGGGTTGAGGCCCAAGGACACGATGGTGTCACGTAGGATCTCGTCTTCTGCCTGGCGACCGTTGGGATAGACGTAGTGGATCTTGTTGCGCACCTTGACACCAAAGATGGGCGGGCAGGCCACGTACACATAGCCTGCGTCAAGCAGCGGTCGCATGTACTTGTAGAAGAACGTGAGCAAGAGGATGCGAATGTGCGCGCCGTCGACGTCGGCATCCGTCATGATGATGATCTTGTGGTAGCGCGCCTTAGAGAGGTCGAACTCCGTGGTGTCGCCGGCACTCGTGGTAACACCCGTCCCGATGGCGGTGATGAGCGACTGGATGGTGTCGGACGAAAAGGCGCGGTGGTCACCCACGCGCTCCACGTTCAGAATCTTGCCGCGCAGGGGAAGTATCGCCTGGATATCGCGACGTCTCCCGTCCTTGGCCGAGCCGCCGGCGGAGTCGCCCTCGACGATGAAAAGCTCGGTCATCTCGGCGTCGCGCACCGAGCAGTCAGCAAGCTTTCCAGGAAGAGCGGCACTCTCGAGCAGGCTCTTCCTGCGCGTGGCCTGGCGCGCCTTCTGGGCGGCGAGGCGGCCCCTGGCGGCGCTCGAGGCCTTCTTGAGAATCTCCTTGGCCTGGTTGGGGTGCTCCTCAAGGTACTCGGCGAGCCCCGCCGCGACGACCCGATTGGTCAGCGTGCGCATGTAGGAGCTTCCGAGCTTGGCCTTGGTCTGCCCCTCGAACTGAGGGTCAGGCAGCTTGACGGAGAGGACCGTGGTGAGTCCCTCACGAATGTCGTCGCCAGTGAGGTTGGCGTCCTTCTCCTTGATGACGTTGGTCTTGCGACCATAGTCGTTGACCACCTTGGTGAGAGCCGTGCGGAAGCCCTCGAGGTGCATACCTCCCTCCTCGGTGTAGATGTCATTGGCAAACGAGAGCGTGTGCTCGGAATAGCCGGTGTTCCACTGCAGAGCCACCTCGACCTCGCCGATCTGGGACTCGGGCGCGCCCGAGTCCGAGTGGCCCTCGAAGTAGATGGGCTTGGAGAGCCCCGGCAGGATCTCCTTGCCGTCGTTCAGGAACTTGACGAAGTCGATGATGCCGCCCGCGTAGCAGAACTCGTCGGTGCGCGGCGTGAGCTCGCGCTCGTCGGTGAGGACTATCTTGAGGTTCTTGTTGAGGAAGGCAGTCTCCTGCAGGTGGTCGTGCAGGGTGTCGTAGTTGTAGGTGGTCGTCTCGAAGATCTCGTCGTCAGGCCAGAAAGTGATGATCGTTCCTGTAGCCTTGGAGGTCCCCACCTGCTTCATCTTCTGGGTGGTCTTTCCGCGCTCGCAGGTGAGCTCGTAGATCTTGCCGTCACGCTTGACCTGCGCGACCAGCTTCTTGGAGAGGGCGTTGACCACCGAGACGCCCACGCCGTGTAGGCCGCCCGAGACCTTGTAGGCATTGTTGTCGAACTTGCCACCCGCGTGCAGAATCGTGAGAACGACCTCGAGCGTGGGAATCTTCTTGACGGGGTGCTTATCCACGGGGATTCCGCGGCCGTTATCCTCCACGGTGACGGAGTTGTCCGGGTGGACGCTCACCTTGATCTTGGTGCAGGCACCGGCCATGGCCTCGTCCACCGAGTTGTCCACAACCTCCCACACGAGGTGGTGCAGACCCGACGCGGAGGTCGTCCCGATGTACATGCCGGGACGTTTGCGCACGGCCTCGAGCCCCTCAAGAATCTTGATCTCGCTCGCGCCGTACTCGTGATCGTTCTTCTTCGCCACGCGCTATCCTCTCCTCGCCGAATGGGCGTCCTTAGACATGCGCTCGCGCGCTTCTCTTTTTATTAGATCAAGGGAAACAATGACCCAAATGTGTTCATGATACTGCTTGTAAGGCTGTGAGAAGGCCTCTCGGGCCTTATTCATCATTTCCGCTCTGTCTGGCGCGCTCGAGACGATACGACGCGCTCATGGCCCGAGAGACGCTTTTGCGGAGAGACTCGGGCAGAGACGCGCAGAGGAGCTCAATCTTTTCGTCGTCGCGCGGGTCGAGCGGAGGCGGCTCAGGGGCGGGTTCGGATAGCGCTGTATGCACGGTGCCGGGCCGCAGGCTCACGGGCCGCTTGGAGAGCCTGAACTCGAGCTCCTCGAACTCGAGCCCCGCGCGGGAGAGACGCGCGAGGTAGATCTCCCTGTTGGCCGAGAAGTCGGTGGCGCGGGCCTTGGAGTCCACGTAGACAATCAGGACGGGCAGGCCGCCCGCGCGCTTGGGGACGCGCACGAAGAGCCCTGCCGTGTGACCGCGCTCAATGTCGCCGTTTACCGCGTACCACGCGCGCGCGGCCGCATGGGAGCTCGCGACCTTGTCCGTGGTGGCGGGCGAGGAGAGATACGTCGCGAGCACGTCGGCGAGCGGCCCGGCGTTGGCCTGGCACCGCAGGATCTCGGCCTCGAGCTCGCTTTGCGCGGGTCGGCGCGCCGCGTGGTCCTCACTCACCAAATCTCACCACCTCCGCCGCTTCGAGCAGATCGGGCGAAAAGTAGCCGAGGTTCGTGGTCGTGATTACGGTCTGTATGCCACGCTGGACGAAGCGAGTCACTGCCTCGCGCCGCGACAGGTCGAGCTCGCTCATCACGTCATCGAGAAGCAGGAGGGGCCGCTCCCCCACGATCTCGGCGCAGAGCTCGACCTGGGCCATCTTGAGCGCGAGCGCGACCGAGCGCTGCTGGCCCTGGGAGCCAAAAGCCCGCGCGTCTCGACCGTCAATGAGAAAAGTAACGTCGTCTCGATGCGGCCCCACCGTCGTCTGCTCGCGTCGCAGGTCCTCTTCGCGCGCGGCGGCGAGCCTCTCGGCGAACAGGTCTCTCAGCTCGTCTTTTGAGAGGCCCTTCACCGCAGGGCCGAGGGTGCAGAGGTAGGCGCACACGAGCGGCTCTCCCGCGGAGATCTCCTCGTAGACGCGCGTCGTCTTCTGGGCGAGGCGCGAGAAGAGCCTGAGGCGGGCGGCGAGCAGCGTGGCTCCCCCGAGCGCCACCGAGGAGTCCCAGGCGTCGAGCAGGTCGAGGTCAGGGTGCTCATCTTTGAGTAGGCGGTTTCTCTGCTCGACGGCACGCTGGTAGGCAACGAGCACGTTGGCGTAGCCCCGATTGGCCTGACGGCCGAAGTCGTCCACCTCGTCGCGGCGATGCGACGCCCCGCGCTTGACGAGCGAGAGGTCGTCCGGCGAGAAGAGCACGCTCATGAGCGTGCCCGCGACGTCCGAAGCCTGGCACTTCTTGCCGTTGCGCGAGAACTGGCGGCGCGTAGGCGTCACGTCGCAGCGCACGTCGACGACCCGGCCGTCGCCCGCGAGCCGCGCGCCTATGCATGCCGCCGGGGCTCCCTCGCGCACGAGCTGGCGCGGGGTGGGACGGCGAAACGACGACCCGGCCGTGAGCATCTGCAGGGCCTCGACCGTGTTGGTCTTGCCCGTCGCATTGGGGCCCACGAGGACCGTCGTCAGGGGCCCGAGCGCCATCTCGCGGTGTCCGAAGCTCCTGAAGTCCACGAGCGAGAGCTCCTGTACGAAAAGTCCCACGACATTGTCCCTAGAGGCGGACGGGCATGAGCAGGTAGAGGTAGTTGACGGGCCCGTTGCACTTGAAGATGCCCGGCTGGGTGGGCCCCTGGAGCTCGAGGCGGAGCTCGTTGGAACCCGCCACTGCGTTCACGCAGTCAAAGACGTAGTGATAGTTGAGGGCGATGGAGAGTCCCTGCCCCTCGACCTCGACGGGGAGGGCCTCGGAGGACTCCCCCTGCTCGGGAGAGCGCGCCGAGAGGCGCATGAAGGAGGCGTCCGGGTCCACGTCAAAGCGCACGGAGGCGTTGGCGAGGGCGATGACCGAGACGCGTTTGAGCGCGGCGGAGAACTCCGCCGCGTCGATCCCCACCGCCGTGCCGCAGCTCGCGGGAAGCAGCTGCTTGTAGTCGGGGAAGTTTCCCTCGATGCGGCGGGACACGAACGTGGTGGTGCCAAAGGTGAAGACGATCTGGCTGTCTGCCGTACCTATCTGAATGGTGTCCGTGAGGGAGGGCATGGTGAGCACGTCGTGGAAGACGGTGCCCCCCACGATGGCGCGAAACTTCTCCCCCGCCTCGGACTCGACGGACGAGTCACAGACCGCCAGGCGAAAGGAGTCAGTGGCCACAAGGCGGATGGTGTTGTCCTCGACGGTCAGGAGGATGCCCTGCAGGATGGGACGCGAGGTCTCCCGAGAGGTCACACGATAGACCATGTCAACCATCTGCGAGAGCAGAGCGCTCGGGAGCTCTATGGTCTTGTCAGGCTCAAGCTCGGGAAAGGCGGACCAGTCGGTGGGACTCAGAGTGTTGAGGCGGAAGGTCGACTTCTCGCACGAAATCTGCAGAGTCCTGTCCGTGCCCTCGAAGGTGACCGCCGCGTCGGCGAGGGCCTTGACGATGTTGGTGACGACCTTCCCAGAGACCACGGTCTCGCCCTCCTCCTCGACGTTGGCGGGGATGAGGTGGCGGATCGAGATGGTGAGATTGTTGGTCTGGAACTCGAGGGTGCCCTCCTGGGCCCTGATGTAGATGCCCGAGAGGATGGGGAGCGTTGAGTTGGTTCCCATGCCCTTCGATACCACGGTGAGGGCCTTCATGAGTGAGGACTGGCTTACGGTGAACTTCATGGGAGCCCTTTCTATAGGTACTTAGTAAGTAAATAAGAGCAGTAGTAATAATAGAGTCTGTCAATAAGGTCACAAGTCAGCGATTCGCGTGGTGGGGATCCCTTCTGGTGTACCTCCGATGACGTCCCTTTCTTATCCACTCTCAACATCGCGCTCCTTGTTGAAAAGCTTCTCTACACGGCGGAGGTGGTTGTGACCTTCTTCCGACGCCTTTTCTACGCGCTTGTCGACAGGCTTGCCCCGTGCGCGGGCGCACTCTAGGAGTTTCCTATGATGGCCTCCTTGAGCTGCATGACCTGGTCGTAGAATGCGCGATCCTCCTTCTTGGCGTCCTCGACGACCTTTATACTGTGTTTGACAGTCGCATGGCTCCTGCCTCCGAAGTGGTCCCCGATGTCGGCGAGTGTGCGGTCGCAGAGCTCGCGGGAGAGCCAGATGGCCACGTGACGGGGCACCACGATCTCCTTCTTGCGCTTTCCGCTCACGAGACTCGCATGGTCGATGTCGTAGTAGGCCTCGACCGCCTTCTGCACGTCCTCGATGGAGAAGCTGCGCTTGTTGGATGGCCAGCATTCCTTGGCGAGCGCATCTACCTTGTCTCTTCCGAGCGCGCCGCCGCGCTCCTCGGTCTCCGTGGCGGCGTAGAGGCATCTCTGGCAGAAGCCCTCGATCACGCGGATATTGGCCCCCGCCCGCTCGGCCATGTAGCCGCGCACCTCATCGGGCACGACCCCGTCGAGCCCTCGGACGTTCTCGCGCCGCGCGTCCTCACGCATACGGCGGCAGAAGGTCTCGATGAGGCGCAGCTTGAGCTCGTAGCTGGGGACCTGCACGGGGGTGATGAACCCCGAGCTCAGGCGGCTCGTGACGCGCTCATCGAACCCGTCCTTGCCCATGCCGAGCTCGGCGGGTGTCCTGTCGGCGGCGAGCACGATCTGCTTGCCGTTGCTGATGAGCGCGTTGAAGGTGTCGAAGAAGAAGCCCACCGTCCCGGCCTTGCCCGCCATCTTCTGGATGTCGTCGATGATGAGGACGTCGATGTCCTCGTAGTTCTGGCGCAGGACCGATGCAGCCGAGCGCTCGTTGTGGCGCATGGCCTCGGTATAGTCGGTTATGAAGGAGGAGGCGTCGCGATAGGCGCATAGGCGCGAGGGGTCGCTCTGGGCTATGTAGTTCTGGATCGCGCGCAGGAGGTGGGTTTTTCCCAGTCCGCTCTTTCCGTAGATGAAGAGGGGGTTGTAGGTGCTGTTCACGCCGTTGGCCACCTGGAGGGAGGCCTGGTAGGCGAGCTCGTTTTCCTCGCCGCAGACGAAGCGCTCGAAGGTGAGCTTGGAGGTCGCCTCGGGGATGTCTTCCACGAGGGGGTTCTTCTTGTGCCGCCGCGGTGCCACCTCCTCGCCCGCTGCCTCCTCCCACACGAGGGACGAGTCACCCAGGGCCCGCCTCGCCCTCGTAGTGGGCATCGGACGCTGCGTCTCGGTGGCCCACCTGCTGGCCTCCTCGCGCGACATGGAGGACGTCGGTGGGTTTAGGGGGATGGATGCGCTGGGAACGAAGGTGATTTCGAAGCGCACGGGCTCGAACGCCGCAGCCGAGAGGCACTCCTCCACCACAGTCGTGTTTTTTGACACCGTCTTTTGTACGAGCCGCATGGGGGTCTCGAGATAGAGTGTCGCGTCCTGAATCCGGCAGGGTGTGCAGTTCTTGAGCATCGCGAGGACGGCCTCGGGCAGCCCTCTCCCGGCGAGAAGGTCCATCGCGTCTTGCCACAGGGCGTCAGCTTCCGATTCCAGTGAGATGTCCATTCGCTCCGCTTTCGCGATTGTTGAAAACAACGCGCTCCAGTATAGCGATTGTTGATAACTTTGGTTCCGTCGACTAGGCGAGTGCGGTGCCCATGGTGGT